>JAGCVK010000041.1 GCA_017962415.1 Treponema sp. | reverse complement strand
TACGATTATCCGTCAGGTTGTGAACAAGCTCAATGAGATTGATTTTAATGCCAGCGAAGACCGTCATACTTTTGGTGATATTTACGAAAGTCTTTTGCGTGATTTGCAGAGTGCGGGTAACTATGGAGAGTTCTATACTCCTCGTGCTGTTACAGAAATTATGACGGAGATTATTAATCCGCGTCTTGGAGAAAAGGTTCTTGATCCTGCCTGTGGTACGGGCGGATTTTTGACGAGCGCCATTGAAAATATCAGGGCGCAGGATGTTCATTCTGTTGAAGATTTGAAAACTCTGGAAGAAACAATTCGCGGCCAGGAATTAAAACCGCTTCCTTTTATGCTTTGTGTAACTAATCTGATTTTGCATGATATTGAAGTTCCGAATATTATTAACGGCGACAGCTTGAACCGTGAATATACTTCTATTGGTGCTAAAGACAAGGTTGATGTTATTCTTGCTAATCCACCTTTTGGTGCGAGTGTAAGTGATGGTGTTGAAACTAATTATCCGGCTCAGTTCCGAACTACAGAAAGTGCCGACCTATTTTTGCTTTTGATGATTCGATATCTTCGTGATGGTGGTCGGGCTGCAATTGTTTTGCCTGACGGTTCTTTGACTGGCGACGGTGTAAAGCAGAGAATCCGCGAAGAGTTTTTGAAGCAGTGTAATGTTCATACTATTGTGCGTTTGCCTAACTCGGTTTTCCAGCCTTATGCTTCGGTTGCGACAAATCTTTTGTTTTTTACAAAGGGCGAACCAACAAAGGAAATCTGGTACTGGGAACATAAGCTACCTGAAGGCCAGAAATCTTATTCTAAAACAAAGCCGATTCAAAAGAGTGAGTTTGCTTCTCTTAAAGAATGGTGGAGTAATCGTGTTGAAAACGAACAGGCTTGGCGTGTTCCTGTTGAGCGAATTGCAGAAAGTGGCTGGAATCTTGATATTAAAAATCCATTTGTAAAAGAAGAGGAAGTTACTCATACTACTGCGGAACTGCTTGATATGTTGAGTGCGTCGTTTAAGAAGAGTGATGAACTGATTAAAGAATTGAAGAAGAGGTTGAAGTAAAGTTCTTTACTACCCTCTTACAAACTCGGAGTAATCTTCTTTTGCAAACCCAAACTCCCGCTCCCCAAACAAAACCAGCGTAATTTCATCAAAATCGTTCTGATGTAGTTTAATTGTTTCAATTGCAACTTTAATAGCCTCTCGCTGCGGATAACCGTAAACGCCGGCGGAAATCAGCGGAAAAGCGATTGTCTTAAGGCCTTTTTCTTTTGCAAGATTCAAAGAATTTTCATAGCAGGAAGTTAAAAGCGTCTCGGCTTGTGCTGGACTATGCTCATAATAAATTGGGCCAACGGTGTGAATAACAAATCGGGCGGGCAGTTTATAGCCTTTTGTGATTTTTGCCTGGCCGGTTTTGCAGCCATTTAGTGTACGGCATTCGGCAAGAAGTTCCGGGCCAGCAGCGTAATGAATTGCACCGTCCACGCCGCCACCGCCAAGCAGACTGGAATTTGCCGCATTTACAATAACATCACAGCTTAACTTTGTTATATCACCTTTGATAATTTTGATTTTTCCCATATTTTTATTATATCACAATTCTGTGTATTTTTTATTGTTGCCCTTTGCCTTTTCTACCGGATATTTTTTTTCGTTCATATCCATTTTCATATTGATAATTTCGTCTTCATCGAGATTCAAAGCATCAAGCATATCGCGGCAATAAACAAGAACATCAGCTAATTCTTCTTTTACATGCTGAAGATTATAATCGCAATCGCTCCATTGAAAGCATTCAAGCAGCTCATTTGCTTCAATTGAAATTGATTTAGCCAGATTTGCCGGACTGTGATACTGCGCCCAATCTCTGTCGGCCACAAATTTTCGGATTCGGTTAATTGTTTGTTCGGTCATATTTTTTCCTTTTTTACCAGATTTTACTGCGATTTTTCTTAATTTCGCTGCGGATTTTTTTTAATTTTAGTTTTCGTTCTTTGCTTGCCCGAGTTGGTTTTGTTTTGATTCTTTTTTTGGGGATTATTAAAGCCTGAACAATTCTGCCTTCGAGTCGCGAAAGTGCAATTTCACGATTACGTTCCTGATAACGTTCATCATCTACATCAAGAAAAAGACAATCGTCCTTATTTATTATTGCAGAAAGTTTTGAGCGCAAACGTACAATTTCTGAATCTGTAAGCCCGCCAAGTGAACTAACTGGAATAACCAAATGAACTTTTGTATTAACCTTATTTACGTTTTGGCCGCCGTTTCCGCCGCTTCGGGCAAAAGTCATAAGAGAATTATTTATTATAGATTCATGAAGTTCTACTCGATTCATTTTTATTCAAAAGAAACATTTGATTTTATTTGTTCCAGCAAGTCATAAAAATCAGCTTTACAATAAAGTTTAATATCCCAAAGCGCCGTCTATAGATTCATCATTTTCAACCCAAGATGAAACTTCGATTGTTTTATATTCATCGCGATTAATTCTAATAACTACGGTTTTAATTCCGGCATTAATAATAAGTCTTTTGCACATTGAACAGCTGTTTGCATTTTTGATGTATGATTTGTCGCTCACTTCAATTCCAGTTAAATACAAGGTTGAATCAATCATTCTTTCTCTTGGCGCTGAAATGATTGCATTTGCTTCTGCATGAACACTGCGACAAAGTTCATATCGTTCGCCGCGAGGAATATTCAATTTTGCCCGAATACAATAGCCTAAATCTGTACAATTTGCTCTGCCTCTTGGCGCGCCAACATAACCAGTTGAAACAATTTCATCATTTTTTACAATGATTGCTCCATAATGCCTGCGAAGGCATGTACATCTTTTAGAAACTTCTTCTGCAATATCAAGATAATAATTTGATTTATCGCGTCGTGTATCCATTTTTTTACTCCTAAGTACAAAGCAAACAAAGCGCGCGTTTTGATTTGTTTGCTAAAAATATTATAGTTCAAATTCAAGCTGCATTTGAATTTCTTTATCTTCCTGGCCTTCTTTATTTAGATAATAAATTATACTACATTCGTATTTTTTTGTTCCGATTTTTTTAATATCGCTAGTGCTTGTTCCAGAAGTATAAATGCCTTTTTGCTCCAATTCTTTAATCAGATTAATTGTTTTTAGTTTATTTCCATTTGAAAAATCATAAAAATCTATATCGTTTTCACAATAATTAAAAGAAGCGCCGATTAAAACATTATCTTCTTCATCTTCAAACGGAAAGTATGTTTGAATTGTTTTTTCAATAGCCAGCGTATTATAATTGCGATATTCAAATCTAGTTCCACCGCCAGTTGTTGCCCAAATGTAGATAAGATAATCTTTTGTCCACCGAATCCCAAAACACGCCCAACCAGGTTCACATTCAGCAATTATTGAATTTGTTTGCAAATCATACAACGTAATTAAATAGGCCTTTGCTTTATCAGGCTTGTGATACACAAGCATTTTTTTATTATCCGGAGAAATATAAAAACTTTGAATATTTTCCCAATTTTTGAATTTTGTAATTTGATTATTATTTTCATCATATATCTGTTTATTATATGACTTTCCAGCGATTTTATATTTTGCTTCTTGTGAAAAAACAAAAGAAGTTATAAAAAAGAATGCAAATATGGCAAATTTCTTTTTCATAGTTTTAATCCTTATATTTCTTAATTGTTTTAAGGTCTATTTTGCAAATAGACAATTTATGCCGTCTTCCATTTCATCTGTCCATATTTCGTGTTGTTCTGGCTCTTCGTTTATATAATAGAAGGCTCCAATAGATTTTATTGCATATTCTTTTTGGAGTTTTTCAAAATTAATTTCATAAAAATGTTCAGGAACAAATTCATATTCTATATAAATTTCTGCGAACCAAATATAAAATACAAATCCTTTAATTCGATAATCTGGTTTATTATAAATTTTAAATGACTTTTCATAATCGCCACCAAGATAAATTCCTTCATTAATTTTAATTATAGGAAACTCATTGTCATTTGAACTGATATCGAATTCCGGATTTATTTCTTTAATTGTGTAATAATTGACTTGTTCCATCTCATTATGAAATTCCTGATTTGAAATCTTACTAAATTTAATAAGAGAATAATAGGATAAAAAAAGATGTACGAAAAATAATAAATAGCAGAAATTTACGCAGGAAAAAATAATTATAGCTATTTTATTTCTTCGCTTTATGCTTCTAACTAATCCAAAAATGAAGCTTGCTGGAAGAATCAGTAAAATAATAATATTTAATAATAATCCAATAATTGGAAATTTTTCAATTATTGACCAAAATGCTTCTTTCATTTTTTCTCCTTGCACAACAATAGCACAGCCTTGTAACATTATTATATATCAAAAATAAACTTTTATTTTAGCATTTCTGATAATATCATCTTGCAAAGATATAAAATATCCTAGAAAAATTCTTTCGGGGAGAGCTAGCGTTAGGGATTGTAGCCCCTGCGAAGCAGTTCCGGAACGGCGGTGGTTGCGACTGTTGCGGCTTTTGCGATGGGTGCGGCGGTTGTGCTTGCGGATTTTGGATTTAACAAAAGGGACAAAACGGTGCTTTTTCGCAACTACCAGAGTGCAGGAATGGAGCGCGGTTAGCGCGGAAGGGCGAAAAGCCCGACCGCCGCGAAGCGGCGGTAACGCCCAAATTTTTCCTATTTAGCTTGGCCGCGTTTCGTGCTAGAATACTTTTCAAAAGGAAATTTTATGGCAAGTATTTTAATTAAAGACACAACTCGCCAGCAGCGCGAGCAGATTGTTCGCGAATCTTTGGGCGATGATTATGATGTTGGTTGCGGTTATGAATCAACTGGGATTAATTACCAGCTTTACATTGACGGCATAAAAGAATTGCGCGAATTGAATATGGAAGCCAACTGTGGCTTTGAAGTTGCTCACCCGGAAGAACGTAAATCCGGTTGTAATTTGATTTAAGGAAAGGACAAAATGGTAAAACACATTATTTTATGGACATTAAAAGAAATGAGCGATTCTGAAAAAGAATCTGTAAAAGCTGGTATCAAAGAAGGGCTCGAAGGCCTTAAAGGAAAGATTCCGGGACTTGTAGACATTAAAGTTATCACAAACGGCCGCCTTGCTTCTTCTACTGCAGATTTAATGCTTGATTCAACTTTTGAATCTGAACAGGCGCTCAAATCTTATTCTAAACACCCTGAACATGTAGCTGTTGCAGACAGCAAAGTTCGCCCGTTTACTGCAAGCCGCGCTTGTTTGGATTTTGAACTTCTTGCTCTTAAATAAATCATTTTGTAAAATACTACGCGATATGAACTTTGTTCATATCACTTCCACCTCGTAGAAGCATAGCTCCGGGGTGATTACATATATTGGTTCGCGGCTGGCGGGACGGGGAACTTTTTGTGAGCCGGAGATGTCAGCCGCGAACTTTTTCGTAATACTTTTAGCATCAAACTTTTTTTTATTTGTTACTTACATTTTCCTACATTTTTTGTTAAACTTCACGCCTAAGGAATTACTTATATGGAAAACAAAGATTTTAATGGAATTAATGGCGGCGAAAAATCAACTTCGGTTGCCGCTCCTGTTCAAACTGAAAACAAAATGGGAACTATGCCTCTTGGCAAACTTTTGATTCAAATTTCCCTTCCGATGATGATTTCGATGCTGGTTCAAGCTCTTTACAATATTGTAGACAGCATATTTGTTGCAAAGATTTCTGAAAATGCTCTTACTGCCGTTTCTCTTGCTTTCCCTATTCAAAACTTTATGATTTCGGCAGCGGTTGGAACTGGCGTTGGTATTAACGCTTTGCTTTCTATGCGACTTGGCCAGCAAAACAAAAAAGCTGTTAGCGATACTGCTCTCAACGGTATTTTTGTTTTTGTAATTACTGGAATTGTTTTTCTTTTGCTTGGTATTTTTATTCCTCGCATTTATTTTGAATCTCAAACTAAAGACCCTGAAATTATTGCTTATGGTGTTCAATATCTTTCTATTTGTATGATTGTTTCGTTCGGACTTTTTGGCGCAATTCTTTTTGAACGTCTTTTGCAGTCTACTGGCCGCACTATTCTTTCTATGATTTCGCAGCTTGCCGGAGCAATCACAAACATCATTTTTGACCCTCTTTTGATTTTTGGTCTTTGTGGTTTCCCAAAACTTGGAATTGCCGGTGCCGCTTGGGCAACTGTTTTTGGTCAAATTGTCGGATTTGGTATTTCTCTTACTTTGAATCTTACAAAAAACAAAGACATTTGTTTTAAAGAGCCTGAATTCCGCCCAAACAAAACTATTATCGCTGATATTTACAAGGTTGGCGTTCCTTCTATTTTGCTTGGCTCTATTGGTTCGGTTTTAACTTATTTAATCAATCTGATTCTTGGAGCCTTTACTATGACTGCCGTTGCTGTTTATGGCGTTTACTTTAAACTTCAGAGTTTTATTTTTATGCCGGTTTTTGGTTTGAATAACGGTATTGTTCCTATTGTTGCTTATAATTTTGGCGCAAAACGCAAAGACAGAATTACAAAGGCTATAAAACTTTGCGCAATTGCAGCTATTTTGATTATGAGTGCCGGGCTTTTAATTTTTGAAGTTTTCCCTCGCCAGTTGCTTGGAATGTTCAACGCTTCTGATGAAATGCTTTCTATCGGTATTCCAGCGCTCAGAAGAATTGCCCTTCACTTCCCTATTGCAGCTGTTTGTATTACTTTGATTTCTGTTTTCCAGGCTCTTGGCAAAGGCCTTATGAGTATGATTGTTTCGTTTGTTCGTCAGATTATTGTACTTTTACCAGCAGCGTATCTTCTTTCGCTTACTGGTGATGTAAATAACATTTGGTGGGCATTTATTATTGCCGAAACTGCTTCTGTAATCACAAGTTTTATTGGAATGCGCTCGGTTTATAAAAAAGACATCAAACCGCTTTAATCAATTTCTTAAATCATTTTTAATAATTTCTGCAAAAAAAGGGCAGCGCCGGTCATGAACCCCAACGCTGCCCAAAACGTTTTTTATCAAAAAAAAATAAGGAGGCTATTTAATTACTTTTAATGATTCGTGGTCTATTGTAAGAGCCACAACAATCAAAAAGATTATTCCTTTTACAAGCTGCTGTGTTGCCGCAACCGAAAATACCATTGGAAGTGATTTTTCGAGCACGCAGAAAGTCAAAGTTCCCAAAATAATATTTGAAAATCTTGCTTTTGCACCGCCGGAAATCGGCATTCCACCCAAAACCAACGCTATCAAAATCTGAGTTTCAAGCTGTCTTCCAGCTGTTCCTGTAATTGCTCCAACGTGAACAACATTTATAAACGAAGCAAATCCTGTGATTGCGCCGGCACTTACATAAGCCAAAAACTTTTTTAAATCCGGGCGGCAACCTGAAAATCTTGCAGCTGTTTCGCCAGCACCAATTGCTCTTAAATCATATCCAACTCTTGTGTAATGCCAGATTACAAAAACAACAACAAGCACAATTCCCATTAAAAGAAACTTAAACCAGGTTTGATCCAGCGAAAGCACTTTGTAACTTGCCGGAACTGGTCCCGCTGTTGTAATGTATTTACACAATCCACGGAAAAAATATTGCGAACACATTGTTACAATGAACGACGCAATCTTAAATTTTACATGGAAAAATCCATTGAACGCACCCATTAAAGCACCGGCCGAAACCGAAGCAACTACCGCCAGCGGAATACTGTAATTAGAAACCCAGCAAAATATAATAGAAGAAAGCCCGAGTACTGAACCTTGCGAAAAGTCCAGGCCACCAACCGTCATAATCAAAAACACACCGGTACAGCAGGTCATCAAAACAAAAACCTGGCTCAACATAAGGCTCAAGTTTTTTGGCTGAATGATTTTTCCGCCTGTTAATATAGAAAACAATAGCACAATTCCAAAAAATCCGAACAACGGCCCGAAGTTTGAAAATATTTGTTTTATTTTTGCCTTTTTTATCAAATCTACACTTGCTACATTATTTACTGCAACTTGACTTGTCATACTTTAACGCTCCTTTTCTAAATCATCTTTGCAATCAGATCTTTTTCACCAAGCTCGCGGCTTCGTCTAAATTCGCCGTTGAACTTTCCGTCTTTCATTATAAAAATGCGGTCGCTCATTCCCAAAAGTTCAGGAAGCTCTTCCGAAATCATAATGATTGATTTTCCCTGCTTTTTGAGCTCGGTCATCAAAGTATAAATATCAGCTTTTACACGAACATCAATACCGCGCGTTGGGCTGTCCAAAATCAAAATATTTGAACCTTTACCAATCCAGCGTGCAAGTACAACTTTCTGTTTGTTTCCGCCCGAAAGTTCAGAAACGTACTGTTTAATTCCCGTCATTTTTGTACTCATTTGAACCGCAAACTTTTGCGCAAAATTTCCAAGTGTTTTCAGATTCAAAAATCCGTGTTTAGAAAGGTCGCTAAGCGAAGGCAGCATTATGTTTTCGCCAATTGAATCTGCAATAACAATTGATTCGTTATCGCGGTCTTTTGAAGCGTAAGCAATACTGTGCTTTATTGCGCCCGGAATATCTTTGATTTCGTAGCCGTCGCTTAAAGTAACTTTACCTTTTCTATTATACGAAGCGCCAAAAATCGCCTTTCCAATTTCGTGCATTCCGCATTCAGAAAGTCCGCCAATACCAAGAATTTCGCCTTTATGCAAATCCAAATTGATATTTTCAAACTCGCCTGGAACACGCAAATCTTTAAGCGACAAAACAACTTCATCAGAAACTTTTTCGCCATAATCAGTTCGATAATATTTATTTCCAATTTCGCGGCCAACCATTTCGCGCTTAAGGTCGTCGGTTGTAACGTCTTTTGTATTTACAGTTTTTACAAGAACACCGTCGCGCAAAACCGAAATTCTGTCTGTGTGTTCAAGAACTTCGTCCAAATCGTGCGAAATAAAAATTACCGTTGCCCCTCTTTCGCGGGTTTTGTTCATAACCTTAAAAAGTTCCTGGCGGCCGTCGTGACTCAACGCGGTTGTAGTTTCATCAACAACAAGAATCTTTGGATTAAAATATGTGGCTTTTACAATTTCCACAAGTTTTCGCTCTTCAAACGAGTAAAAATTAATCATTTTAGAAGCCTTAATGTGCGAAAATCCATACGAATCCAAAAGCCGCTGAGCTTCTTTGTTCATAGCGCGGGTGTCTTTTACAATTCCGTGCATAAACTTGTCTTCTTCACCCAAAAAGATGTTTTCGGCAACAGTTAAGCCCGACAAAGTTCCCATTTCCTGAACAATAATCGAAATACCAGCCTTATTTGCTTCAACCTGATTTTTTGGGCGGATATTTTTTCCCATAAGATTAAAACTACCGCTGGAAACAGAATAAATACCGCAAAGCATAGAGCTGAACGTTGATTTACCAGAACCGTTTTCACCAATCAACCCGTGAATCTCGCCCGCATACAATTCAAAAGAAAAATCTCTTACAGCGTGCGTAACACCAAAAAATTTATTTATGTTTTCTGCTTTTAAAAGAACTTCACTCATTTTTCCCCCCTTTTGATTATTTAACTACGCTGCCAATCTTACCGCGGTTGGTAAGAGTTACAATAGCAAGGAGAACTGCACCAGTTACAAAGTCGTTGATAGTTGTAGGTACATCAAGAGCAACAAGGCCATTAAAAATCATAGTGATAATAAATTCACCAATTACAATAGCAGTAACCGGGCAGCCAAATTTCTTAAAGGCAATGCCAAAGAAAGTTCCCATTAAAGGCTTAAAGTTGCGGTCCATACTGGTCATTCCAGTAACCGCAAGAATTCCTTTTCCGTAACTTACAGTCAAAAGCGCCATAATTCCTACAAAGAAATGCAGCAAAACAAAACCAATAAACTTGTATTTTTCTACGCTGATTCCCATATTTTTAGCAACAAGCTCGTTACTTCCAATAGCATTACAGTAAGTTCCGATTCTTGTGAATCTCAAAATAAAAACCATAAGCAAAAATGCAGCAAAAGCCGCAATATAATTCCACGGAGCATGATTAAATGCCAAAATAGAAGCGTTAGTCAGTTTTCCAGGAAAGCCCGACTTGTCCAAATCAACAACATAATTTGCAACGCTTTCCAACACCAGCATAAGACCAACAGTTACAATCATCGAAGGAATTCTAAGTTTAGAATAAAAAAAGCCGTTAAAGGCACCAATCAAAGCGCCAGTAATAAGCGTGCCGCCAATAAGACCAAAATAGCCCAAATGGCGCGAAAGCAAAACTCCAACCATTGACGAAAGCACAATATTTGCGCCAATCGAAAAATCAAACAGGCCCATTACAACAATAAAGTAAAGGCCACAGCCACCAACAGCATATTGAATACTCGTCTGAAGATAATCAGACATAAGTTTTGAAGTTCCAAAGTTTTGAGGAGATAAAAGTTTAAAAATTCCCCAGCATAAAATAGCTAAAACAATAAGAGTAGCTACTCCAAAAAATCTACTTTTCTTGAATTTTGCAAAACCAATTTGCAATCCATTTAAATTTTCACTCATTTCTATTAAACAATCCTAAAAAAAGGGAGCAGTAATTTTTGAAGTTCCTGCTCCCCAAAGTTTGAAGATTAAACAGGGTGCCCGTTTCCGCGTTTAACCCATTTCACAAATTATTAAATAACTATCTGCGGCTCTTTACGTCCTCAATAGAAAGTTTTGCAGTTGCAACTTCAAGTTCTGGCTCAGAAAGAGCAGCCATAGCTTTAAGTTCTTCAGTATTATAAGGAAGAGCATCTACAAAGTATTTAGCGTAAGCAGCATAATCTTCCGGAGAAGCAACATAAAGATAAGGGAAGTTTACATCGTAGAAACCGTTTGTAGAAACAGCGTAGTTTCCTTTAATTGCGTTGTAAACAAGCATAAATGCAATAAGAGGGTCGCAGTAGTGTCCGCCAGATTCAGCAGCCATTCCGCCAGTTTTAAGCTGTTCATCAAGGTCTGCAAGGAAGTCAGTTGAAACAACAGCGATTTTTCCTTTTTTACCCATAGATTCAATAGCAGCAAGAGCACCAACCAAAGTGTCTCCACCACCACCAGCTACGATTAAAGCGTCAATGTCTGGATTAGCGTTGATAATAGCTTCAGCAGTTGAACGGCCAGTATCAGATGTAGTTCCACCATACTGAGGTTCAAGAAGCTCAATCTTGTTAGAATGAGAAGCGTTCCATTTCTGAACACCCTGTTTGTAACCTTGCCAGCGAAGAAGGAAAGTTGCGTCTCCAGCTTCCCAGCCTTCAAGAGCAATTTTTTTGTTTCCCTTTTCAGCAAGAATAGTTACAAGTTTTTCACCATTTTCAACTTCGTTTTCGTGAACAGCACCAACATAATAAGGTGATTTAGCAGCAAGCGCATATTCATTAGGGTTAGTTTCCTGGCTGATAATGCGGAAGAACTGTGCAACATAAACCTTATTCTGATTACAAGTATTAATTACCGAAGTCATTTCAGCAGAAGCCGAGTTACAAATAATAATACCGTCACAACCAGCAGCACTCAAAGTTTCAGCAGAGCTGGTTACGTTTTCAGAAATGTGGCCCTGATCAACGTACATAACCTGCACGTCCAAAGCCTTAGCAGCCGCGTCGAGAATGCGCTTACATTGACTACCAAGAGTGTCAGTTGAACTCCAGATAGAAACACCAATTTTAATCTTCTTCGAGTCAGAAGAACCCTTTGCTCCCGCCTGATTCTTAGAACAAGAAACAAGCACCGTTCCCAACAAAGCAACAGAAGCAAGCACTTTTACAAGTTTTTTCATCTAATTCCTCCTATAGATACTTTTTCATTCTCAAAAGAATAATAAAGCCGCACGGAAAATATTAGAATAAAGATTTTTAGGAATAATTTTTCAAAATTTTAGGAATAAAACAAAAAAGCCCAGTCTTTTCCACAAAAGTTAAGTTTTTTTTAAAAATTTTGTTAGATTTTTTACGATTAACGAATCTCTGCTATTTTTTTTAATTATTTAGAGGTTCCCGCGTTCACTCGCTCCGCAGCTGCGCTGCTCCGCTCGTTCACGCGGTCGCTATGTCCGCGCTTCGCTAACGCTCACCGTCCTCGCTCTAGCAATTTGGCAGTTTCGCAAAGCTCAACCACCAAATCGCCGCCGCTGCGGTCGGCTGCTTCGCAGGCGCTCCCAGCGCTAACCCGCCCGTTTAGTCAAACTCAATTTGAGTTCGCAAATCACCAGCCGCACCATAAATACAACAAACGTGGCGCCCTTCAACTTGTGCATATTTACAAAGAATTTCTTCGCCGCTTTTTACAGCCAATTTATAATTAATTCTTAGCTTTTTAAAATCGCGGTTATCATAAATTTCTTGCGGCAAAACTTCCAATGCATAATCAAGATAAGTAAGATTGTGAACGTGTTCATTAAAATCAATATCAGCTCTACGAATACAAACAGGAATTTCGCGGCTAAAACTTTCAGGAACAACAAGTCGCGGCAGTTTTGAATCTTCATAAGTCTGCTTATTTTCCGGCTGATATTTATCAATAATTTCCGGCGTAATTTTGCAAGGGCGGTTCGTTCCCAAATCAAGCAAAATCCATTTAGTAGTTCCTTTTACAGAAAGCTCGCCATTACAGTACATTTCAAAATCACGCGTACAAACCAGCGGATGATTTACCGGCTCAGACCAGGTTCTTGCAAGAATCTTATCCCCATATTTTGGATACGCAATAATATCAATAAGCCAGTCTGTTAAAATCCAGGCTTTTCCGTTGTTTGTTCCTTCAAGAATTGCATCTCCAGCTTTATCAGAATGCTTGTTCCCAGAATTTTCCAAAATCTTAAGAATAGATCCAAGTTTCATATCGCCATTTTTTTTGTAATCTTCCAAAACAGGCTGATATTCAAAATCAATAATCATAGCGGTTATAACCTCTCAAAAATTAACCGCTAAACGGATATGCCAAAACTTTAAACAAAGCGTGCTTGACCAACCATATTTCACGGCAAGTTTTTATTTTAAAATGACAAATTTTGCTTATTTTGTCAATCTTTCAAAAGCAGGTTTAGGCTTTCCTTCTCTATCAAATAAAAGCGGCGCATCGTTTCGGCCTTCTACCGGAAAGTAATTTTTCCAGCTCAGCCTGTCTGAAATTCCCCAAAGAACAACATCTTTTAAAATGCCCTTTTTGGCTTGTCTTTTAAAACATTCAAAAATTTCAAAATATCGTTTTGCCTGCTGTTCAAAAAGTTCTGGCGTAAATTCCCGCAAAGCATCAAATTTGTTGTTGCCCTGCTCTTTGTCTGTATAAACAGAAATTTCCATTTCGGTAACAATTACGTTCAAACCAAGACTTCCGTAAAGTTCAATTGTTTTTTCAATTTCGCTAACCGGCGGATTTTCAATATTAATATGCATTTGAAGTCCAACCGTATCAACTGGAACGCCGCGAGCTTTCATACCTTTTAAAAGTTCGTACATTCCAAGCCGTTTTCCTTCAACCATTTCCAAATTATAATCATTAATTACAAGGCTCGATTTTGGAAACGCTTGTTTTGCCCAAAAAAACGCTTTATCAATATATTCTTCGCCAAGAATATCAAACCACAAAGAGCGGTCTTCGCCATTTCGCAGAACAAAATTTTTGTCAGAAATACATTCGTTTACAACATCAACCGAACAAATATCGTTTTTATAGCGTTCACCAACGACAAAAATATAATTTTTGAGCCGTTCTTCCAAAACTTCTTTGCTTACCCTTTGGCCTTTTTCATCTTTAAAAATCCATTCTGGAGTTTGATTATGCCAAACCAAAGTGTGCCACCTCATTTGCTGATTATTTTGTTTTGCAAAATTTAACAGCCGGTCTGGCCCAGAAAAATCAAAAGAATTTTCTGCAACATAAACAGATTCCATTTTGCATTCATTTTCTGCAACTACAAGATTAAATTGAGAAGCCGCCAAAGCCTTTTCCGGCAAATCAAAGGCCGGTAAATTAAACTTTTTGCGTTCTTCTTCAGTTAATAAAAGAAATCCGCTGATTGCTGCGCCAAATCTAAAATAATTCTTGTAAGATTCAAATAGTTTTTTCATATAAATATTATCATATTGTTTTCTATATATTGGAAGTCAAAAATTCCTGATTTATTGTAAAAAACTCTAAACTTAGGCAACCGGTTGCTAAAAAGTGCATAAATTCGCTGAATTTTGATTTTTAAATAGTGAAATAAATTTTTAATAGTGATAGAATAAAAAATGAGCATTTTTGCAAAAAATTTTTTGTCACTATAACAAAAACGTTTTACAAGGAATGCTTTATAGGAGTAAAGAAAAAAGATGCGTATCAAATCTGTTTTCAGTCACAGTTTTGAAAAGTATGGAAAGGTTCTTACAGGTTATAATGTAACAGACCTTCTCAAGAAACTGGACGACACAACTAAAAAGCCGGACAATGCCGTAATTTATGAGCCGGGCGATGCTGGATTGGAAAGCCTTCCGATTGCTAAAGAATTCAGCGAAAACGCTTACGGTGGAATGCCGATTCAGGTTGGCTACTGTAACGGTTACAACACAAAACTCAACTGCCTTGAATATCATCGCGGTTCAGAGTTGAACATTCCTTCTAACGACATTATTTTGCTGCTCGCACCTCTTCAGTCTGTAAAGAACGGAAAGTTGAATACTTCTGCTGTTGAAGCATTCTATGTTCCAAAAGGAACTGTTGTTTTGGTTTATGAAACAACACTTCACTATGCACCTTGTAATGCTGTAAAAAATGGCGAAGTTTCTAAAGAAGGTTTCCGTGTAATCGTAGTTCTTCCAAAAGACACAAACACAGAAAAACCTGCTATCAAGGAAATTGATTTTGAAGACAAATTGCTTTGGGCTCGCAACAAATGGCTCATTGCTCACCCAGATTCAAGCGAAGCAAAGGCTGGCGCTTTTGTTGGCTTGAGCGGAATCAATATTGATATTGCAACTGCTAAATAACAATGTAATAACGAAGGGCATAATAAAAGAAAACATTTTATAGGAGTATATAATGATTAATAACAAACCAAAAATTAAGATTGGTATCGTAGCTGTTAGCCGCGACTGTTTCCCAGAGCCACTTTCTGTAAACAGAAGAAAGGCACTTGTTGAAGCTTACACAAAAAAGTACGGCGCAGACGATATTTATGAATGTCCAATCTGTATTGTTGAAAGCGAAATCCATATGGTACAGGCTTTGGAAGACATTAAGAAGGCTGGCTGTAACGCACTTTGTGTTTATCTTGGAAACTTTGGTCCAGAAATTTCTGAAACTTTGCTTGCTAAGCACTTTGACGGTCCAAAAATGTTCTGTGCTGCTGCAGAAGAGTCTGGAAACAGCTTGATGGACGGACGTGGAGATGCTTACTGTGGAATGCTCAATGCTTCTTACAACTTGCAGCTCCGCAATATCAAAGCATATATCCCTGAATATCCAGTTGGAGATGCAGAAGATTGTGCTGATATGATTCACGACTTCGTTCCAATTGCAAAGGCAGTTTATGCTTTGAATCACTTGAAGATTATTTCTTTCGGACCACGTCCACTCAACTTCCTTGCTTGTAACGCACCTATTAAACAGCTTTACAACATTGGTGTTGAAATTGAAGAAAACTCAGAACTTGACTTGTTTGAAGCATTCAATAAACATGCTAACGACAAGAGAATTCCAGAAGTTGTTGCTGATATGGAAAAAGAACTTGGAAAAGGAAACAAAAAGCCTGAAGTTCTTGCAAAACTTGCTCAGTATGAACTTACTCTCCTTGACTGGGTTGAAGCTCACAGAGGATACCGCGAGTTCGTTGCAATTGCTGGTAAATGTTGGCCTGCATTCCAGACACAGTTCGGATTCGTTCCTTGCTATGTAAACAGCCGCCTTACAGGAAGAGGAATTCCAGTTTCTTGTGAAGTAGATATTTACGGATGTCTTTCTGAGTTCATCGGTACAATTGTTTCTGATGATGTTGTAACACTCCTCGACATCAACAACTCTGTACCAAAAGATATGTACAATTCAGAAATCAAGGGTAAGACAAACTATACTCTTCAGGATACATTCATGGGCTTCCACTGTGGAAACACATGTTCAAAGAAGCTTGCATTCTGCGAAATGAAGTATCAGAAGATTATGGCTCGCGCTCTTCCAATCGAAGTTACAAACGGAACTTTGGAAGGAGATATCGCTCCAGGTCCTATTACATTCTACCGCTTGCAGTCAACAGCAGACAACATTCTCCGCGCATACATTGCACAGGGTGAAGTTCTTCCAGTTGCTACACGCTCATTCGGTTCAATTGGTGTATTCGCAATTCCAGAAATGGGCCGCTTCTATCGTCATTGGCTCATCGAAAAAGGATTCCCACACCACGGAGCTGTTGCATTCGGCCACTTTGGAAAGTCTCTCTTCGAAGTATTCAAATACATTGGCGTAGCAGTAGACGAAATCGGCTACAACCAGCCAGCTGGCGTTCGCTACCCAACAGAGAACCCTTGGCGCTAGGCTAAGAACGGCTCAAAGGCAAGCTGTGCTTGCCTGAAATAACAAGTTCAAAGAAACAATAGGCCGCCCTTCGTAAGAAGGGCGGCCTATTACATTTTAAAAGTATACTTTTTTCCAAAAAGCAGGCGTTGCAAAACAATCAGTTATTCCGGGCAGATTTAGTGGAAGTGTAGGGCGGCGATTGCCCGTTAGAAAGGGTAGCGGAAGACCCCGCAGCGAGGGAGTAAGCGAAGCGCGCGGACGAGTGAGGAGGCTGGAGCGAGGGGAAGGCTTTCCCCTCCTAAAAAAAATTAATATTCCAGACTTAAATTTCCGCTTGTGGTGGAAAGTTCGATTGTGGCGCCGCCTTCGTTGATTTTTTCCTGGTAAACGGAACGTGGAACAAACTTTGTGTTTGAAAAGTCGTTTTTGAACGAACCGCTTGAAGAATGTGCTTCTATGTCGAAATTTGCGGATTTTGGAACTACGAGCGAAATTGAGCCGCTTGAAGATTTTATCTGCGATTTTGCAGCTGGCGCACGTGAAAGTTCGAGATATATTGAACCGCTTGTGCTTTGTGCATCGAAATATTCGCAATCGAGCGCTGTTGAAGAAATGCGGCCGCTTGTTACCTCGAATTCCACATATTCGGCTGCAAAGTCTTGGGTTTTTATACCGCCGCTAAAACTTTTGAGCGAGGCTGTGCTGCCTTTGTAGTCTTGAATTTCAATGTTTCCGCTAGAAGCTTCTGCGCTAAATGTATCTGCCTGAACTTTTTTTGCAAAAATGCTTCCGCTTGAAGCACTTATTTTGATTTTTTGTGCAATTGCGCCATTTTCTAATGTGCTGGAGCCGCTGCTGGTTTTTATGTTTACGACGTTTGCGTTTAGTGCGATTTCTGATTTTATTGAACCGCTCGAGCTTTCTATTTCAATTTTATCGAATTGTTTTTCCTGCGGAATATAAACTATTACTGTGCAATTCAAACCTGAATTAAATGGAAAATAATTTTTCTGTTTACTAACTGATTCTATAAGCAATTTTGAATCTGAAGTTTTTACTATTGGTGTAAATTTTTTGTTATTGCAATATATTTCAACATCGATTGTGTTTTCGTAAGTTTCTTTCAGCTCCAATGTTTCCCAAGCTAAATCAAAATCTAACTCTTTGATTGATGTAGAACGATAATCTTTTTTGTCTAAAAGATTTGGAATTGCAAAAATCTGCGCTGCAACTAAAAATAATAATGATACTAAAATTGATTTTTTCATTTTGTTCCTCTCTTTTTTAAACAACTCAAATGCTGAAAATGATTTCTTTTTTAATATATCAATTTTACTTTTATTTGTGTATATTATGATTATGAAGAATAAAAAAAATAACGAACTTGCAGTTTGCGGTTTTGCGACTGTAAAAAAACTCGAAAAAAATCATCCTGAAAAAATTACGCGCCTTTATTTTACTGAAGAAGTGGCTCCAAAATTTGGCGGACTTTGCAAGAAAATTGCAAAAGCGCACGGGATTTATAATCAAAAGCCGGCAGCCGATTTGGAAAAACTTAGCGGCACGGTTCATCATCAAGGGGTTGTCGCTATGATTCAAGCGCCGGAAATTCAACCGCTTGATTCTGAAATTACGGAAGGGTGGTGCGAGCGCGGCGAAAATGCGGTTTTGTTAGACCGAATCGGGAACGCGAACAATTTTGGCGCTATTGTGCGAAGCGCAGCTTTCTTTGGCATAAAAAATATCATTATTCCGTTGGACGAAGCCCAGAGTTCTATCACAACAAGCAGTTACCGCGTTGCTGAAGGCGGAATGGAATACGTTAATATTTATAGTGTAAACTCAAGTGTCCGCCTTCTCGAAGCTTTATCTGGCAAAATGCTGCGCATTGGAACTGATCTTGCCGCAACTAAGCCGGTTAGCTACTTAAATACTGTTGGGCGCGGCAAAAAGCCCGCACTTATTATTTTAGGAAACGAAGAACACGGTATTAGCGACGCTGTTCGCAAAAACTGCGATGAACTTGTTATTATTCCGTGGAGCGGAATGAATAACGGCGTTTCTGAAAGTGTTGTAGACAGTCTGAACGTAGCTCAGGCTTCCAGCATTATTTTTTACGAATTGATTCGATAGTTTTATAGTCAAACTTCGTAACAAAACAAATTCTTTCTTTGTTATACAATTAATGTTATAATAAACTTTATAGGAGATTTCTAAAATGAAAAAACTTACTATTTTATGTGTTGCATGTGCAATCTGTTTGATGGGCTGCGCTTCTAAAAAAGCTGCTGACGATGTTCCTAGCAGAGTTGGTAAAGAAGGCGTTCAAATGCCAGAATGGGTAATGTCTGGAGCACAAGCTGAAGATGGCATTTATGCTGTTGGCGCTGCAAAAATGAGCAACCGTGTTAATTCTATTACTGCTGCAAGAACAAACGGACGCGCAGAACTTCTTAGAACTGTTCAGTCAACTTTAAAATCAGCTATTACAACTTATGCCGAAGATACTGGCGTTCCTTCGCAGACTTTGAATTATATGGAAGCTGCAACTGTTGAGCGCACTGCTGGTATTCTTCAGGGTTCACAGCAGAAAGATTATTGGATGGACGAAGACGGAACTGTTTACGTTCTTATGTATCTTCCTTTCAAAGGCCTTGCTGTTGAAGCAAACAACATCATTGATGATTATGTAACTGATGCAAAAACAAAAATCACAGAAGAAAAGGTTGCTGCTGCTTTGAAAAAATACAACCTTTTGAACTCTGCTGAATAATTGCGTTAAACCGCAAGGAGCTTCTATTTTGAAAAAGTCATTTTTAGTTTTTGGGATTTTATCAGTTTTTTTGATTTCTTGTGCCACTTCAAAAGTTGAGCGTGTTTCTCCAGATACGCAAGTTGATTTGAGCGGCTATTGGAATGATACTGACGTAAGAATTGTAGCAAATGAACTTATTGAAAGCTGCCTGGAATCTAAAGCTATTTCGCAGTTTTCTACAAATCACAAAGGCAAAAAGCCGGTTGTGATTGTTGGTTCATTCAAAAATATGAGCGATGAACATATTGATACTGTAATTCTTACTAAGAAACTTGAAGCTGCACTTATCAATAGTGGTAAAATTGATTTTGTTTCTGCGGCATCAGAACGAGCAGAAATCCGCCAAGAACGTCTTGAGCAGCAAGACAACGCAAGCGAAGAAACTGCAAAAGCATTGCGAAACGAAACCGGCGCCGATTTTATGCTTCAAGGTTCTATTAGAACTATCGTAGATTCTGATTCTAAAAATACAACAAGAACTTACTTTATCAACGCAGAACTTATTGATATTGAAACTACTAAAAAACTTTGGATGGACACAAACAGTAGTATCAAAAAAATCATTAAGCGCTCTTCTACACGGTTTTAAAAGAATATGCAAAAACGACTTTTTTGTTCAACAATTTTTGCTTTTTTCTTTTTACTTCCTATTACCGCAGGAAGTCCTAACAAGATTTCCTGGGTAGAAGATCCTTATTTTAAAATTTCGGAAACTGAATATGTGGCTGCGATTGGAGTTGGCAAAACTTCAACTGACTCCGACCGCAACGCTGCAACCGAAGTTGCAAGAATCCTTAATCAAAATATTGAATCGGAAACTATTTTATCTCAAAAAGCAACTAACAAATCCGACGAACTTTCTTATCTTTCAAATATTAAAACGGTTTCTGCGCTTAAAGAAATTTCTGGACTTTATATTTCAGACAGAAAAACTTTAAAAGACGGAACCTGTGTTTCGCGCGCGCTTCTCAAAAAATCAGATGCAATTAGACATTATTCTCTCAAATTCAACGAAACTGAAGATAAAATTAATTCGCTGATTTCTGGCGCCGAAAAAAAATCACCTTCTATCGAAAAATGTAATATGCTCGTTAGCGCATACAAGCTTGCTTTGGAAAACGATGAATATAAATCGCTGCTTTCGATTTTGAATTCGGCAATTCGTAAAATTCCGCTTTACGAAAACAGCAGCCTTGTTCTTCAAAAAACACAAGCGGCTTTTCAAGAAGTTTCGGTGCAAATTATTGTAAATGGCGATGAAAACGAACGCCTTGCTTCGGCTTTTGCGTCTACAATTCATCAAGTTGGATTTTCAACAAGCAAAACCAACGAAAAATCAACTTACATTCTTTTGTGCAACGCAACTTTTAAAAACGACGGAACAAAACAGGAAACGGTTTTTGTGCGTTACAATCTTGAAACTTCTTTAAAAGAGCGCGAAACTTCGCGCACAATTCTTAATTTTTCGGCAAACGCTCGAAAAGGAAAACTTTCGGAGCAGGCTGCAACTCAAACGGCGCTTCGCGACGCAGAACAAAAAATCGCCGAAGATTTTTCGCAGGATTTTTTGGCTCTTTTTGAATCTAATATCAATTAAAAAATGAAAAAATGTTTTAATCTTTCTTTTATTTCGTTCGCCATTTTTCTTTGTGTTTCGTGTGTTTCTACTCCAGGCCAGCACATTCCTTCGATTCAAAATGCAAAAACTGGCGAATATTCTAAATCTATTAATTATATTGAAAAAAATCAGAACAAACTTTACGGCAAAAAAAATCGCGTTTTGTACAATCTCGATTCGGGTTTGCTTTATCATTATAATCATGATTTTTCTAATTCGATTTCCCGGCTTTCGACTGCCGAAAAAGACATTTACACTTTGTACACTAAAAGTATTAGCGCCGAAATTGCTTCGTTTATTATAAATGACAATGTGCTCGAATATTCCGGCGAAGATTACGAAGATATTTATCTGAATGTTTTTAATTCGCTAAATTATTTTTTTGAAGATAAAACGGAAGATGCGCTTGTAGAAACCAACCGGGCGATTAATAAAATTCGCACGATTATGGCTAAGTATGAGCCGGAACTTCAAAAGGCGCGAAAAGCTGCCGAAATGAAAGAAACTAAAATTGATTCTATTGCGTTTCATGATTCTGCACTTGTTGAATATTTGAGTATGCTTTACCGCCGCCAACTTGGTGATTTTGACGGCGCTTTTACTAATCAAAGAATGATAAACGACGCATTTTTGACTCAAAAAAAGCTCTATAATTTTGCGTGCCCATCTTCTATTCAAGAAGAATTATCGGTTCCAAAAAATATGGCGCGCTTAAACGTTGTTTCGTTCACGGGACTTTCTCCAATTAAAGACGAAATTATTATCCGCGATTACGGTTACGCAAATTACACTTTTGCTCTTGCGCTGCCAGAACTGATTCGCAGCGAATATCCTTTTTCAAAAATCATAATTACTGCAAAAAATTCTGCAACGGGCAAAACTGTTTCGCAACCGCTTGAACTTTTAGAAAGTATGGAAAATGTTGCAACCGAAACTTTTATTTTGCACCGCAGCGTAATTTATGCAAAAGCAATTGCTCGCTCTATTTCAAAAGCAATTGGTTCAACTCTTGGCGATGCAGTTGGTCAAAAACTTTCTGAAAGTGATGATTCGGATCTTCAGGCCGCAGGCCTTATTTTACAGTTTTTTTCGCTCGCCGGAAGAATCACAAATCAAATTATTGAGCACGCGGATATGCGCATTTCAAGATATTTTCCAGCACGCGCAAGTGTTTGCGGCATAACTTTGGAACCTGGTTTTTATGATATTAAAATTGATTATTATGATAAAGCCGGAAAACTTTCCCATTCAGATGTTCGCCAAAATTTTGAACTAAAATCTGAAAATCTTAATCTGATTGAATCTGTAAAACTTGGAAAATAACAAATCAAAATTGCTCAATAGGCGAGGGAGATATTAGTTAGTTTTTTCTAACTTTCCTAATCGCTTTATATTTGCTATAATTAATTATCAAAAATATGCGGAGGAAAAAAATGAAATCATATTTTGATTTAGCAGGCCAGGTTGCAGTTGTAACCGGCTGTTCAACAGGACTTGGCGTTCAAATGGCAAAAGCTCTTGAAAATCAGGGAGCAAAAATTGTTGCAATCGCTCGCCGCAAAGACAAAATCGACGAAGTTGCAAAAGAAATTGCAGAAACATACAAAGTTGAAACTCTCGCCATTCAATGCGACATTACAGACACAGCGCGCGTAAATGCTGCTGTAGATGAAATTCTTGCAAAGTTTGGCCGTATTGATATTTTGATTAACAATGCTGGAACTGGTGCAGTTGCTCCAGCAGAAGATATAACAGACGATCAGTTCTACAATGAAATCAATATTGATATGTTTGGTTCATTCAGAATGGCTCGCGCTATTGCTAAAAAGGCAATGATTCCAGCAAAATATGGCCGCATTATTAATATTGCTTCTATGTACGGAATGGTTGGAAATAAAGTTGCACCTTGTTCACCATATCATGCTGCAAAAGGTGGCGTTGTAAATATGACTCGCGGCCTTGCAAGTGAATGGGGAAAATATAACATCAACGTTAATGCAATCTGTCCGGGCTATTTCTACAGTCCGCTCACAAAAGAAACTTTGGATTCAGATTTCTTCCAGCAGAATGCACAAACAATGATTCCACTCAGCCGCTACGGCAACGAAGGCGAACTCGACACAGCCGCAATCTTCCTTGCAAGCCCAGCTTCAAGCTACGTTACAGGCGTAATTTTGCCAGTTGACGGCGGATATACTTGTATGTAAAAAAAATAAAACAGACAATTCTATAAATTGAATTGTCTGTTTTATTTTTATTCACTTTAGTTTACAAATCTTCAATTTCATCTAACCAAATACGAGCCATTGCGTCGCTTGGCATACGCCAGTCGCCGCGCGGGGAAAGATTTATTGTTCCCACTTTTGCGCCGTCGGGCATACAGCTGCGCTTGAATTGCTGGCTAAAGAAACGGCGATAAAATGTTTTTAGCCATTTTTTGATTATATCATCATTGTAAATTTTGCTGAGTTCTGAATGTTTTGCCAAAAAGTAGATCTTTGAAGGCGAAAATCCAAAGCGCAACAAATAATACAAAAAGAAATCGTGAAGTTCATAAGGCCCAACTAAATCTTCGGTTACCTGAGAAATTTTTCCTTCGGTTGGCGGCAAAAGTTCTGGCGAAACCGGCGTATCAAGAATATCACGCAAAATTGCTGAATCATTTTCTTCTGCAAACCATTGAACAAGATAGCGAACCAAAGTTTTTGGAATGGAAGAATTCACGCCGTACATTGACATTTGGTCGCCGTTGTAAGTGCACCAGCCGAGCGCCAATTCAGAAAGGTCGCCTGTTCCAATTACAATTCCGTTGGTTTTATTTGCATAATCCATAAGAACTTGAGTGCGCTCTCGAGCCTGGCAATTTTCGTAAGTTACATCATGAATTGCTTCATCGTGCCCAATATCCATAAAATGCTGGCGAACAGAATCTGCAATGCGAACTTCTTTTAAAGTAACGCCACATTCGCGGGCAAGCGCACACGCATTATTATAAGTGCGGTCCGTTGTTCCAAAGCAAGGCATTGTGATTGCCGTAATTTTTTCGCGGCTAATTCCAACACTATCAAAAGCATAACAAGTTATCAAAAGGGCAAGCGTAGAATCTAAACCGCCCGAAAGCCCAATAACCGCAGACTGACAATTTATGTGACGCAAACGCTTTGCAAGTCCATTATACTGCAAAGTAATAACTTCAAGGCAACGTTGCGTTCGTTTTTCAACATCATTTGGAACAAAAGGATGAGAATCAATATAGCGGTTAAAAGATTCTTTCGCGCTGGCAGAATGCGAGCCCGCAGATTTTTTTGATTCTTCTTCAGTTTGCAAATCAATATAAATAGTTGTGTAATCTGAATCAAAAGGAGCATTATTTGCCGAATATCCAAAACTGGTTGTACGCCTGCGTTCCTGGCAAAGTCGCTCAACATCAACATCTGCATAAATTGATTCATTTGAAAACAACTTAGATTCTGCAAGAAGCGTTCCGTTTTCAACAATCAGATTATGGCCTGCAAAAACCATATCTTGCGTTGATTCGTCCATTCCGGCATTTGCGTATAAATAAGCGCAAATAGAACGCGCAGACTGAGATTTTACAAGATTTCGGCGATATTCTGCTTTTCCAATAATTTCGTTTCCAGCTGAAAGATTTGCAATTATTGTGGCACCTGCCAAAATATGACGGCTGGAAGGCGGAAGCGGAACCCAAAGATCTTCGCAGATTTCACAAGCAATTGTAAGAGACGGATTTTTTTCATTCTGAATCAAAATATCAGTTCCAAAAGGAATATTTTCAAAACCGGCAAAACTAATAAACTGAGTTTTTTTATTCTGCGAAAAAGGCGTAAACTGGCGGCGCTCATAAAATTCACCATAATTTGGAAGATATGATTTTGCGTAAAGCGCAAGAAGCTGGCCTTTAAAAATCGCTGCCGCACAATTGTAAATACCTTCGCTACGCGCAACCGGAAGTCCAACAAAAATTAGCGCGCCAAGTTTTGAAGTTTTTTCGATAATCAAACTAAGCTGCTGCTGCGCTGCTTTCTGCAAACTCTGCTGAAAAAATAAATCTCCGCAAGTATAGCCCGTTATCGAAAGCTCGGGAAACACAATTACCTGCGCACCGTTTCCAGCCGCAACCTTAGCCGCTTCTATAATTTGCTCCGCATTAAAAGTGCAATCCGCAACTTTCAAACGAGGACTAACACACGCCGTCTTAATAAATCCAAACGCCATAATTTCACCTGTTCTGATTATTATAACAGAAAGTAAAATACAACTCAAATTACAACTTTTTACCTCTTGTTTTAGAGCAAAAGCAATGGGATAATTTAGTTATCAATGGCTGAAAAATTAGGAGACATGAAATGAAACTGGAAATCAAATTCAAAAATGGACAAACCGAAATTAAGGAAGTTTCAAAACTTGATTTGCAAAAAAAGAACCCTTGCGTAAACTGCCGCAAAGACGGCGGTTGTTATGATCACGGCTGCTTTATGCCCGAAGACTGGGGCGATTTTCTCGTTTCCACCGACCATTCAATTCGCATTCAGGACATTGAAATGATTCGGGTGATTCAGTTTTAATCGACCTATTCCGTAAACGCTTTTTTTTGATTAACGTATTTTTATTCACAAAACTACTCAATAAAAAAACCGCCCGAATTCTGAGGTGTACCTCCAAAAATTGTCTCCAACTTTTGGGATACACTTCATTCCCGGACGGTCTTTTTATTTACTGGTGGCTGAGACTGGCTTAACCGCCGGATTTTTTGTGTTTTAGCAAACTTCGCAATTGTCAGCTTTGTTTGTTGTTACTGGCTTTCCTGCAGCAGTTGCTTTCTTTCCTGCGATTGTAAAGCACTTTCCACTTACGCGGTATTCGATTTTGCAGAAGTGGTCGATGTCGATTTTTGCAGGTTTTTCGCCTGTGTATTCGGCACCTTCAATCTGAATGATTGTTCCAGGCGCTGCCCATGGAGCTGTGAGGAGTTCAACCTTTTCTTTTCCGTCTTCTGTGTAGTCGCAAGCGAGGAGCATACCGCGACTTTCTACGCCTTTCATCTTTCTTGGAGCAAGGTTAGCAGCAATAATTACATGCTGACCAAGAAGTTCGTCTTCTGTGAGGTATGGGCGAAGACCGCTCTGAATAATGCGTTCTGTGCCTGTACCGTCGTCCAAAGTTTCGATGTAAAGTTTATCGCCCTGTGGGTTTGTTTCTACCTTTGTGATTTTTGCAACGCGGAGCTCAATGTGCTCGTTGAAGTATTTTACAGGGTTTGTTTCTGCTTCTGACTTCTGATTTCCGCCGGCAGCGGTGATTTCGACAGGCTCAACCACCTTTTTATCTTTTGCCTTTTCAGCTTCAGTTTTTGTATCAGCTGTAGCCATAAGAGTTTCGAGGTCTAATTCACCGGCTGCACAAGGAACTGTAATTCCCCAGTTCTCAAGAACCTGCGGGTGAACTTCACCGAATACACCAGCTGGCTGTCCGTCAACAATAAGCTGAGCCTGGCGGCCAGGAATAAAGCGTGGATCTTCGCTTTCAACTACCTTGTACTCGTGGTCGAGGAAGTAAACGAGGCTTGATACCTCACTTGCCAAAGTATTGAAGTTAGCATTGCTTGCAGCAGTCAAGAAACCAAGATGCTGGCGAGTAATTGTTCCAGTATTTTCATCTTCTTTAAGATATGCAACCTTACCGATTTCGAAAATCTTGTGTGGGTACATAGCGTTTGCAGAACCAGCTTCGGCACGGCAAAGAGAAGAAAGGATTTCTGGACGAATAAACTGATAGTTTTCGCTCATAGGGTTAGCAATTTCGATAACCTTAGAACCGTCAATCAGCATATTATCAATATAGTCTTTTTTAGAACCAACATAGTTGAAAATCATTTCCTGATAACCAAGACCAACCATTAAAGTTTTTGCTTTGCGGCTGAACTCAGTAAGTGGAAGAAGACGACCAACAGTAAAGTCCTGTGGAGTACGTGGCTCGAATGCAGCAACATTGCAGCCAATCATAACATCTTCAATGATATCAACTTCGTGAAGGAAGTCGTTGCGGTATGGAGCAGGCGACAATGTAATAGAGTAGTCTTTGCCAGAGGTGGTTTCGACAGGCTCAACCACCACGGTACTACCCATTCTGATGAGAGCGTCTTTAACTTTCTCAATATCAAAATCAGAACCAAGAAGTTTGTTTACAGCGCCCAAAGTTGTTTTTGTTGTTGGCTGGAAATAATAAGGAACCAAAATATCTTTTCCAAGTCCTGTATCATAAGGATGTTTTACAAGAATAGGTTTGATTTCGTAACCTTGATCAGCAAAATCACAAGCAACGATATTTGCCGAAAGAATGAGATTTTCGATATTATCACCAGTAAGCTCAACCATAAGGTCTTTATCGCCAACCTGAACTGCACCCAAAGTTGCGCTATTGATGATTGGAGCCATAGAAAGAACTTCGTCCTTTGCGTCGCTCAAAAGTGGGAACTTTTTCATATCAGCCAAAATCCAGCCAAAGTCTTTTCCCTTAGGGTGGTCTGTGAGAATCTGGCGGCAAGTCATTGGAGCGTCACAAGCAAGCGGAACAAACGAAGTTTTGTCCGGGTCAACAGCGTGATACTTTACAGGGAACTTAATCTGGTCAACGCGGTAAACGCCCATAGAAATAGACTTACGCTTGCGGC
>JAGCVK010000040.1 GCA_017962415.1 Treponema sp. | reverse complement strand
TAGAGAAGGTGAAGAACGGCGTGCTCAGCACCACCAATGTACAAGTCTACCGGCATCCAGTATTTTTCTGCCTTTGAAGAACAGAACTCTTTGTCATTATGAGGGTCGAGGTAACGCAGGTAATACCAGCAGCGTCCGCCCCACTGAGGCATTGTATTTGTTTCGCGCTTTGCAGGTTTGCCACACTTTGGACATTTGCAGTTTACCCAGCTGTCGATACCGGCAAGTGGGCTTTCACCAGTACCAGTTGGCTGGTATGATTTTACCTCTGGCAGTGTAAGTGGGAGTTCTTCTTCCGGTACAGGTACTGTTCCACAATCTGGACAGTGTACCAGAGGAATTGGTTCACCCCAGTAGCGCTGGCGGCTGTAAACCCAGTCGCGGAGTTTATAGTTAATAGCCTTTCGACCGATTTTCTTTTCTTCGAGGAACTCGAGCATTTTTGCAATTGCATCTGCTTTGTTGAGGCCGTCGAGGAACTCAGAGTTTACGTGGATTCCGTCCTGTGTCCAAGCCTGCTGCTGTACATCAACTTCGCTCTTCAAAACTTCGATGATTGGAAGATTGAACTTCTTAGCGAATTCCCAGTCGCGATCATCGTGAGCCGGAACGGCCATAATTGCACCAGTACCGTAAGAAATCAGAACGTAATCTGCAATCCAGATTGGAATGAGTTTTCCGTTTACCGGATTGATTGCATAGCTTCCAGAGAATACACCAGTCTTGTCTTTTGCAAGGTCTGTACGTTCAAGGTCAGATTTCTTTGCAGCTGCTTCCTGATAAGCCTTAACAGCATCTGCCTGTTCAGCAGTTGTGATTTCAGGAATGATTTTATGCTCTGGCGAAACTACCATATAAGTAGCTCCGAACAATGTATCACAGCGGGTAGTGTAAACAGTCAGCTTATTTGATGTTGGTTTTCCGTCCTTGTCTGCTACAGTGAAGGTAACTTCAGCACCGGTTGATTTTCCAATCCAGTTGTGCTGCATTGCCTTTACACTTTCCGGCCAGTCCAAGCCTTCGAGGTCTGCATCAAGGCGGTCTGCATAATCAGTAATTTTCAAAATCCACTGGCGGATTGTCTTGTGAGTAACTTCTGCACCACAGCGGTCACACTTTCCGTCTTTTACTTCCTCATTAGCAAGACCTGTCATACAAGAAGGACACCAGTTGATTGGAGTCTGAGCTTCGTATGCCAAACCTTTTTTGTAGAGCTGAAGGAAAATCCATTGTGTCCATTTGTAGTAATCCGGCTCACAAGTAGAAACACAGCGGTCCCAGTCGTAAGAGAAACCGAGAGACTTAATCTGCTGCGTAAAGTGTTCTATATTTGCGTTAGTTGTTGTCTTTGGGTGAGTTCCAGTTTTAATAGCGTAGTTTTCTGCAGGAAGACCGAAAGCATCGTATCCCATTGGGTGTAGTACGTTGTAGCCGTTCATGCGCAGGTAGCGGCAGTAAATATCCGTTGCGGTATAACCTTCAGGATGTCCAACGTGTAGACCAGCTGCACTTGGATATGGGAACATGTCCAGTACATACATGCGCTTCTCTGGTGGAAATTTTTCATCTTCAGTTGCTTTAAAAGTTTTGTGTTCGTCCCAATACTTCTGCCATTTAGGCTCAATCGATTCAAATGGATATTTGCTCATTTTATATTTACCCCGTTGCGACATCAAAGTCGCATTATTTAGAACTATTTGATTTTCAAGTTTTTGCTAAAATAAACTTTACGCCATTATATAGAAAAAACAAAATTGTGAAAATACATGCTTTTTATGCGTTTTTTATAAAAATTTGCCACTATTTTTGGAATTTTGCTACTTTTCCTCTTGAAAAATTATTTTTTTTGTACTTAAAATCAACTTTATATTTATTTTACAATCTGCAAATTCTCTTTAATGCAGATAACAATTTTAATGCGAGGTTTGATATGTGTAAGCATACACCACTATTATTACTTTGCTCATTAGTTTTTTTGGGCTGTGATAATCCATTAAAAAAAGTTGAAGATTTAAGTAAAGAGAATGAAGCCAGAAACAGAAGTGTTCAAAAGTTAAGTGTTTCTGCGCAAGAAAGTGAACGAGACGAAAACGGAATCAACAAAGTAAAGCAAGGGCTTACTTATGGTGATGCAAATGAAATAATCTATAATCCGGATATGGGCTTTTACAGCACGATTGATATTCGAGTTGAGCCAGATGGAATGGATTTTGATCATAAAAAAACTGTTTTGCGCCAGATTAGCAGTGCTACAGAAAAATACAAAGATTCATATAATAGTGATGCAAAATTTGATTTAATTCATTTGCAGTTTGATTTAAGTGCCTTTTCTGACAATGCTAAAAGAGATATTATTCTTACCAAAGTTACAGATGATAAAGGGTATTCTAAAAATGTCGGAAAACCAATAACTGGAAAAACTCAGCAGCTTACTTCTGCGGCAATTGCCGATATCGAAGAAATTCTTGCCGCTGTTGAAGCAGCAAATAAAACTTCAATAGTTCGTTTTTCTTATGATTATAAATATCAGGGGCAAAAAAAATACGCAGATGAACACGGAAAGATTACAAAAGATAATTTTGTAGTGGAAAGTTATTCAAATGGCGCTCCAGTTTATAAACTTTACAAAAACGCAAGAGGCGAAACTGAATATTCCGATGTAGAACCAGATGCAAAGGATTTTGAAACAGTTGTTCTCGGTCATATCGGGCAATTAACAAGCGTTCTTGATGCAAATAAGAAATCAATTACTGCAATTGAATGTGGTTTTATTGGCCCTTATGGTGAAATGCATTCAACAACTCTTTCCGGCAAATATAATGGCGTTACAAACGGTTTTATAATTGAAGTTATGCATAAATTTTTGACTTGTCTTGGAACTGATATTCCTTTGCTGGTTAGCCAGCCAAAATATATTAAACTTTATTGCCAACAGTATGGCAATAATTTAGATGCTTCAAGATTAGGATTATATAATTGCGGTTATCTTGCCTCTGTTTCAGATTCAGGAACTTTCGAAAATCGGGCAGAAGATGTTGCTTATCTTAAGCCGTTTACTGCAAAAACTCCTTATGGTGGAACAATTTGCTACGATGATGGAAAACAAAAAGCTTTGTGGCATGCTGAAAAATTAGAAAAATCTATAAAGGAAATGCATGATGTTCATCTTTCATTTTTGAATATCAGCGAAAATTCATATGTTTTAGAGTGGGCCGACAGTAATACAATTCCTTATAAAAAGGATTCTGTTACAATCAGCGATTCAAACAAATACAGTAATGAAAAATTCTTTCAGTATTTGATAAAACATATGGGCTATCGATATTATCTTACAGGTTCTTGTTTTGAGTATGCAGATGATGTTTCAACAATAAAGATGAACCTTGATTTTAAGAACAATGGTTTTGCAAACATTCCGTATCACAGACAAAAGTATATGACTATAATTTTTGCAAAAGGTGATATTGCGGCCGTTTCATATCAGGTTGAGAATCAGCTTTTTGATGGAACTAAAAAAGAATTTGAGCTTGATACAAAATCGCTTCCTTCGGGAAAGTATAATGTTTATTTGAGAATTTCAGATTCAGATGGCAAGTATCCAATTCGTTTGGCAAATCCTTCTGATATGTGGAAGCCGATTTTTAATGCTACAAAAATTGGCATTGTTACAAAACAATAGCAGAAAATTCTAAAATATCACAAGATTTTTTACAAAAGCGCTGTTTTACATAAAAAAAACGGCGCTTTTTTTGTAACCATATTCAGTTTCACCTATTTTTATTTACAATTGCATGTTTCTATGAAACGGTGCACAAAAAAAATTATGAAAGTTTAAAACAAAAAGTTTGCGTGACAAAAAAAACTTTATTTTAGTGAGGAAATGTTTATGGTTAAGAAAATTTTACCTGCTGTTGTTTTGGGCTTATCATTGGTAAGTTGTCAAATGGGACTTTCGAATTCAAATTCGGCTGATGGTTCGTATGCAAGAGCTGCAACTGAACTTTCAAATCAGAATTTGAAAATTGAGTATAACGAAAAATCTTTAACAGTAAAAATCGCAGAACCAAATGAAAAAGTTGAAAATTTGGATATCTATATTGATGCTGATGGAGATGTAACTACTGGTGTAAAATCAACCTGGCTTTGGCAGAATAACGGAGCTGACTTTTTGATTCAAAGAGTTAAGCAGTCTGATGGTTCGTTCGTAACAACGTTGCACAAAGCATCTGAAAATAAGGGATGGTCAAGAGTATCAGAAGGAATTAATTGTGAAGTTAATGACAAAACTGTAGAGTTGAAGGTTTCTTTTGATGATTTGGAATTGAAACCTCTTAATATGTTAAAATTAGGAGTTGGATATATTTCATATACTTCTGGCTGGAATACAGCAACAATTATTCCTGCAGCAGAAAGCAAATATGTTACAGCTTACAAAGAGTTAGCAGATGGAGCAATCAGAGTTGCACATACTGAAGATAATTTGTTTGTAAGAATTGCTGAATCAAATCAGGTAGAAAATTTCAGCCTTTACATTGATGCTAACAAAGATAATTCTTGCAGCTTGGCTCATTTGTGGGAAAATGGAAAAGCAAATATTTTGATTCAGAAAGTAGCTGGAAGCAATACAAACTTCTTTGTATATGGAAATTCAAACTGGAATTTACGAAAATACTTGCCAGAAAATTATGAATTTACATGTGCAGACAACAAAATCACATTAAAAAATAATGAAATTATTTACGCAATTCCATATTCATTCTTTGAAGGCGAATTTGCAATTACAGCTTCTGATGTAGATTCTCTTGGTTTTGCTTATCAGTCTAATAAAAAAGGTTGGACAGCACAAACTGACGACACTTCAATTCCAGCATTGACAACTCCTTTTGCAAGACTTGCCAAAAATACTAATGGTTCAGAAGGCTCAGGTAGCGGCAGTCAGACAGGAAATCCTGAAAATCAGGAACAGCCTGTTGAAAACGAATTTAAAGGTGGAGTAATTATACCTGCATATATCGATTGTTCAGAAGCTAATGCAGAACAATGGAAAAAGTTAGCTGATTATGCTGGAAAGGTTACAAACGCTGGTAAGGATTTTTATGTGGTTATTAGTGGATACAAAGGACCTGCCAATTTCAAATTTGAAAATACTGAATCTTATTTGAAACCAATTCAGGACAATGGTGGAAAAATTATTGCCTATGTACACACTTGTAACTCAACAGACGGTGTAATTGCAGGACAAAAGGTTGATTATGCAAAATTCAAGAAAGATGGAAAATATGAATACTATGAATTTAGAAATTCTTCTGAGGTAACTAATGAAATAGCGCAATGGTATGATAATCTTAACCAAAAAGGATTGAATCTTGATGGAATTTGGTTTGATGAATATTATCCACGTTATGAACTTATGACTGATTCTGATCCAAATGATTGGAAAGATATTTTCCCATTTATAAATGGTTTGGACAATGCTCCAAACGAAGTTTGCAAACTGAACTCTAATGGAGAAAAAATTGAAACAAATACAGCTTCTTTGTATGACCAATGGGGCGGTTTTGCAGCTATCAAGAATCCAGAAGGTGGCTATTATTGGAAAATTTATAACTGGATGATGACAGAACAGAATGGTAAATATAAGAATTTAATTAAGATTGGAAATGCTGGTGGTACATTAGGAAACAACCAGTTAGAATATGGTAAATTGGTTGATATAATTGTATCTTATGAGGACTCTTATAAAAATGCTGATTTAATACAACCTGATGGAAAAAAGAAATTAGAGTATTGTTTTGATGAAGCTGGTAATTCTAAATATAAGATGGCTTTAATTCATAGCATTCATAATTCTGATGAAATGAAGAGTGCAATTGACAGAGCTATTAATAAAGGTTATTCGTATGTTTACGTAACAAGCCTTGATTTTGGTGGAAATCTTTGGGGCGAATTACCAAACTATTTTGATGATGAAGTTGCTTACATTGCACCAAATAACTAACTAAAACCAAAAAAAAAACTGCCCGAAAGGGCGGCTTTTTAGGACTGGCATTTTTTTTTCTGCATATTTTGAGTTTTGCAAATAATTTTCCCTCTCCGTACGTCACGCCGGAGGGGGGATTTTTTTATGCTTTGCATTCTTTTTGTGTGTTAAACATTCTGTGCTATAACATGCTTCTTGTTGCTGTAGTAAGTGGAGGTCATTTACTGCAGTAATAAGACCCCATTTACTGTAGTAATAAGCCCTCATTTACTGTAGTAATAAGATCCCATTTACTGTAGTAATAAGCCCCCTTTTACTGCTTATTTATTTTTTAGTGTTGCTAATCTTGACAAAAAGTTTAATTGATACTACAACAGATAAATAAAAAAAATACTATTCAAAATCTTTCATTTTTATAAACGAATAAAACTAAAAAATCAAAATTAAAATCTGTAAAAATCTAAAAAAGAATTCAGAGAGAATTTATTTAAAACAAACTGCTAAAACATATATTAGGAGTGAAATATGTTAAGCAAACTTAAGTTTTTTATTTTTACTGATTTTTTGTGCATTTTATTGTTAACCGGATGTTTGAATGTAAACTTTTTTAATTCTGCTGATTCCAAAAATGAGGAAAACGATTTTTCGGGCGTGCTTGAATACAATGAAAATGAACTGTCGTTTGTAAAACAGTCTATTTCGTATGTAGATTCAGATGCAATTATTTATAACCCTGATATGGGATTTTACAGTGCTGAAACTGTAAAGATTGCAGCAAATGGTTCTATTTCCAATTTATCTGATGTAAATGATGAAATAAATTATAAAAGTGATAAAGTTTATTCATATAAATCAAGTACTCATTTTAATTTAGTGCATCTAAAAGTTGATATAAGTGCCTTCTCTGGTAGAGTAAACGGTACTGATAAAGATGTTGAAAACTTAAATTTATCAAATTTGAAATCTATCTTACAAAATGCTAGAGAAAACAATAAGACCATCATAATTCGTTTTGCATATGATAAAGATTATAATGAAAATCTAGTGTCTTACAAAGAAAATGGAAAATCATATAAAGCATGTGAACCAATATCTTTTGATATACTTTTAAAGCATATAAGTGATATTTGCTTATTTGTAGAACAATATACTGATGTCATTACTGCTGTAGAATGTGGAATGGTTGGCCCATGGGGTGAAATGCACTCAACCTATTATGCAACTGCAGATAAAGATGGCGTAGAACTTGGCTATATTATTGCGATTATGAAACAGTTTTTAGATGGTTTATCTAACTGTAAGGTGCCGTTGCTTGTACGCCAGCCTCAATTTATTTATCGCTATTTGGATTCTGGTTATGTTAAAGATACAGTTCCAGCAAAAATTGATTTGACACCTGATTCAGTATTTTACAGATTAGGACTTTATAATGACGGATATCTTGGAAGTGGTACTGATTTAGGTACATTTAAGGTTAAAAACAAGAGAAAAGAAGAGATTGAATATCTGAAAGCGTTTACAGATCATACTCCTTATGGTGGAGAATTATGTTATGACAGCGGTTCTGGTGGTTTGTGGAGATCTAGTTATTTACAAAATACTGTGCAAGAAATGTACGATGTACATCTTTCTTTTTTGAATATTGCCTGGAATAATCATGTTTTAGCATGGGCTGATTCAGAAAATGGTTATTATAAATATGATTATGTAGATGACAATGATGTGCCAAAATCTATTGAAATATCTGAGAATAATCTCGTTAAGAATGAAAACGGAAAAGATGAAAAATTCTTCCAGTATCTCATAAAGCACATGGGCTACCGCTATATTGTAACGGATTCACAGATTGGAAATAATGATGAAAAATCATATGCCGGATTTAAGCTTGCTTTTAAGAATAACGGTTTTGCAAATATTCCTTATCACAGGCAGAAGGTTATGACTTTGATTTTTGTTCCACAAAATGGAGGAGCAAAATCAGAACTTAAGACAAATTGCGTTTTTGACGGAAGTGTTAAGTCTTTTGCAGTTTCAACAGAGAGTCTTAGCGAAGGAAAGTATAATGTTTATCTGAAGATTTCAGATGAAAACGGTAATTATCCTATTGAGCTAGCAAATAAAGGCATGTGGGATAAAAACTTGAAGGCTAACAAAATCGGAATCTTTACAAAATAGAATTAAAACTCAACACTTGTAGCTTCTATGTAGCTGTAAGTTATGCCGTTTTCTTCGTAAAGTTTGTAATAGCCGGTTATTGTTATGTCTTCGCCCGGATTTGGAAAATCTGCGGGATACCTGTGTTGGCCTGGCCATTTGAATTCAAGCCCCTGCTGGCAGCAGGCTGTTGCGTCTGGGACGATTACAGCGTAATACATTTTTGCGGTTTCCGGGTCTATGTAAGTTTCAAACCAGCCTTTGAGCTTTATGTTTTTTTCCATATAGTCTTCTGGCATAATGAGCATATCAAAGATTGTTGAGTAAATCATAGTGGCCGACATTTTAGTAAGATCTAAATCTGGCGTGGTACTGGGAAGGGCGGCGGAAGCGGTAGCTGGAGCCGCCTGTGAGCCGGTGTTTTTTTGTTCTGTAACGTTGTTTTGTGGCTCAGAAACTACGGCCGTTTGGTTAGCAGAACTTTGATTTTTCTGAGAATCATTTTTACTGCATGAGATTAATGCATTTGGAATTGTTATAAGCAGACCAAGTTGTAAGAATGCAATTGTGCTTGTGCGTTCAAAAAAGTTAGCAAGCCTTTTTTTTGATGAACTTGAACGATATTCATTATTGCGCAAAAAAGAGTGGAATGCTTTGTTTAATATTCTCATAATTGCTTCCTATTTTATTACTATTCCAACAATTGTAAATATTAGGAATGCTGCAAGGTCTGCGGCAACGATTGTGCTTCCAACTGGTGTTCCGGCGATTATTGAAATTAAAAGCCCTGAAACAGAACATACTACAGAAACAATTGCCGAGCAGATTGTAACAGAGCGGAAACTTTTGAAAATGCGCATTGCAGAAAGTGCCGGAAAAATAACAAGTGCTGAAATCAAAAGCGAACCAACAAGATTCATTGCAAGAACAATGATGATTGCAATTATGATTGCAATTACAAGATTGTAGGCTTGTGAATGTGTTCCTACAGCGGTTGCAAAATTTTCATCAAAGGTTACGCAAAAGATTTTATTGTAAAAAACTATAAAATCTATGATTACAGCAATCGAAAGTCCTGTGCAAAGTAAAACTTCGCTTTTTGTTAGAGTCAAAATTGATGTAGAACCAAAAAGTGTGCTGCATACATCACCTGTAAGATTTGATGATGTACGGAATATATTCATCAAAAGATAACCAATTGCTAAAGAAGCTACAGAAACCATAGCAACAGCTGCATCGCCTTGAATTTTTGTGTTTTTTCCGGTTCTCAAAAGAAGGATTGCGCTTATTATTGTGAGCGGAAGAACAATGTACATTTCATTTGGAACAGTTATGAAAGTATTTAAAACAGTTGATATACAGATTCCGCCAAAGGCTACATGTGAAAGGCCGTCTCCAATGAAAGAAAAACGTTTTAAAACCAGAGTTACTCCAAGCAAAGATGAGCAAAGGGAAATGAGTACGCCGACTATGAACGCGTATTTTACAAACGGATAACTAAAGTATTGAATTAATGTGTCTATCATATTCTTTTACGTCTCCAAAGAAAATTTTGTCGCCAATATATAAAATGTGCGTTGCATATTTTAAGGCTGCTTCTATGTCGTGCGAAATCATAATAATTGTGATTCCGGTTTTGTTTAGTTGATTAATAAGTTGATACATTTCTTCAGTTGCAGCAGGATCAAGGCCTGTAACAGGTTCGTCTAAAAGAAGCATTTTTTGTGCGGCACAAAGAGCGCGAGCTAAAAGTGTTCGTTGTTGCTGGCCGCCGGAAAGTTCGCGGTAACATTTTTTAGCAAGATGAGTTATTCCAAGTTTTTCCATTGCGGCGGCGGCCAACTCTTTTTCTGTAAGATTGTAAAATGGCCGGCTTCCGCAGCGCGACTGGCAGCCTGAAAGCACAATTTCTTTTACACTTGCCGGAAAATCTCGTTGAACATTTGTTTGTTGCGGCAAATAACTTATTTCATCTGGTAAAAGTCCGTCTCCGGTTTTGATTGTTCCGGCTGCCGGTTTATGAAGATGTAAAATTGTCTTCATAAGCGTTGTTTTTCCAGAACCGTTTTCGCCTACAATGCACAAATAGTCGCCTTTGTTTACTGAAAAAGAGAGATTTTCTATTACCGTTTTTGATCCATACCCTAAGGTTAGATTTTTGCATTCAAGTTGTGCCATTTTTTCTTCCTGAATTTTTGCTGTAGTCGCTCTTTCCAATTTGATAATGATTCTTAAATTGGGTATGATGAATATGACATATTTTTTGATTTTTTACAATATTACAAGTTTATTATTAATTTTGAAGAAGGAAAAATGCGCAGAAAATTCTGAAAATAAAAAAAACGGGTACAGAATACACGCTTGAATATATTGAAAACAGTAGGCTGCTTTTTTATATAGCCAGCGAGTAAACTGTACCCGTTTTTTATTTTATCTGACAGAAAATATTAAAAAATCTTTTTAAACTCGCCAAGCAAAATATCAGTTTCGATAGATGCGTCGAGGTTTGTAATTTTTCCCTTTTCTTTATAGAAATTGATAAGTGGTTCTGTCTGTTCGCGGTAAACGTCCATTCTGTGCAAAATTGATTCCTGCTTGTCGTCATCGCGCTGATAAAGTTCGCCACCACACTTGTCGCAAACGCCTTCTACTTTTGGTGGAAGTGTAAGAACATTGTAGTTTGCGCCGCAAGATTTACAAACACGGCGTGTTGAAAGACGGCGGATTACGATTTCGTCTTTGATTTCAAAGTTTACAACTTTTACATCGTTTACAAGTTTTTCAAGCATTTCTGCCTGTGGAATTGTGCGTGGAAATCCGTCGAGAATGTATCCGTTTTTGCAGTCATCTTGTGCAAGACGGTCTTTTACTAATTCAAATGTAAGTTCATCGCTAACGAGTGAGCCTGAATCGATAATTGCTTTTACTTTTACTCCAAGCGGAGTCTGTGCTTTTATGTTTGCACGGAAAATATCACCGGTAGAAATGTGTGGGATTTTGTAGTCTTCTGCAACTTTTACTGCTAAAGAACCTTTTCCAGCTCCTGGTGGGCCTAAGAAAATAAAATTATTCATTAAATGTTTCCTCCGTCGCGACACAATTTGAAATGCCGCGAAAAATCATTATTTTATCTTTACATTTTATTATGAAATAGCACTCTGAGCAAGGGAAAAAGCTGCATACAGGGGGCAAGCAAGCAAAAAAAACTGCGTTGCAAGGAAGTGGGGTAATTTGATTTACGGAACGGAGATGATATCCAATCTGCATTGCTGGGTGCGAGCGTAAGCGAGTCAAAATACTGCTGCCCAGCAGCCGCAGATTGGATGTCATCGCAGTGAAAGTAAATCAAATTATTTTACTTTGCAATTGCAACGCAGTTTTTTTTGCTTTTTTTTGTGAGCCGGTGCAGCGCCCCGAGCGTGGAGCCGCGCCGAAGGCGGCCAACGCAAGCGAGCGAGCGAACGAAGTGAGCGAGGGAGTGCGTAGGCTGAGCGTTAGCGAACGGCGGAAGGCGTTTTGTACTTTGTTTTAGGGCCCAGAAAAAAATATTGACTATCTTTTGTTTCGTTTATAAATTTAATGTAAAGACTATTTTTGAGAGGATTTTGATGAAAAAGATTTCTAACGGTTTGATTGCTTTGATTGTTGTTGCTGTGTGTTTGCTTGGAATTTTTTCTTTCTATAAAAACACTTATAATTCGATGGTTTCGCTGGACGAAGATGTTTCTGTAAGCTGGGCAGAGGTGCAGAACCAGTATCAAAGGCGGCTTGATTTGATTCCGAATCTTGTTGCAACTGTAAAAGGTTATGCTAAGCATGAAAGCGAAGTGTTTACGCAGGTTTCGGAAGCTCGCTCTAAGGCTGGCGGACAAATCAATATCAGCGATGAAGTTTTGAAAGATCCAGACGCTTTTGCGCGCTATCAACAGGTGCAGGATTCTCTTGGTGCGAGTTTGCAGCGGCTTTTAATGGTTACGGAGCAGTATCCGGCGCTTAAGGCTGATCAGAACTTTTTGGCTTTGCAGGATCAACTTGAAGGAACTGAAAATCGTATTACTGTGGCTCGAAATCGCTTTAATGAAAAGGCAAATAAATATAATAAGAAAATCCGCAAGTTCCCGGCAAATATTATTGCGAATATGAGCGGATTTGAAGCTCGTCCTTATTTTAGTGCGAGTGAACAGGCGCAAAATGCTCCAAAGGTTGAATTTTAATTAGTTTAGGCGGAATTATGAAATATAAAACTTTGTTAAAAAAACTTAAACTTGGCGATAGCGATTTTGAAGAGATAAAATCTGCTGTTGCCAACGCTGAAGCTAAAACTACTGGAGAAATTGCGCTTGCGGTAACTGCGGAAAGTGCCCGTTATTGTTTTTGGGAACTTCTTGCGGCTAATGGTTTTGCGGCTCTTGTTTTACTTGCGCTTTTGCCGTTTACTGAAATAATCCGAATGCTTTATCGTCATCTTTACTGGCAGAATGAGCCGAGCTGGATTTTGCCTTTGTTTTTTATTATCAGCTGTTTTGCTTCTGTTGTGATTGCTTTTTATGTTGCAAATGTTCCTTTTATTGACCGGCTTATAATTCCGCGCTCTGTGCGAAAAGCTTGTGTTACAAACCGTGCGTTTCGTTATTTTACGGAATGTGGCATTTATGATACTGCAGAACATTCTGGTATTTTGATTTTTGTGTCTTATATGGAAAAGCAGGTGCGTATTGTTGCAGATTCTGGAATTGCAAAACACATTTCGCAGGATTTATGGAATTTGATTGCTGATGAGCTTGCGGAAAATCTTCGTAAAGGAAATGCTTGTGTTGCGTTTAAAACTGCTATTGAAAAATGCGGCGAACTTCTTGCGCAAAACTTTCCGGCTCACGAAGTAAATCCAAATGAGTTTCCAGACGGCCTTGTGATTTTGGAGGATTCAGAATGGTAAAAAGTAATATTGTTTGTTTGCGTTCTAATTTGCGTTTTATGCGCTTGGCAATTTTTGCCGCAGTTTTTTTGATTTCAAGTTCGCTTTTTGCTTTGGCTGTTCCGGCTTTAAAAGGTCGCGTAAACGATTATGCAAATATTATTCGCGAAAGTGATGAAAAAGAAATTACTGAATATCTTTATAATCTTGAGCAAAACTTTGGTATTCAGCTTGCGGTTTTAACTGTTCCGTCTTTAGACGGTGATGATATTGCTTCTTTTGGATTTCGTGTTTCAGACAACTGGAAACTTGGTACGCAAGAAAAAGATAATGGTGCAATTTTGATTGTTGCGCTAAAGGAGCATGATGTTCGTATTGAAGTTGGAGATGGTCTTGAAGGCTCTTTAACTGATGCTAAATGCGGTTTGATTTTGCGAAATGCCGTAATTCCTGAATTTAAGAACGGAAATTATTCTGCCGGAATTAAAAAGGGCATTATGAATATGGGCGGCATTGCTAGTGGCGATGAAAGTGCTGTTTCTAAAAGTGTTCGTAAAGACGATTCAAAATCTTCGGATTCTGGTGTTGTGCCAATTTATATAATTGCAATTTGGATGATTTTCTTTTTTTCTACAATTTCTGCTGGAACCCGACGCGGAAGAAAAAGAGGCCGATATTATCATAATGGAAATGCAATGTCCTGGATTGCTGCCGACGCAGCGCTTCGCAGTATGAGTCGTGGTTTTGGAAGCGGCTCTGGCAGCGGAAGTTCGCATAGTTCAAGTGGCGGGTTTGGCGGATTTTCCGGCGGTGGCGGTCACTTTAGCGGTGGCGGTGCTTCGGCTCATTGGTAAAAAGCAAGTTGTTTTGTAAGCTTGTAAGCTGTTGGAATTATTTTCGGCGGCTTACGGCAACTCTGTCGCCAACTTCATAAAATGTGGTTTCAAATTCTTGATTCTGGCGCAAAAAAACTGCGTATTTTTGTATTTTTTTTACGAGTTTTTTTGTGCTGTAATTGTGAGTAAGGCTTAAATCGTCAACCATTCCGTGAAATGAAAGGTTGTCGCTTATAATTACTCCGTTTGGCGCAAGATTTTCTTTATATTTTTCAAAAAATTTTATGTATTGCGCTTTTGCCGCATCAATAAAAATCAAATCAAAAAGGCCTTCTATCTGGCAAGTGAGTGCATCATCGTGAATTGCTGTAATTCGCGATTCGAGTCCGCAGAGTTTAAAGTTTTCCAAAGCTTTAAGGTGGCGGTCGAGGTCAAGCTCAATTGTCGTTACGCGAATATCATCTGCGAGTTTTGCAAATCTGATTGATGAATAGCCGATTGCAGTTCCAATTTCCAAAATGTTTTTGCAGTTATGCGTTTTTATATAATCACAAATAAAATCGCAGCCTTCATCTTGCATAATTGGAACAGCTTCGCGGCTTGCATAAGCTTTTATCGAAAGTAATTCGTCCATTTTCGCCTTTTTCCGCTTTTTATTTTTGCATTGCAATGCGTTTTTTGCGGACATCTTCAAGCAGTGATTGTAAACTATTTGCGTCGTTTGTTTCAATCATTTTTTTGAGATTGTTCAGCTGGGCTTCAAAATTTTCGATGTGAGCCACGAGTTTTTCTCGGTTTGCAAGAAAAAGTTCTGTCCAAAGCGGAGCGTTAATCATTGCAATTCGGGTAAGATCTTCAAAACTTCCGCCGCCGAAACTTGTGATTTCCGGGTCGCCAGCGCTTTCTACCATTGCAGAAGCAACAACGTGGCAAAGCTGCGATGTAAAGCCGATTTTGTTGTCGTGTGTATCTGCATCAACTTCGGTAATTCGGGAAAAGCCCATTTTTGTGATTATCTGGCGAAGTTTTTTTACAGCAGTTTCATCTTCGTAACCATTTTTGGGTGTAATTAAGATGTAATTGTGATTCAAAAAATATTCGCCTTTTGAAGCTCCAAAGCCTTCTTTTTCACCGCCGGCCATTGGGTGGCCTAAAATCAGATTTGCGTTAGCAGGTTTGATTTCTTCTATATTAATTGCAAGTTCGTGCTTTACGCCGCTTATATCAGTTATGATAGCGCCGTTTTTGTAATTGTTTTTGTTCTGCTTAAAAAAATCAAGCGTTGCCTTTGGGTAAAGACACACAAAAAGTACATCAACTTCGCTAAGCATTTGTTTTGATTCGGAAGACGTAAAAGCACGGTCAATTGTTCCGGATTTTAAGGCCTCAGAAAGAGAATCTTTGTTTTTATCGAGGGCAAAAATCTTTCCGTTTGAGTCGGTTGGATTTTCGCCGCTGATTATGTTTGAGCGGATTGCCTTTGCGACAGAGCCGCCCATAATTCCAAGTCCTACGATTCCGTAAATCATACGTTGCGTCCATTAATTGCTGCGATTTTTGGAAGCACTTGCATAAGCTGTGCAAACTCTGTAGGGTGGAGCGACTGTTCGCCGTCACAAAGTGCTTTTTCCGGATTGTTATGAACTTCGATAATCAAACCGTCTGTGTTGCAGGCAACAGCTGCTTTTGCGAGTTCAGAAACCATCCAGCGCTGGCCGCAGGCATGGCTTGGGTCAATAATGATTGGAAGGTGGCTTACTTTGTGAATGTATGGAACAATGCTTACGTCGAGGCAGTTTCTTGTGTAATTATCAAAAGTGCGAACACCGCGTTCACACAAAATTACCTGCTCGTTTCCGCTTGCCATAATGTATTCAGCAGACATCAAAAGCTCTTTTACTGTTGCTGCCATTCCGCGCTTAAGAAGAATTGGTTTTCCAGTTTTTCCCATTTCTTTAAGAAGATCAAAGTTCTGCATATTGCGGGCACCAATCTGAATAACATCAACATCATCAAAATATTTGAGCTGGCGAATGTCCATAAGTTCTGTTACGATTGGAAGACCTGTTTCTTTTTTTGCCGCAAGAAGAAACTGAAGTCCTTTTTCGCCAAGTCCCTGAAAGCTGTAAGGAGAAGTGCGTGGCTTGAATGCACCGCCGCGAAGAAGTTTTGCACCGGCTGCTTTTACATCGCGGGCAATTGAAATTACCTGTTCTTCTGTTTCAACTGAACAAGGGCCTGCAATTACTGGAATTTCACCGTTTCCAAAACTTGTGTTTCCAACTTTAATTATTGAATCTTCCGGGTGGAATGTGCGGCTTGCCATTTTATAAGGAGCAGAAACGCGCTGAACTGTATCTACAAATGGGTTTGCGCTTACCATTTCTGTATCGAGAGAACTTGTGTCGCCAAGAAGTCCCAAAATTGTAAGGTTTTCACCTTTTGAAATGTGAACGTCGAATCCTTTTTGTTTCCATGAATCGATGAACTCGTTCATCTGCTGTTCTGTTGTTCCGTGTTTTAATGTAATAATCATTTATTTTTCCTCTCTTGACTTCAATTGAAGCCATTCATTTATTTGATAATTCAGTAGAAGCCTGATAAAAGCTCCTTTTGATAAAAAAAAAGGAACTCTTTTGCAGAGTTACTTGAAATTACCGATTTAATAACATCAGCACCTATTTTGCTAGAACTCTGCAAGCGTTGTGAGAATAATAGTAATAATAGTATGCGTAAACGATGTTTTTCATTTGTTCTTAATGTACTGATATATAGAAACTATGTCAAGTGTAAGAAAAAAATAATTTGAAAATTAGATTTGAATTTTATATGTATTACTCTGTATAATAACTTTATATTAAAACTATAAGGGTGAGATTTAAAAATGACAAAAGGACAAATAAACCGTATAGGTCAAAATCTTTTAAAGTCTATTCAGGAAAAAAAAGCTCCTTCTGAAGAAGATTTGTTTGGATTACAGCAATATAGAAAAGAGTTTAAGGAACCTCTTAGAAATGCAAGTAATGAATTGTTACGAATAATGCAAAATATAGATAACGAAGGTATTGTTACTTATCGTGTAAAACGAATTGAATCTATTTTAAGTAAAATAGAGCGTCAACCTACTATGGATTTATCGAGAGTTAATGATATTGCAGGTTGCAGATGTATTTTGCAGAATGAAAAAAAAGTATTTCAATTTATTAATGAATTAAAAAATTCTCAAGTGCTACAAATAGTGCAAAAAACAGATTCAAATGGTAATCAGAAAGGTTATATATTTGATTATATTAATTCACCAAAAGAAAATGGATATAAATCAATTCATGTTATTTGCAAAAGTCAGGATAAGGTTATAGAAATTCAAATCCGTGATAATACACAGCATGCATGGGCAACTTTAGTTGAAATAACTGATTCTATATACAAGACAAAGATAAAAGAAAAAAATGATGATAATAATACCGGATTATATGAATTTTTAAGACTTTATTCAAAAAGTAAAAATCTTACACTCGAAGAACGTCAGACTATAAATAAGATACTGGTAAAGACAAAATATTTGAAAAGACTTGCTAAAACATTTAGTAAGAACCTGGTTTCAATTAGAAAAGATTGGAGCAATATTGAAGAGATGCAAGGAAATTTTTATTTATTTGAATTACCTAAGAATAATAGACCAAAATTTATGGTATTTGATGATTTTACAAAAGCTGAAGATGCATATTTTGATTCATTTACACGGGAAATAAATCAGAATGGTTCAAATATAGTAATGGCATATGTTCAAAAAAAGGATTTTGCAACTGTAAGTAAAGCTTATGCTAATTATTTTTTAGTAAAACATACCTTGTTTACAAATTTAATTAATATTCTTATTAATGATACTGGAAAAATAAATACAAATTACAAATCTTTCAGGATAGCTTTATTTTGTGTTTATATAAAGATTTTGATTAATTTGAATGAATGCGAAGGTAATTTACTTGGCGAATTAAATGAAAAGAATCGCAAAAAGAAAGAAGAGTGGCTTAGCGAAACTTTAGATGAGATAAAGCATGGCTATGATAATATACATCCTAAATATAAGATTAACAAAATTATAGTTTTATATTTTTTAATAACAGATTTGTTTAAAGTGTTACTAAAAATCTTTATGCTTTATTGCAAAATAAAATGGCATATGATTTCAAATAAATAAAATCAAAGATTGTTGAAAAAATGTTATATTTACTTTTTTCAACAATGCTTTACTTACTTATCATGTCGTACCTGAGCAAGCCCACGCTTAAACTGCGGAATGCGCGCGCAGGTCACGGTGTTCATGTCGCTGCGGTCGCCGCGCTTGAGGAAGTGGTAGGCTACGCCGGCTATCATGGCGCCGTTGTCGCCGCAGAGTTTTAGTGGCGGGAAGATGCAGTTGATGTCGGTGCGTTCTGCGAGCATGGCACGAAGACGGGAATTGGCTGCAACGCCGCCGCCGCACACAACGGTTTTGAGGCCGGTGTCGTCTACGGCGCGAAGGAGTTTGCCTACGAGAGTTTTGATGGCGGTTTCCTGGAAGGCGGCGCACATGTTTTCTTTGCTGTGTTCAAAGCCTGGCTGCCAGAATAAATCACATTGATGAATTACAGCTGTTTTTAAGCCGCTGAAAGAAACGTCGTAGCGGTGTTCTGATTCATCGAGTTTTGGAACTGGAAATTTTGCGGCTTTTGGGTCTCCCTGTTTTGCAAGATTATCGATGATAACTCCTCCAGGGTAACCAAGTCCGTAGAACTTTGCAACTTTATCAAAGGCTTCTCCAACAGAATCATCAACTGTGGTTCCTAAGATTTCAAGATCATCAAAACCGTTTACTTTACAGATAATTGAGTGGCCGCCACTTACAAGTAAGCCTAAAAAAGGATATTCAACATCAGTTTGAAGCTGAGCTGCGTACAAGTGGCCGAGCATATGATTAATTGCAATAAAAGGTTTATTTGTTGACCAGGCGAGAGTTTTTCCAAAAGTAAAACCAACAAGCAGCGAGCCCATAAGGCCTGGCCGGTTAGTTGCTGCAATTGCGTCAACTTCGTCTAGTGTCATATTTGCTTCTTTTAGTGCCTGGCGTACAACGGGTAAAATCCATTCGGCGTGTTTGCGGCTTGCAATTTCTGGAACAACGCCTTTGTAAATTTTATGAAAAGGAATTTGAGTTGCAACGACGTTGCTTAAAATTGTTTTTCCGTCTTCTACGATTGCGCAGGCTGTTTCATCGCAGCTGCTTTCTATTCCTAAAACTTTCATTTAAAACTCCGTGCCGCTTGCAGCGGTTAATTCTTTCTTGCGCGGCTTTTGCTGACTGTACTGAAAGTGTAGCCTTTTGCTTTAAGTTCTGGATACACCTCTTGTAAAAAGGCCGGCAGAAAATCTGCACTCCAAATATGGCCTATCATTATAACGTTTCCATTTTTATTTGCAAGTTCAAGACCTTTTTTTAGCTCTTTTAGTGCGTTTGCCGCAGTTTTTTCATTATCCAAAAAGATGTTTCGTTCGTAGTATGAATAACCAAGTTCGCGTGCAACATAAGGAACTTTTGTTTCAACATTTGTGCGACTGTCTAAAAAGAAAATTCCTTCCTGCGAGCAAAATTGCATTACGGTTGCTATTTTTTCGGCATCGGCTGTAATTGCAGAGCCTTCGTGATTATTCATTCCGGCAATTGGCCCGATTTCTGTAACATTTTGAAACAGCGTTGAAAGTATTTGATTTTCGGACATTTCTGGTTTGATTGCACCAGGTCCTGGATTTACGCTTGAATTTATTGCCTGCATTGGCTGATGTAACATTACTTCAAAACCGGCTTTTCTAACCTGAGAGGCAGCTTCGCTTGAGTGTGCTAATTGTGGCAAAACTGCAACTGTTATTGGAAACGGTAGCTGCAAAAATGGTTTAAGATGAGAAAGATTTTGCCCGCCGTCATCAAAAACAAAAATAAGCTGCGCGTTGTTTTTTGCCGCTGGAAAATTGTATTTTGATTTTTCGACTTGGGGTTGAGTTGTTTGTGCCTGTGGTTTTTGAGTTTGCGGCTGCGGAGAAGCAGGCTTTTTAGCATCAGAATTTTGAGGTTTTTGAGGCTGTGTTTGCGGTTTTTGTTCTATACTATTAGTAGAATAAGATGTTTTGTTTTGTTCTGTGTTGTTTTTAGGCTGCTCAACCGGATTTTTTTGTTGCTGAGATTTTTGTGAATCTGTTTCATTTTTGCCTGAATTATCAGTTTTTTGATTTTGTGATTTTTGCGGCTGATTTTCTGATTCTTCAAATTGCTCGAATTGTTCGCTGTAGCGTTCTATCATTGCGGCAATTTGTGGATTTGTTGGTTTTATTACGTTTGTGACTAAAAGAAGTGCCATGCAGGTTGTGATTATTACGGCACAAAAAAGAATTGCCTTTATTGGCGAAATATAAACTTTGCGTTTTTTAGAAGCGCGGCGTGATGTGCGCTTTATACTGGTTTTTCTTTGTGTATTGCTTGAAGTTTTTCTTGTTGTTTTTTTCTGTGGCATAAGCAAATAGTATCATTTTGGGAGATTTTTGTCATTGTGGTTGTGAGCCTGGTTAGAAGGGGTAGCGGACAAGCAACAAAGCGGAACGAGACGGCACTACTTGTAGTGACGGCTCGTGGAGCGACTTGCTTGGGAGCGAGGGGAAGGCTTTCCCCTCCTAAAAAATCATCACTTCTTTGACATATTTTGTTAAATGCAGTATTTTTATGTCAATTGATTATTTGCCTTTGGCAAACTTTTATTTTTGTAAGTTTTACTTTTTGGCAAAATCAGATATTAATAAATAATGCATTTATTTCCTTGTGGGATAAGAGAGGAAAAATATGATTATCACTTGTCTTGACCTTGAAGGCGTTTTGGTGCCTGAGATTTGGATTGCTTTTGCGGATACTGTTGGAATTCCTGAGCTTAGAAGAACTACCCGCGATGAGCCGGATTATGACAAGCTGATGAAATATCGTATTGCGATTTTGAAAGAGCACGGTCTTGGTTTGCGCGAGATTCAGGATACTATCAAAAAAATTGAGCCGCTTCCTGGTGCTAAAAAGTTTCTTGATGAATTGCGTTCTTGCTGCCAGACTATTATTTTGAGCGACACTTTTAGTCAGTTTGCGGCTCCGCTTATGGAAAAACTTGGCTTGCCTACAATTTTCTGTAACGAGCTTGAAGTTTCTGTTTCTGGTGAAATTACTGGTTACAGAATGCGCTGCGAAAACAGCAAACTCACAACTGTAAAAGCGCTTCAGTCTATTGGTTATGATACTATTGCTTCGGGCGATAGTTTTAACGATCTTGGAATGATTCAGGCTTCAAAGGCGGGCTTTCTTTTCCGCTCAACTGAAAAAATCATAAAAGAATATCCGCAGTTCCCGGCCTTTACTGAATATTCTGAATTGCTTGATGCAATCAAAAAATATCTTTAATTCGATTTCGATTTGGAGTGCTTTATGAACAAGTTTCATTCTATAAAGATGCTTGCGTTGGCGTGCGCAATTTTGTCGCTTTTTGTGCTTTTTGCGGGTTGCAAAAAATCTTCAAAAGTTAGCGAGGAGCGGCTTTCTGAAGTTGTGGTTTATTCTTATGATTCTTTTTGCGGTGAATGGGGAAGTGGCCCTGAAATTGCCCGCCTTTTTGAAGAAAAAACTGGCCTGAAAGTTACATTTATTGATTGTGGCGACGGAGTTCAGATTCTTTCAAAAGCTCAGCTTGAAAAATCAGACCCTTTTGCTGATGTTCTTGTTGGCCTTGATAATAATCTTGCTGAAAAAGCTGCAAAAAGCGGCGTTCTTGCAAGTTTTAAACCTTCTAATTCTGAAGTTTTAAGCGAAGGTCTTGAAGCTGAGCTTGGCGGAAAATGGCTTATGACTCCTTATGATTACAGCCCTTTTGCAATTATCTGGAATTCACTTTCTGATATTCCGGCTCCAACTTGTCTTGAAGATCTTACAAAAGATATTTATAAGAAAAAACTGATTTTGATGGATTCCCGCACAAGTACACCGGGTCTTGGTTTTGATACTTGGGTTCACAAAGTTTATGGCGAAAAATATGCAGATTATATGAAGCGCCTTGAACCTTCTGTTTTAACTATGGCTCCTGGCTGGAGTGTTGGTTACGGAATGTTTACTGACGGAGAAGCTCCTTTGGTAATCAGTTACACAACAAGTCCTGCTTATCATATTGAATATGGCGAAGGTGATCAGTTTAAGGCTTTGAGCTTTACAGACGGACACGTTATGCAGGTTGAAGGTGCTGGTCTTGTAAAAGGTGCAAAAAATCCGGAAGGTGCAAAAAAGTTTATTGAGTTTCTTATTAGCGAAGATGCTCAAAACGTGATTCCAACAACTCAATGGATGTATCCTTCTAACAAAAATGTTACTATGCCGGCTTGCTACGACACAATAGAGATGCCAAAGATTTTGAGATAATTTTATACGGTGGTTGAGCTAGTCGAAACCACCGTTTTTTGTTTTTATGTTTAAGATTTATTTCTATACTTTAGAAATTGCGCTTATCTCAACTTTAATTGCAGTGCTGGTTGGGCTGCCGGCCTCTTATTTTACAGCGCGCCGTCGTTTTGCCGGCCGAAAACTTCTTCTTTCAATTTCAGCAGTTCCTTTATGTGTTCCAGCTTTGATTATGGCTCTTGGCTATGTTAGTTTTTGGGGAATGAATGGAACTGTAAACAAATTATTTGGAACTCATTTTTCATTTTTATATTCAACAGCGGGCATTGTGATTGCGCAAGGCTTTTATAATTTTCCTTTGGTAATGGGAATTTTAAATGATGCGTGGGAGCGGCTTGGTTCTGAAGCGGAAAATGCCGCAAGACTTTTAGGTGCAAGTGAAGCGCGGATTTTCAAAACTATTACGCTTAGAAATCTTTCTGGGGCGATTGGCGCTGCCTGCATTCCGGTTTTTCTTTTTTGTTATTTTAGCTTTATGATTGTTCTGCTTTTTTCGCCGGTTGGGCGTTCTACGCTGGAAGTGGAAATTTATCATTCTATTAGAACAACGCTTGATGTGGCTTCTGGAGCAAAACTTGCAGCGCTTGAAACTGCAACCGCCTTTTTGATTGTATTTTTGTACAGCTTTTTAGCAAGAAAAAGCCAGACAACTTCGAGCGGCCAGGATTATGTTCCACGCGAGCGTAAAAAACTGGGCGGCGCTTTTGTTTGCTTTTTGCCTTTTATTATTTTAGTTTTTGCTTTTTTGATTTTTCCGCTTTTTTCTGTTTTTGTTAGCGGGGGAAGTGAGCTTGGAAAACTTTTGAAAAATCCTTCGTTTTGGAAAGCGGCTCGTAATTCGCTGATTACTGGTTGTGCAACTGGCGCGGCTTGTACGATGATTGGCTTTGCTTATTCGGTTGCGGTAAAATTAAAAAGGCAGCAAGCCAACGTGCTTTTGCAAACTTTGCCGGTGCTTCCTATGGCGATTTCTTCGGTTGTGATAGCGTGGGGCGCCACGTTGATGTTTAAGCGCGGGAGCGCAGCGCTGCTTATTGCGATTCAAACGTTGCTTTATTGGACAATCGCTTATCGGCAGATTCAAAACGGAATTAATAGAATAAATTATGAGACGGACGCTGCGGCAAATCTTTTATCGCGCGGCTGGTTTGACAGCGTTTTACGCATTTATTTACCTTCGTGCAAGCCTGTTTTAATTTCGGCTTTTGCATATTGTTTTGCGGTTAGTCTTGGTGATGCTACTATGCCGCTTGTGCTTTCTATCCGCAATTTTGATACTCTTGCATTGTACACTTATAAACTTGCTGGTGCATATAGATTCAGTCAGGCGTGTGCCTGCGGCGGTATTGTTGCTGCTTTGAGTATGTTGATTTTTGGGATTGGGAAAAAATGAGTTATTTTTCTGTAAAAAATATACATAAAACTTGGGAAACTGTAACGGTTGATTTTTCTTTGGATTGTGAAAAAAGCACAATGACTTGTCTGCTTGGGCCAAGTGGCTGCGGAAAATCAACGGTTCTCAATATTATTGCTGGTCTTGAAAAAAATGATTTGGAATATCAAAATCAGCTTGAAATAGAACTTGCTGGCCGCCGTATAGAAAAATTGGCTCCGCGCGAACGTGAAGTTGGAATGGTGTTTCAAAACGGTGCACTTTTTAATCATATGAATATTTTGCAAAACGTTGCTTACGGTTTGATTTCAAAAGGGCTTAAAAAAAAGGCTGCTTATGAAAAAGCTGCTGCGTTTTTACCAGAATTTGGTTTAAGCGGTTTTGAAAAACGTATGCCGCAAACTCTTAGCGGCGGTGAGCGTCAGCGGGTTGCACTTGCAAGAACTTTGATTATTGAGCCAAAACTTGTTTTGCTTGATGAGCCTCTTTCTGCTCTTGATGCTGATTTACGAAAACGCCTTGCTACGCAGATTCGCCAATGGCAAAAAAGTATGGGCTTTACGGCAATTATGGTAACTCATGATGTTAGTGAAGCGGAATCGGTTGCTGATAAGATTGTAAGATTTAATTGAAATATAAAAGGGCGAAAAATAAAGTGATTCACCCAATGGTATTCGCGCTTCGCTTGTGCTGATATTGGTTGAACCCCTTTATTTTTCGCCCTTTTATGTTCTTATTAATAAATCATAGTTCCGATACCGCGATCAGAGAACATCTCGATTAAGAGTGAGTGAGGAACGCGGCCGTCGATAATATGAGTGCGTGGAACACCGCCGTTAAGGGCTGTTTCGCAACAGTCGATTTTTGGAATCATACCGCCGGCAATAACTCCAGTTGCTTTAAGTGAACCAATAGCTGTGCGTTCAATTCTTTTAATCAGCGTTGTTGGATCATCAATGTTGCGGAGAATGCCCGGAACGTTTGTAAGCTGCACAAACTTTTCTGCGTGAAGGGCAACTGCGATTTTTGCTGCTGCTGTGTCGGCATTAATGTTGTAGCGTGCAGTATCTCCGTCTTCGCCAAGTGCAACTGTAGAAACTACAGGAATAAAACCTTTGTCGAGCAAAGAAGCAATAATTTCAGGATTTACTTCTGTAACTTCACCAACAAAACCAAGATCTTTTTCTGTTTTTACAGCGCGAAGAAGTCCCGAGTCAACTCCAGAAAGTCCAACTGCTTTTCCGCCTTTTTGAAGAAGAATACCAACAATGTCTTTGTTCAATTTTCCGGTAAGAACCATTTGAACAATTTCCATAGTTTCTTCGTCTGTGTAGCGTAAGCCGTCTACAAATTTGCTTTCTTTTCCAACGCGCTCAAGCATGTGGTTGATTTCAGGGCCGCCACCGTGAACTAAAACAACCTTAATTCCGATTGTGTTTAGGAGAACGATGTCTTCCATTACGGCCTGTTTAAGTTCTTCGTTGAGCATAGCGTTTCCGCCGTATTTTACTACGACAACTTTTCCGCACCATTGCTTAAAATAAGGAAGTGCCTGAACCAGGACTTCTGACCATTGTTCTGTTGAAATATTGTTTGTTTCGTTATTCATATAATCCTCTGTAAAATAGCAGGCGTTGCGGGCGGCGAGCCCGCAGAGGGGGTAGCGTAAAACCGAAGGTTTGGAGCGAGGGGGAGACTTCCCCCCTTTTTTACACTATCCCTAATTCTCTATGTTATGTTCTATAATCACCATTTATTTTGACATAATCATATGTCAAATCGCAGCCCCAGGCGGTTCCGCTTGCATTGCCGTCGCCGCATTGAACCAGGATTTCTACAGCTTCTTCGCTCATAATTTTTTTTGCAAGTGCTTCATCAAAATTAAGAGGAACACCGTCTTCGTAAACTTTTACGCTGTTTACGCCGTGAACTTCAAAATTGTCGTTATCTTCAAAATAGCGTTTTGCACCGCTTTTGCTTGTAAACCAAATACTTGTTTTTTCAGGAGTGAATTCAATTCCGCTGTAGCCCATAGCACACAAAAAGCGGCCAAAGTTTGCGTCTGCTCCATACATAGCAGCTTTTACAAGGCTTGAAGAAATAACTTCCTTTGCAAGGCCGCGTGCAGCTTCTACAGAACTTGCGCCGTTTACAGTACATTGAACAAGGCGGGTTGCACCTTCGCCGTCGGCAGCAATCTTCATAGCCATTACGCGGTTAAGTTTATTTAAAGCAGCAAGGAAAGCGTTATAATCTGCGCCTTCGCTTGTAATTTCTGCATTTCCGGCAAGACCGTTTGCAAGAATTACCAAAGTGTCATTTGTAGAAGTATCGCCGTCTACGCTTACGCAGTTGTAAGTGCCTTTAATAGATTCGCGCAGCGCTTTTTCAGCCATTGCCGGGCTAATAGCACAGTCAGTAGTGATAAAAGAAAGCATAGTTCCCAAATTAATGTGAATCATACCGCTTCCTTTGCACATAGTTCCCATTCGGCAAGTTTTGCCGCCAACCGAAAACTCAACAGCGCATTCTTTGTACTGAGTATCAGTTGTCATAATAGCAATGCGGGCTTCTTTGTGACCTTCTTTAGAAAGCCCCTTTGCGAGTTCTTCAATATTAGCTTCGATTTTTTCAACAGGAAGTTGAGCGCCAATTACACCAGTTGAGCAAACAATAACATCATCAGGATTAATTCCAGTAACTTTTTGAACAGCCTGCGCCATTCTATAAGCATTTTTTGCGCCCTGTTCGCCAGTACAGCAGTTTGCGTTTCCGCTGTTTGCAATAATAGCCTGAATCCGGCCATTTGCAATATTTTTTTTGCAAAGTTTTACACTTTCAGCTTTTACACGATTTTGAGTGAAAACTCCAGCAGCATTACAAGGCACTTTTGAAACAACAAGCGCCGTATCATTTGTTTTTCTGCTTGCCTTAATATGGCAAAGAATTCCGTTTGCGGTAAAACCCTGAGCAGCACAAACGCCGCCCTCTATAAATTTAATATCATTCTGCATAAATATTCATTCCTTTTGTATATTTATACCATATTTGTTAGAAAATATTCAAGCTATTGGCGTGCACCCACGCGAGTTTACTTCGTAAACTCGCGTGGGGCCGGGCTTTGCGCACTTCCGCGCTAACCGCGCTCCATTCTTCCGCTCATTACATTCGCTCCAGAACGCGCTTCGCGCGGTGCTCCAATCCCTCACGCGAAAGATAAAAACTTAAACAACCGTCCAAAGCTTTCCGTTATCGTTCATTGGAATGCCTTTAATTTCAAACAGTTTTGGCGCAGTTACAAATTCAAAGCCCATTTCTTTTAAAATAGGAATTGCTTTGTCTACAGCTTCGCGGGTTGCGTCGTTTCCTTCGTTTACATGTAACAAATACATAACGCCGTCTTGAGTGTTTTCAAGCATTTTGTTTAGGCGTTCTTCTGCTGTTCGCTCTGGAATCCAGTCTTCGCAGCCGTGACCACAAATAAAAGGAGTTTTTATAACTTCGTGCATTAAATCATTTACATAAATATATGGCGGGCGAAAAAGTTCAGGCTTTTTACCGGTAATATTCATAATTGCCTGATCGCATTTTTGATATTCTTCTATAATTTGTTCGCGGGAAAGTTTTGTCATATCCGGGTGAGTCCAGGAATGATTTTCAATATCGCAGCCAAGTTTTATGGCGCGTTCAATTACAGCTGTATTTTCCTTTGTGATTTTTTCGCCAATCAAAAAGAAAGAAGCAACAACGTCGTGCTTTTCAATAACGTCGAGCATTTTATCCATTGTGTCGTCGCCATGTAAATTTGGACCGTCGTCAAATGTAAGACTGCAATATTTCATAGTTTTTTTCCTCTTAATTTTATTAAATCTTATCTCACAGAACGCAAAGAGAACACGGAGTTATAACTAAAAAAAACTCTGTGGCCTCTTAAACTCTGTGAGGAATTTATTACAAACCTGTGTCCTCGCTGATTCCCATCATAATGTTCATACATTGAACAGCAGCGCCGCTTGCACCTTTTCCAAGATTATCAAAGCGGGTTGTAATCATAATTCTTTCATCATTTCCGTATACAAAAATCTGCATATTGTTTGTGCCGGCCAATGTGTTAGCAGGAATAAACTGTTCTGTAAGAACCCCTTCACCCATAAAGCCTGCAACTTTTACAAAGCGGCTTCCTTCGTAATGAGCAGCAAACATTTCCCAAACGTCTTTTGCAGTAACTTTTTTTGCAAGAAGACGGCTGTGCAAGCCAACTGTAACTGTCATTCCCTGAAAGTAATCGCAAATATAAGGATTAAATATTGGTTCAAAATCAAGATTAGAAATCTTTTTAATTTCCGGCAAATGTTTGTGCGCTTGAGTTAAAGCATAAAGGCGTGGCGAATCTAATTCCGGATTACGATTTGAATCTTCGTACTGAGCAATTGCTTTTTTGCCTGCTCCAGAATAACCGCTTACTGCGTGAATCACAACCGGATAATCTTTTGGCATAATTCCTGATTTTACTAAAGGGTAGCAAATTGCAATTGAACCCGAAGCATAACAGCCAGGAACTGCAACACGGTTTGAAGTTTCAATTTTCTTTCTAAAATCAGCACCAAGCTCTGGAAAACCATAAGCCCATTGTGGATTTGTTCTGTGTGCAGTAGAAGCGTCAATAATTCGAGTTTTTGGATTTGTACACAAAGCTGCAGATTCAATTGCAGCAGCGTCTGGCAGACACAAAAATGTAAAATCCGAGCTGTTAATCATTTTTGCTTTTTCAACAGGATCTTTTCGTTTATCATCATCAATTGTAATGATTTCAATATCATTGCGCTTTTCAAAACGCTCAAAAATTTTAAGGCCAGTTGTGCCTTCTTTTCCGTCAATAAAAATTTTGTAAATCATATAATCATTATAAAAAAAAGCAGTGTATATCTCAATGGGAAAAACGTTGAAATCAAAGCGAACACATTAAAACTGTTATAAGTCAAATTGTGATGTAAAAAACTTAATTTGAGTTTGCGCATTTTACTTTTCAAAAAGTTTGACCAGAGTTTATTTGTGGATTATACTTTGCATAAGAGACCTAATTCATTCAAGATTGTTTTTCAGCTTTTTATAAAGACTCTGCGTTCAAAAACGGGATTTTAATTTGGTACAGATTTATCAATATGCGGTTGCGGCTCTTTTTATAGAAAGTATTACAATATTTTTTTACTTTCAGAAAAAAAGCCTTCTGACTTTTCAAAATATTCTTTTTCTTGCAATTTTATCTGATGTAACAATTACAACTATTTTGGAATTAAGTGCTTCTTATATAGAAGTTCATTTTTTGGATTATCCGCTTGGACTTTTGTGGGTTTTAGAAGCGTTTTATTACACAGCAAATATAACTTTTGCGCTTCTTTTTGCGGCTTATAATTTTTCAGCGTTAGATGTTTCGAGCCGGCTTGATGTAAAATCAAAACGCTTTTTAAAATGCGCAATGTTTATTCCGTATTTTTATGCAGTTTTTATTGTGTGGCTTGGTTTGCTCTTAAAAAATCATTTTGTAACTGTTTTTTTGATTGACCCGATTGTTGGCTATTTAAGAAGTTATAATTTTTGGTTTTATTCGTTTGCGGTTGCAAAAACTTATTATGTTTTGCTTTCGTTTATTTTAATTATAGTTTTTAGAAAACTAATTTCAAAAGAAAAACAGCAGATTACGTTTTTTTATTTGATTACAATTTTGTTCACTTCGCTGCTTCAGTTTTTGCATTATGGACTTTTGGTTGAATCTTTTGGAATGGCGCTTGTAACTTTGGTTTACTTCTTTTTTATTCAAAAACCAGAAGAGCTTGTTGATTCTGCAACAAAAACGCTGAATAGCATTGCGTTTCAGCGTTTTGTAAGTCACAATCTTTGTGTTCTTTCAGATTTCAGCTGCATTTCTATTTATATTGATGATATGATTTTTATTGCCAACACTTTTGGAATTAACCGCCAAAATATGCTTTTAAAATCAGTTGGCAGTTTTTTAATGCAGAATTTTTCGTATCAAAATACTTTTTATTTAAATCAAGGCTGCTTTTGTGTTCTTGTAAAAAATTCTGAACGTGAAAAAATAGATAAAGCAATTTCTATTTTGCAGTCAAGATTTCAAAAAGCATGGATAAATGATACGGTTGAATTAAAACTTTATATCAGATTGTGTGTAATTTGCTGCCCTCAAGATGCAGAATCTGCCGAAGAAGTTTTTGATATTATAAATATGGTTTCTACAGATGAGCGTTATAAGCAGTCTGTGGTTTTTGCAAATGAAATTGATTTAAAATATCGAAAGCGCACGATTTACATTGAACATTCTATGCGAAACGGGCTTACAGAAAATCGTTTTGATGTTTTTTATCAGCCGATTTATTCTTCTGTCGAAAAAAAGTTAATTGGTGCAGAAGCGCTTGTGCGCTTAAAAGATGAAAACGGAAAATTTATTTCTCCAGAAGATTTTATTCCGATTGCAGAAAAAGCTGGCGCAATTTTGCGCATTGGCGAATATGTTTTTGAATCAGTTTGTCTGGCTCTTTCGCAAATTGATATTGAAGCTTATGGAATCAAAAAAATTGATATTAATCTTTCGGTTGCGCAATGTATGCAGGAAATTCTTGCCGAGCAGATTTTAAAGATTCAAAGTGTTTATCAAATTCCTTCTTCAATAATCAATCTTGAAATAACAGAAACCGCTGCGGCTCACACTCCAGAAATCCTTTTAAAAAATATGCAGGATCTTTCTTTGGCTGGTTTTGAACTTTCGCTTGATGATTATGGTTCGGGCTATTCAAATATGAATTATATGCTGAATCTTCCTTTTAAAATGATAAAAATCGACAAATTTATTGTTTGGGCGGCTTTTTCAGATAAAAGGGCTGAAAAGGCGCTTGCCGCAACAATAAAAATGATAAAAGCAATGGGAATGACAGTTCTTGCCGAAGGGGTTGAAACTCAAACTCAGGCAAAATGGCTTGTAAAAAATGGCTGCGATTATCTTCAGGGCTTTTATTTTTCTCGGCCTATTCCAAAAAAAGCATTTTTAGCTATAATGAAAGAAAATAAGACTATAGAAATCTAACTGGAGAAATAATATGCAAATCAGAGAATCTGCCGAAATGTATTTGGAAACTATTTTGGTTTTGTCCAAAAAAGGTGATGTTCGTTCGATTGATATTGCACGTGCAATGAACTTTTCTCGTCCTTCGGTAAGTGTGACTGTTCACAATCTTGAAAAAGAGCATTACATAAAAATTTCTGAAAGCGGAAATATTACTTTGGAGCCTGCCGGCCTTGAAATTGCCGAGCGGATTTATGAGCGCCATACAGTTCTTACAGAGCTTCTGGTTTCCATCGGCGTTTCCGAAAGTGTTGCCGCAGAAGATGCCTGCAAAATTGAGCACGATATTAGTATTGAAACTTTTGATTGTATAAAAAAGGCAATTAAAAAATCAAATTCTGCAAAAAAATAAAAGCTAAAAATGCCACTAATTTTCTGCATTATGAAGCACCGTTAATTTGGTGTTTATTAAGGAGTTTTTATGATTTTTAAATTTGCAAAAAAATCTCTGCGTAAAATATTTATTTGTTCCTTTTTGTTAGTTTTTGTACAAAACGGGCTTTTTGCGAATCTTTTTGAGTATGAGCAGCCGTTTGAATTGAATCCTGTAAATGATGGAATTTTGCTTGGAACGGGTGTTGCACTTTCTGGCTCGGCACTTATTTGCAATAATATTCTTCATCTTAAAGAAAATGAATACGATTCTTTGAAGTTGAATAAAAGCGATATTCCGGTTTTAGATCAGGTTTTTATGAATCCTTATAGTAAGCCGCTTCATATTGTAGGAACCGGCACTTTGATTCTTTCTATGGCAACTCCGGCAATTTTTGCAATTATGCCAGGCAAAGAGTGGCTCACAATTGGCACTATGTACGCTGAAACTTTGCTGCTTGCAAATGGAATCAAAGAGTGGCTTAAGTTTTTTGTTTACAGAGCGCGGCCTTATATGTATTTCGATGATTATCCTTTAGATAAAGTTGAAGACGGAGACTGGAATTGCTCGTTTCCTTCTGGACACACAACAATTGCGTTTGCCGGAGCGGCTTTTACTACAATGGTTTTTAGTCAATGTTATCCTGATTCTGGCTGGAAATATGGGGTTGCAGGAATTTCGTTTGGTTTGGCAGCTTTAACTGGTGGCCTTAGAATGGCAAGCGGAAATCACTTTTTTACAGATGTTTTGGTTGGCGCTATTTTGGGAACTACTTGCGGATTTCTTGTTCCGTATATGCATACAAAAGGCTTTTATGCAAAATTTGAAAAAAAATCAGGCGGAGTAAAGGCTGCAATTACTCCAACCGGATTAACAATTTCTATAAAATTTTAATAAAAAAATATAAAAAATAAAAGAATTGCTATTGACACTTTTTAGCAAAGCGTATATATTAGTGGAACATTCGCAAGAATGAGTTGGGCTACTAGCTCAGTAGGTAGAGCAACGCCCTTTTAAGGCGTGGGTCACTGGTTCGAATCCAGTGTAGCTCACATAGAGGCTTCCGGTTTTCGGAAGCCTTTTTTTTGTTTTTAGCACTTTTTTTGAGTAATCGAGAAGCCTTCCCCTCGCTTCAGCCGGCAAGCCGTCTTTCGCTACCCCTTCTGCGGGGGGGGTAAACCAGCTTCGCTGGTTATCCCCGCAACGCCCCCGTTACTCGACATCGAAGCTCACAATATCGACTTTGCCTACGACAAGCGAAAAATCATCAACAACATCTCCCTCAAAATCCCAGCCAACGCAACTACCGCAATTGTTGGCCCAAGTGGCGGTGAAAAGCAGCGTATTTCAATTGCACGAGCAATTATGAAAGATGCGCCAATCATCATTCTTGATGAAGCCACAGCAAATGTAGATGCTGCGCGTGTGTAAGTCCAGAAAGTCACAAAACGGCGCTTTCTGCTATGAAGCTTTGCCAGATTAATGTAATTGGCGAATAATTATTGCGTTCAACTGGCTATTTCTTTATAATACTAATAATTTTTTTCAAATCAGATATTAATATATAGAGGAATCTTATGGCAGATGCAAAAGAGACTTGCCGTGCAATTATTGCTGCGGCTTTGAATGAGTTTATTAAAGAAAAAAATCCGGAAGCAGAAACTGTTAGTGCAGAAAGCATTGTAGTTCAGAATGCGCCGAATCTGGAAATGGGCGATTTAGGTAGCCCGATGTTTTCTTTTGCAAAGGCTCTTAGAATGGCTCCTCCACAGATTGCTTCCGGCGTTGCTGCAAAAATCACAGATAAAACACTTGGTGAATTTATCGCTGTTGGTCCTTATGTAAACGTAAAACTCAATAAAGCCGGCGCTGCAAGCCCAATTCTTGCGGCAGTTAAAGCTCAGGGAGATTCTTACGGCTCACTCAACAGCGACGGAAAAAAGCCTCTCGAAGGCCGCCGTGTAATGATTGAATTTTCTTCTCCAAATACAAATAAGCCGCTTCACCTTGGACACGTTCGTAACGACGCGCTTGGTGAATCAGTTAGCCGCATTCTTAAGGCTGCCGGTGCCGAAGTTTACAAGGTAGACCTTATTAATAACCGCGGTGTTCATATCTGTAAATCTATGCTCGCATATAAACTCTTTCACGAAGCAAATGGTGATACACCGGAAAGTCTCGGAATGAAAGGTGACCACTTTGTTGGCCAGTGCTATGTTGAGTTTGATAAATATCTCAAGGGCGAAAAAGATAAGCCTGAAACAGCTCATCCGGAAGCTGCTCAGATGGCAGAAGATATGCTGATTAAGTGGGAAGCCGGAGACCCTGAAGTTCGTGCCCTCTGGGAAAAAATGAACGAATGGACTTTCAATGGTGTAAAAGAAACTTACGAGCGCACTGGAATCAGCTTTGATAAATACTACTTTGAAAGCGAAACTTACCTTAAGGGAAAAGATGAAATTATGAAGGGCCTTGAAAAGGGCGTTTTCTTTAAGGCTGAAGATGGTTCTGTCCGCATCGATGTAACTGATGTAGTAGGTAAGGGTAAAGACGAAGATAATCACGAGAAGGTTCTCCTCCGCAAGGATGGAACTTCTGTTTATATCACTCAGGATATTGGAACTGCAATATCCCGCCACGACGACTGGGCTTTTAATCAGCTTGTATATGTTGTT
>JAGCVK010000039.1 GCA_017962415.1 Treponema sp. | reverse complement strand
GTGCAGTAGAACTGCTTTCTCGGAAGCGACAGGAGTTGAACCTGCCCACCCCTTACGGAAGTGACGGATTAGCAATCCGTTGTATTACCGCTCTACCACGCTTCCATTTTTAGCGGAGCGAGAGGGATTCGAACCCCCGGACCCGTGAAGATCAACGGTTTTCAAGACCGCCCCAGTACGACCGCTTTGGTATCGCTCCATTAAGTGTTATTAAGATATATGTTTTACGCATTTGTGTCAAGTGAAAATTCAAAAAAAATTAAATATTTTCTTGACTTTATTTCGTTAGGCTCGTAAATTTATCTTATATAAATAGTGGAGGAATCTCGTATGAAGAGATGGTATTTTATTTCTGGTATTCTTGCGTCAATTTTAGGGCTTCTAGTAATCATTTTTCCGTCTTTTTGGATTAAGCTTGTAGTTGTGATGATTGGACTTGCGGCTATTGCTTACGGTATTTACTGTCTCAAATTTACAAAAGAGATTTTTGATGATTTATACTATAGAAAAACAATTCTCATAAAAAGCGTTGTAAGTATTATTGCTGGCGCAATGGCTGTTTTGTTTCCGCTTGCGATTGGTGGAGCTGCGTGGACGGCTATGATTTGGGTTTTAATAATCTATCTTTTAGCTTCGGCTGCAATAGGTTTTTATGCAGCAGCACTTTTGAAGGATTCTGGAATTGAACGAAAGCGCTATATTGTAGAAAATCTTTTGTTGCTTGCAGCTGCTGTTGTTCTAATTTTGATTTCACCACGTTCGCTTGGAAACGCAATAATCAGATTGATTGGTATTGTAACTTTACTTGCCGGTGTTGCACTTATTGCTTTTGATTATCTTTCATCAAAAAACGAAGTAAAAGCCGAAGTTGTTGATGTAAAAGATGATACTGAATCAAAATCATAATTGAAAGTAACAATGTTTTAAGCTATTATATATAGAACAGACTAAAAATCTGTTCTATTTTTTTTAGCACTTTTTGTAAAAAAAAAGCGGCACTTAAATAATGTTTTGAGACATTGTTTGATTATATTTTTAATTTTTGAGGATTTGTATGGCACATTGTATTGTTCCCGAAGCTGAAGCAATTTTGGATAAAGAATATCCGGTATTAGACAAAGGTTTTGTAAGACTTGTAGATTATTTTGGCGGAGACCAGAGAATCGTTCAGTCGGCCCGCGTTTCTTACGGTGAAGGAACAAAAACAGTTAGCCAAGATGGCGCTTTAATTGATTATCTTTTGCGACATCAGCACACATCTCCGTTTGAACAGGTTGTAATGACCTTTCATGTAAAAATGCCGATTTTTGTTGCTCGACAATGGGTTCGTCACAGAACTGGTCGTATGAATGAAGTTTCTGGCCGTTACTCAATTATGAAAGACGAATTTTATGTTCCGCAGGCAGATAAAGTTGCTCCTCAAAGTAAAGACAACAAACAAGGCCGTTCTAATGAGGCTTTTGATAAATCAACTGCTGAAAAAATCATAAATCAGCTTGAAGCAGGCCAGAAAGAAGCTTACGAAAATTACAGCGAACTTATAGATAACGGTCTTGCTCGCGAAATTGCAAGAATTAATCTTCCGCTTTCGCTTTATACAGAATTTTACTGGGAAATGGATTTGCATAATCTCTTTCATTTCTTGAAACTTCGCCTCGACAGTCACGCTCAGTACGAAATTCGCGTGTATGCCGAAGTAATTTTGGAAATGTGCCGAAAAGTTGCTCCAATGGCAACAGAAAGTTTTATAAATAATATGAATAATGGCGTAAATTTCAACGGTGAAGAAATGGACGCACTTCGCAAAGTTTTAGCCGGCGAGCCAAATCCTCTCGAAGGAAAAAAACTCGACCGCTTTAACGAAAAAATCAAAACTGGAGTTCAGCTCTAATTTATTATGAAAAAATTTTATTTAGCTTTAACAATTTTTATTTCTCTGCTTTTTACTTCTTGCAGCGATAAAATTATGGGATACTCGGTTGTTCTTTGGACAATTCCAGAGCATCAGATAAAAAGTGGCGATATTGTTCCGGTTTACATAAAATCAAATATTTCGCACGTTTATGTTATTGGAACAAAAGAGGGCAAAAAGATTGAAGTTGCTTTGTGGCAGCTTACAGAGCCGGTTAAAAAAATCAAAATAAAATCTATTGCAGCTAAATATGAAGAAAATGCTTTGACCTACGCTTCTGTAAAACTTGACGGACTTCCGTGCCGCGCAGAGCCAGTAAATACTGCAAAGCAGGTTTATCGTTTGCGAAAAGGTGAAACAATAAAGATTTTGTACAAAGGCGAAGGTCAAAAGCCAATGGCTGGAAAAACTCCGCTTGAAGGAGACTGGTACAGAATCTTAACTGATGACGGAACTATGGGCTGGTGTTTTTCTTATAATCTAAAACTTTATGAAACAGATGCTTCTGGTCAGCCGGTTGGCGGAACTAAAGTTGTTGCAAAACAGGAAAACGACAGTCAATGGAATACAATTAAGGAAAATGTCTGGTATCCGGATTATTTCCGTTCGATGATTGACAGTAAAAATATCGACCTTGCGTGAATGCATCCGCTTTATAAATTTACAATTGATGAAACTGAAAAGAAAGTTTCTCTTAATACAAACGAAATTCACGAAAACTGGGATTTTGACGGTTATACAAAAAAAGATTCAAATGAATATACGCTCAACGGAATTCCTTTGAAAATCATCTACCGCAGACCAAATTATATTGTTTTGCGTTATACAGATTCAAGCGGAAAACCTCAGGATTTGAATTTTGTGACAATTTCTGAAAGCGTTGCTGATATTGTAAATGCAGAAAAAGAACGCCGAAACCAGGCTTATCTTCAGATTTGGTCACATGGCCCGATTTATTCTAGTTCAAGTTACGGAAAAATTAATTTTAGCGAAGACGGTTCTTTCCGCTGGTCTGGTTATAAATTGCTTGTTCCTTCTATTTTGGACGCTGGAACAAAGGGAACTGGTTCAGCTTCTGTAAAGTATTCGCTTGCAAAAGGGCTTGCTTCTTCTTACGACGGCGTTTTGACAATGAAATTTGACGGAATGAATCACGAAGTGAATTTCCTTTATAAACTTGAAGACGGAGCTCTTAGACTTGAAGATACAACAGGCTCAACTTTCAGCGGAAATCAGATAAAGAGTCGCAGTGTAAGTCCTGTAATTATTTATCTAAAAAAATAATGTTTAAGGCCGCTGGCGCTTAGGAAATTATATGGCATTTGTTCAATTTTCTCAGGTGTCGCTTGCTTTTGGCGACCGTGATATTCTAAAAAACGTAACTATAAATTTGCAAACCGGCTCAAAAGTTGCGCTTACCGGCGCAAATGGAGCTGGAAAATCTACACTCATAAAAGTTCTTGCGGGACTTGTTCCGCCAGATAGCGGAAATCGTGCAGTTCAAAAAAATAGCCGAATTGCTTATTTGCCACAAAGCGGGCTTACACATCATGGCTGCACTTTGCGTCAGGAAGCTGATAAGGCTTTTGAGTTTGGCTACGAAATGCAGCGCAAAATAGACGAAATTGGAGCGCAGCTTGAAGCTGGACAAGGAAATACAGACGCACTTGTAATTCAGCAGGCTGAATTGATTCAGGCTTTGGAAGAAAGCGGCTGGCATAGACGAGAGGCTGCTGCTGAATCAGTTTTGCTTGGACTTGGTTTTGCCCGTTCAGATTTTGACCGCGACACCGCAGAATTTTCTGGCGGTTGGCAAATGCGTATCGCGCTGGCAAAAGCACTTATGCAAAGTCCAGACATTTTATTATTAGACGAACCTACAAACTATCTTGATATAGAAGCCAGAAACTGGCTTGAACAGTTTTTGCAAAATTATCGCGGCGGCTTTTTGCTCGTAAGTCACGACAGATATTTTTTGGACGTTACAATCAACGAAGTTTATGAACTTTTTAATGGAGAATTAAAGCGTTATCCGGGAAATTTCAGCCACTATGAAAAAGTTCGCGAAGTTGAATTAAAAACTCTAATAGCCGCTTACGAGCAGCAGCAGGAAGAAATTAATAAGCTCGAAGATTTTATTCGCCGTTTTGGCTATAAAGCAACAAAGGCTGCGCAGGCACAGGAATATCAAAAGCGCCTCGAAAAAATGGAGCGAATCGAAATTCCAGAATCGCTTAAGAAAATACATTTTAGTTTTCCGCCGGCTCCGCACAGCGGACGGCTTGTATTGCGGCTTCACGATATTACAAAGTCGTACGACGGCGGTGCGAACAACGTTCTTGATAAACTTGAACTCACACTTGAAAACGGCGAGCGCCTTGTTGTTGCCGGCCGAAATGGTGCGGGAAAATCTACGCTTTTACGCATAATTGCCGGCGAAGATTCGGCCTTTACAGGCGAACTCGTGCCGGGCGCGGGTGTGAAAGTTGGCTACTTTTCTCAGGATAACGCGGAAACAATTCGCGGCAAAGAATCAATTTTAGATTACCTAGAAGCCCGCGCCCCGCTCGAACTAATTCCAAAGCTCCGCGATATGCTTGGCGCTTTCTTATTCCGTGGCGACGATGTTTACAAAAGCCTCGATGTTCTTTCCGGCGGTGAAAAATCGCGCATTGCGCTTTTGCAGCTTTTGCTCAGCCCGGTAAATCTTTTAGTTCTCGATGAACCAACGAACCACCTTGATATTCATTCCAAAGATGTTCTTTTGCAGGCGCTTCGCGGCTTTGGCGGAACAGTAATTTTTGTCAGCCATGATCGCGGCTTTATCGAACAGCTTGCTACAAAAGTTCTTCACTTGGAACACGGCCAGTACAAATATTTTGTCGGCGGCTACCAGTTCTACATCGAACAAATGGAAAAAAATATGGAAGGAGGGGGAAGTCTCCCCCTCGCTCCCAAGCCAAGTCGCTCCGAGAATCGTTCCTGCAAGCAGGACGATTCTCGGAGCTTTGTTGGCTTGTCCGCTACCCCCTCTGCGGGCTCAAACGCCGCCCGCAACGCCTGCTCAAATTTATCGTCAAATGAAAATGTAGCGACATCTGGCCAACTTTCCTGGGAAGAACAAAAACGCCTGGAATCAGAACGCCGCAAACTCGAAAAAGAAGTTTCCCGGCTTGAAGCAAAAATCACCGAACTCGAAACAAAAAAATCCGAGCTGGAAAATAAAATGGCAGATCCGGCAGTTTATTCTAACGGCGAAAAAGCAAAAGCCGTTCAGCGCGAAATAGAAGCTTTGTCGACACAAATTGAAGAAACAACAGCCGCTTGGGAAGCCGCTGCTGAAAAACTAATGTAAGGAGAAGTTTATGGAAACAGCACTTTATCTTATTCCCGTAACTCTTGGTGAAACAGAAATAAATCAGGTTTTGCCAGCTTACAATCGCGACATTATCGTTGGAATCAAACATTTTATTGTAGAAAATATTCGTTCGGCTCGCCGCTTTCTAAAAAAAGTTGAAAAATCAATCGACATAGATACGCTTACTTTTTACGAGTTGAACCGCCACACCGACCGTAAATTTATTGGCGAATATTTAGATCCGCTTAAAAAAGGTGAGCCAGTTGGCATAATTAGTGAGGCGGGCTGCCCGGCCATTGCAGATCCGGGTGCCGATGTTGTGGCAATTGCACAGCAGCGCAAATACAAAGTTGTTCCACTTGTTGGGCCTTCTTCAATCATAATGTCTGTAATGGGAAGTGGTTTTAATGGCCAAAGTTTTGCTTTTAACGGCTATCTTCCAGTAGAAGTTCCACAACGAATCAAAGCGCTTAAAAAACTTGAGCAAAAAGTGCAAAACGAAAATCAAACGCAGCTTTTTATAGAAACTCCGTATCGCAATGCAAAAATGATTGAAACAATTTTGGGCGCCTTAAATCCAAAAACAAAACTTTGCATTGCCGCTGGAATTACCTGCGCTGAAGAATATATAAAAACCCGCACAGTTGCCGAATGGAAAAAAGAAAAAATCCCTGAGCTTGCAAAAATTCCTGCAATTTTTGTAATTGGAAAGTAAAAGTTTTTATACATTTTCGCAGTTTTTACCTATCTTTACGCTAGGGCATTATTCCATTATATTATAACAATGGATTTTGCGTTTATTAGAAAAGTTTTACCGATGTACACAGAAGCTGCGGCTCTTACACTAAGGCTTGCGCTAATCGGAATTTTTTTATCGCTTGTTTTGGGGCTTGTGTGTGCGCTCATAAAATATTTTAAAGTTCCGTTTATTCGCCGCATTGTTGGTGTTTATATTGAGCTTTCAAGAAACACACCGCTTTTGATTCAACTGTTTTTTTTGTATTTTGCATTTCCAAGAATGGGAATTAAACTTAGTTCTGTTCATTGTGCGATAATTGGTCTTACATTTCTTGGTGGTTCTTATATGGAAGAAACTTTCCGTTCCGCTCTTGAATCAGTTTCAAAAATTCAAATTGAAAGTGCGCAGTGCATTGGACTTACTCCGCGCCAGGTTACACAGTACGTTATTTTGCCTCAGGCAGTTTCGGTTGCAATTCCCGGATTTTGTGCAAACGTAATGTTTATGATAAAAGAAACTTCCGTTTTTTCTGCGGTTGCTTTAGCTGATTTAATGTACGTTGCAAAAGATTTAATCGGGCTTTATTACAAAACAGAAGAATCGCTTTTGTTGCTGTGCCTTGCTTATTTTGTACTTCTTTTGCCAATTTCATTGATTGCGGCATTTGCCGAAAGGAGATTGCGTTATGCTCAATTCGGACGTTAATATGATTAGTGCAATCAAACAGGCTTTTGGTGTTCTTACAATGGGAACAAATTCGCTGCGACTTTTGGGCGGTCTTTGGGTTACAGTTTGGATTGCCCTTGTTTCAGTTGCACTTTCAATAGTTTTTGGATTTCTTTTTGGAATGTTGATGACAGCAAAAAATCGTGGTGTAAAAATTATTTGCCGAATATATCTTGAGTTTATGAGAATTATGCCGCAAATGGTTTTGTTGTTTTTAGCTTATTACGGACTTACGAGAATGTTTGATATTTCGCTTAGCGGCGAAGCTGCAAGTATTCTTGTGTTTACTCTTTGGGGAACTGCCGAAATGGGAGACCTTGTTCGTGGAGCTTTGGAAAGTGTTCCAAAACACCAGTACGAAAGCGGGCGCGCAATCGGGCTAACCGAGCGCCAGATTTTCTTCTATATAATAATTCCGCAAACCCTGCGCCCGCTCCTTCCACTAAGTATGAACCTGATTACCCGAATGATAAAGACAACTTCGCTTGTGGTTTTTGTCGGTGTAATAGAGGTTGTAAAAATCGGCCAGCAAATAATAGAAGCAAACCGGCTCACAGTTCCAACTGCAAGTATTGCCGTGTACTTTGTAATTTTTATGATGTACTTTGCGGTTTGCTGGATTTTGAGTTTAGCAGCACGGGCAATAGAAAAACGCCAGCGCTAAAAAATACGCGTTTTTCAGCAAACGGCGTTTTATCTTTTATAAAAAATCTTTTTAATGTAAGATGTAATTATGTTTGGTAGTTCTTTAATTAGTATTTTTTGTATTATTTATGTGTTTATTATGATTCTAGATATGTTGTTTTTAGGCTTATGGTGTATCTTTTATTATTCTTATGGAATTCCAGTTTTTAAAAGAACAATCGAGCTTCATACTCTTGGAAATGCTACAGATAAAATAACAAGATTTGTTGAGTCGCTTGGGCATGGTGAATGTTTTCCGTCTCTTAAAGGTAAAGTTATAGACGAAAATAATTATTTTTTTCGCAATAAATTAGTTCGGATTTCGTTTTTTAGAAAAAGCACCGCGGGTGCAATGCATGGAAAAATTGAAATTGATTCTGAAGAGCGAACTGTTACGGTAACAGGATTTGTGAATCTTTATTGGATTCTTTTATTCATTTTTGGATTAATAATTTCAACCGGATTTTTTACATCTTTTGATATTCGGTCAGGAAGTTTTTTTTATATCGTCATGTTTGTTATTTTTTTGATTTGCTATTTTATTGAAAAATCAAAATATAATAAACTTGCAAACGAAATTGAAAAATTTGTGAATCAAAATGAAAGGGAAGATTAAATGCCATTACTCGAATTAAAAAATATTAATAAAGCTTATGATTCAAATGTTATTATAAAAGACCTTTCTTTGAGCGTAGAAAAAGGCGAAGTTATTGTTATTCTTGGGCCTTCTGGTTGCGGAAAATCTACTTTGCTGCGTTGTATAAATGGACTTGAGCCTATTCAGAGTGGCGAGATTTTGCTGGACGGACAGGTTATTTCTAACCGCAAAAAAGATATGCATAAAATTCGCCAGAAAATTGGAATGGTTTTTCAAAGTTATGATTTGTTTCCTCATTTAACTGTAATGAAAAACCTTTTGCTTGGCCCAAAACATGCGCACGAACTTAATTTGAATATTGATGAGGTTCAAAAAGAAGCTGAAATGTGGCTTGAGCGCGTTGGTCTTGCAGATAAAAAAAATGCGTATCCGCGACAGCTTAGTGGCGGCCAAAAACAGCGCGTTGCAATTGTAAGAATGCTTTGTCTTCACCCGGAAGTTATGCTTTTTGATGAAGTTACTGCAGCGCTGGATCCTGAAATGGTTCGCGAAGTTCTTGATGTTATGATGAATCTTGCCAATGATAAAAAAACAATGCTCATTGTAACTCACCAGATGCAGTTTGCCCGCGCTGTTGCCGACAAAATTGTTTTTATGGACGCAGGCGAAATTGTAGAAATTAGCACGCCTCAAGAATTTTGGACGAATCCTAAAACTGAGCGCGCTAAGAAATTTTTGAGCAACTTTGAATTTGAAAGCCGAAACAAAAATTAATTGAAAAAAATGCGTTAGGGCATGGAGCAACGGAGCAACCGAAGGTTGCGACGGCCCACGCAAGCGACCGAGCGAACGAAGTGAGCGAGGGAGTGCGTAGGCTGAAGCGAAGCGGAATTGCGTAACGCCCGACCGGCTGCGGAGCGAAGCGGAGCAGCCGGGAACGCCCAAATTTTTATTATAAAAATCTATTATTGCCGCCTTCGCAGCATAGCTGCTCGGAGCCTCGCTAAAAACAGTCCGCAGAACTTTATTTTTCCGGCTTATGTAGTTTGTTCTTAACCTATTGACTTAGTAGGTAATAAATGATATAAGTAAGCATCTTGATTTTAAGACGAGGTGAACTTATGAGAAAATCTATTAAAACAATTATAGCTTTGAGCCTTGTGGCATTGACTTCATTTTCTGCTTTTGCAAAATCAAAGGCAAAATTTCGTACTGTTGAAGAAATTAAAAAAAGCGGTACTATTAAGATTGCGGTTTTTAGCGACAAAAAGCCGTTTGGTTATGTAGACGAGTTTGGTAAGTATCAGGGATACGATGTTTATTTTGGAGACCGTATTGCTAAGGATCTTGGTGTAAAGGTTAAGTATGTGCCGGTTGAGGCTGCTGCTCGTGTTGAAGTTTTGGAAACTGGCAAGGTTGACCTTGTTCTTGCAAACTTTACTGTAACTCCTGCTCGTGCAGAAAAGGTTGATTTTGCGCTTCCTTATATGAAGTGTGCGCTTGGCGTTGTTTCTAGCGACAAGGATATTATTCGTAAGCCTGAAGATTTGAACGGCAAAACTTTGATTGTTTCTAAGGGAACAACTGCTGAAACTTTCTTTACTGAAAATTATCCGAAAGTAAATCTTTTGAAGTTTGACCAGTATTCTGAAGCATACAACGCTTTGCTCGACGGTCGCGGCGCAGGCCTTTCAACTGATAATACTGAAGTTTTGGCTTGGGCTATTGAAAATCCGGGCTTTACTGTTGGAATTGAATCTCTTGGCTCTCTTGATACTATTGCACCGGCTGTAACTAAGGGAAATGCTTCGCTTTTGAACTGGATTAACGACGAAATTAAGGCTTTGGCTGGCGAAAAGTTTTTTCACGCTGATTATGAAGCAACTTTGCGCGCTGTTTATGGTCCTAATTCTGATGCTGATGCACTTGTTGTTGAAGGCGGAAAACTTTAATCAAACTGTTATTGATTTAAGATTTTAATTTAAGAAAAATATGCTCCTAATTTGTGGCAGTCGTAGGTTCGGCTGCCTTTTTTATTGTCTTTTGCGAAGAAAATATGTTTGAATCCTAAAAGCGTTTATGAGCTTTTAGAATTTTGAATTTCTGAATTAATGTAAACTTATGTTTGTGGTGAAGGTTTACAATTACGGGCTTTTTTTGTATTATGATTTTCACGAGAAAATCTATGCTGTCTTTGAATGAACTTACGCTTGAAATTATTAATGGTAAACGGCTTTGCAAAAATGATGATTTGTCTTTTTTTGAAAATTGCGAGCTTAAAGAATTAACTTTTTGCGCTGATAAAATCAGAAAGCATTTTTGCGGTGAAAGAATTGATTTGTGTTCTATTATAAATGGTAAAAGTGGTTGTTGCAGCGAAAACTGTAAGTTTTGTGCGCAAAGTATTCATAATAAAGCTGGTTGCAACGAATATGATTTTTTGGATTTTCAGCAGATTTTTGATATTGCGCAAGTAAATCAAAATGAAGGCGTAAATCGAATTGCAATTGTTACAGCCGGAAAATCGCTTGCTGGTAAAGATTTTGATAAAGCAATTTTTGTTTTTGAAAAACTTCATAAAGAGCTGAAAATTAATTTGTGTGCTTCAATGGGCTTTCTTTCGAAAGAGCAGTTTCGGGCGTTAAAAAAAGCCGGCGTTTCGCGTTATCATTGTAATATTGAAACTTCAAGAAATTATTTTCCAAAAATTTGTACGAGCCACAGTTTTGATATGAAGATTGAAAATATTAAAATGGCGCAAAACGAAGGGCTTTTTGTTTGTTCCGGTGGAATTATTGGAATGGGTGAATCTTTTGAAGATAGAATTGATATGGCTTTGTTGCTTAGCGAACTTAATATTCGTTCGATTCCAATTAATGCACTAATGGCGATAAAAGGAAGTCCTTTGGAAAATGTTTTGCCTTTAACGGAAGCTGAGATTTTAAGAACGCTTGCTATGTTTCGTTTTATTAATCCACAAGCTGATATTAGGCTTGCAGCCGGCCGAAAACTTTTGAGCGAAAATGGCAGAAAAGCATTCGAAAGCGGTTGCAGCGCAACAATTACGGGAAATATGTTAACTACAACCGGAAGTACAATTGCTGCCGACAAAAAAATGTTTTCTAAAATGCAGCGAATAGTTCAGCCGGATTTTTTGTGACCATTGCGCTGCTCATAATTGCAGCGCCTTTTGCGCCACTTTCGAGCACGCTTTTGTAGTTTTGCGGCGTGATTCCGCCAATTGCGTAAACTGGAAGTTTTGTGGCTTTTGTTACTTGTTCTAAAAAACTAAGGCCGCGACCTTTTAAGCCTTTTTTGCAATCGGTTTCAAAAATGTGCCCGGCGATTAAATAGCTTGCGCCAAGTATTTGCGCGTTTTTTGCGTCTTCTACAGAATGAACTGAAGTTCCAATTTTTATGTTTTTTGGAAGTTTTGTGATTTCTTTGGTTTCTGAAAGTTCGGTTAATTTTTGTAAAGGTAAGTGTAGAATCTGGCCGCACAAAAAAGTGTGCGAAATAAAAGCTACATTATATTTGCTGCAGATTTTTTGTACTTTTGCGGCCAGTTCTAAATATTCATTTTGCGGTAAATCTTTTTCGCGAAGTAAAACTGCGCGCGGTTTACATTCGCCGCATTCGCAGATTTTTTCTATTTGCTTGAGAAAATCTTCTTTTACTAATATTCTGTTTGTGACGCAAATTATTTCAGACATAAAGATAATCGTTTAAAACTGGCTGCAAGCCTTGATTTGAAATATCGTTGTACATTGTTTTTAAGCTTCGCGAATCGTTGATTTCAAACTGTTCGTCGCCAACCTGTTCTTTTTGCTTTCCTTCGTATTTACTTTCGTGGTCGCCAATTCCTGTTGAAACGCCGGCCGAAACTTTTGTAGCGGCTATTTTTACAATTCCGTTTCTAAACTGGGCACTTTCGCGCGACGAAACTGTAATTCCAACAAAAGGTAAAAAGATTCTGTAAGCGCACAAAACCTGGCAAAGCTGGCGCTCGTGAACGTCCAGCGGGTCTATTTTTTCATTGTTGATTATCGGGCGAAGGCGCGGGCAGGAAAGTGACATTTCCGCATGCGGATATTTTCGCTGAAGATAATAAACGTGAAGTGCGCTTGCAAGGGCGTCTTTTCTAAAATCAGAAAGCCCCAAAAGTGCCGAAAAAGCAACGCCGCGCATTCCGCCCATTAAAGCTCGTTCCTGTGCGTCAAATCTGTATGGCCAGACTCTTTTGTTTCCCATAAGATGCAGTTTTTCGTATTTTTCTGTATCGTAAGTTTCCTGGAAAACAGTAACGTAATCGGCGCCGCATTCGTGAAGGTAGCGGTATTCGTTTGTGTTTACCGGATAGATTTCTAGTCCAACAAGGCGAAAATATTTTCTTGCCAAACGGCACGCTTCGCCAATGTATTTTACATCACTTTGAGCGCGGCTTTCGCCTGTCAAAATCAAAATTTCTTCCATTCCGCTTTGGGAAATAACCTGCATTTCTTTTTCAATTTGTTCGAAAGAAAGCTTCATTCTGCGAATATGATTATAGCAATTAAAGCCGCAGTAAACGCAGTAATTTTCGCAATAGTTTGCAATGTAAAGCGGCGTAAAAATGTAAACCGTGTTTCCAAAATGTTTTGAAGTTTCAAGGCGGGCACGCTCGGCCATTTTTTCCAGAAAAGGCTCTGCGGCTGGCGAAAGAAGCGCTTTAAAATCTTCTATTGAACAGGTTGTGTGCTCAAGAGCGGAGCGAACATCGCGCGCGGTATATTTTGAATAATCATATGAAGTCATTTGTGAAAGCACTTTTTGACTTATATCAGAATTGATAATTTCCATTCCTTCTATATATTGCATATGATTTGTGCGGAAAGACGGATCAGTTTCTAAGCGGTGCTTTTTTGTAAGTTCTTCTTTTGGAAGATATTCTGAATCAATAAAATAATTGTTTTCCATTTTTGTCTCTTTTGAAAATGAATGAAAATAAATGCTAGTCTCGCAAAAAGCCTGTGAGCGGGTCTGAAGCACTAGCTCCGCGAGTGAGAACGCGGCCGAGCCCAGCAAGGTACGCTTTTCGGCCAGCTTGAATTGCATCTTTAAATGCAGACGCCATAAGCGGAAGATTGCCGGCTGTTGCAAGTGCTGTGTTTGCCATAATTGCAGCGGCTCCCATTTCCATTGCTTCGCAGGCTTGCGACGGTTTTCCAATTCCGGCATCAACAATAATTGGAAGGTCAATTTCATCAATCAAAATTTGAATAAAAGTTTTAGTTGCAAGGCCGCAGTTTGAACCTATTGGCGCGCCAAGTGGCATTATGCTTGCTGCACCGACATCTTTTAAGGCGCGCGCGACATTCAAATCCGGGTACATATAAGGCATAACAACAAAGCCTTCTTTTGCAAGAATTTCTGTTGCTTTGATTGTTTCATAATTATCAGGAAGCAGATATTTTGAATCTTTCATAATTTCGATTTTTACAAAATCACCGCAGCCAAGTTCGCGGGCAAGGCGTGCAATGCGAATGGCTTCTTCTGCTGTGCGTGCTCCGCTTGTGTTTGGAAGTAGCGTTACGCCTTTTGGAATATAATCCAAAATATTTTCGTTTTCGGTTGTGTTTGCGCGGCGAACTGCAAGTGTGATTATTTCTGCTCCAGCGTCGCGCACAGCCGCTTCAATGAGTTTAAGTGAATATTTTCCTGAACCCAAAATAAAGCGCGAATTAAATTCTCTGCCTGCGATAATCAGTTTGTCTTCCATTTTTATAAATCTCCTTAAATGTCATCAATTAAAATTTTTAAAACTGTGAGCGCCTGGTGTGCAGCGCAGCCCATAACCCGCGCAGAAACAAGGCCAATTCCGTTGTTTACGTCGCTTTTTTCATCTCCGCACAAAAAAAACTTTTGGGAAAGGCGGCGGGTTTTTATTTGATTCAAACTTCCAAAACCGGCAAGCCCAGACGCTGCAACTAAATATTTATCGCTCATATTTTCGAGCACATAGTTTACAATCATGGCTTTATTTTCGGCTTTGTCGAACGCTTCGCAAATTACGCTTGCCGGAGCGCAAATTGAACTGAGATTTTCTTCGCTCACTTTTACATCAAAAGTGTCAATTTTAAGATAAGGCGCAATTTCCAAAAGATTTTCTTTTAGTGCTTCCGTTTTCTTTTGGCCGAGCTGGTTTGCTTTGTACTGCTGTCGATTCAGATTTGTTAAATCAACACAATCAAAATCAGCAAGAATCAAATGGCCAACACCGGCTCTTGCAAGAGCAATGCTGATGTTTGAACCAAGTCCGCCAAGTCCCATTACAGCAACAGTTGCGTTGTTAAGTTTTTCTGTGATTTCATTTCCAACGCGGCAAGTTAGAGCTTCTTTCATTTCCTGCTTGGTTGGGATTTTTTGATTTTCAGATTGCTTTTGCATCAACCGCCCCCTACAAAACTTACAACTTCGATAGAATCATTATCCTGAATGATTGTTTCGCCGTATTTTGCTTTTGGGATTATCTGCTCGTTGATTTCGACTGCGATGAACTTTAGATTGAAAGTGGTTGTTTTTAGAAAATCTGAAATTGAAGTTCCTGCCAGATTTTTTTCTTCGCCGTTGACTTTGACCATCAGACACTCCATTTTTTAGGTTAAAACAAAAAAGTTTCCTGATATGGAAACTCCTGTGTTAAGCGAATGAAAGTCATCCCTACGTTGGCATTATCCAAATCAGGTTCGGTCGAAGCAATAGCTTCCTCTCAGCCGGTCAATTCCAGCTCCCGTTGTTTTTAAAGCATTATATGATTTATTTAGTTTGTGTCAATATTGATTTGTGAGTTCCTGCGCTTTTGCGCGAACGGCTTTGTAAAGTGCGTCTGAATCATTTTGATTTTCTGAAATCAGGCGAACAAAAACCGAGCCTGCTACAATTGCTTCTACATTGTCGGCAAGTGCGCGCGATTGTTCTCCGCTGGAAATTCCAAATCCGCCGTAGATTTTGCTTCCGCCTTCTCCAACTGATTTTAGAAAATCGAGAGTGCTCTGTTCTATTGCGGTGTTTGTGCCGGTAATTCCGGTGCGAAGCGCTGCATAAATGTACGGAAAGCCTTCGTGCGCAAGTTTGCTAAGGCGCTCTTTTGACATACTTGGAGCTGCAACTGGAATATTTTCCATTCCGTTTGCGCGGCAGGCTTTTGTAAGCCCTTCGTCGTGATCAAAAGGTAAGTCTGGAATTATCATTCCGGTAACACCGGCAGCAGCTGCGCGTTTGCAAAAATTTTCAACGCCTGGAGTATAAATAAGCGAGCCGTAACTCATAAGATAGATTTTTACCTGCGGAAATTCTTTGTGAAGCCGCTCAATAAAAGCAAGTCCGTCTGCGGTGCGGTAGCCGCGCTGCAGCACTTTTGTGCACGCAGTTTGAATTGCGGGACCGTCTGCACTTGGATCGCTGAACGGAAGCTGGATTTCGAGAATGTCGGCATCGCCGTCTACAAGGGCGCGTGCCGCGGTAAACGAAAGTTCGTCAGTTGGGTAGCCGGCCACTAAGTGGCTCATAAGTTTAATTTTGTTCATACGTTTCTCCTTTGTGAACGTGGGGCGTTGCGGGGTGTCCCCGCTGGAAGGGGTAGCGAGCAACGCAGTGCGAGCGAGGGGGAGACTTCCCCCTCCTAGTTCATAATCTTTGCATCGTGAATATCTTTGTCGCTTTCGAGCCGCTCGATTTCGGCGTGAAGGAACGAAAGCCATTCCTGGCGGCGGAAAACCGGGCAGGTGATAAACACGTCTTTGTCGCCGCGCCCGCTCATATTTACGATAATGGCTTTGTTCTTTGGCAGAGTAGGGGCAAGGCGGATTGCTTCGGCTCCGGCGTGCGCGCTTTCCATTGCAAAAAGAACGCCTTCGTTTCGGGCAAAAAATTTAACAGCTGCAAGAGCTTCGTCGTCGCGCGCGTAAGTAAACTCTACGCGGCCTTGTTTTCCGAGCGTTGCAAGTTGTGGCCCAATTCCGCAATAGTCAAGTCCGGCGGAAATTGAGCGTGTTGGAAGTGCCTGCCCGTCTTCATCAAGTAAAAATCGGGACTTGTAGCCGTGCATAATTCCGTCGCGTGCTGCTTTTCCCGACATTCTAACTGCATTCTCTCCAATGCCGTCTCCAACGCCGCCGGCTTCAACGCCTATAAGGCGAGGCTCGCTTTTGTCAATAAATGGGGCAAAAAATCCTATTGAGTTTGAACCGCCGCCAACGCAGGCAATCATAGCGGCAACGTCTAAGTTTCGTTCGGCGGCCTGGCGTTCTACTTCGCGGCCAATTATGCTTTGAAATTCGCGAACCATATCCGGAAACGGAGCAGGGCCGAGCGCGCTACCAAGAACGTAGTGTGTTGTGTCTGGATTTGCGGCCCAATCGCGCATTGCTTCGTTTACGGCATCTTTTAAAGTGCGGCTTCCGCTTGTAACTGCGTGAACTTTAGCGCCGTATAATTCCATTGCGGCAACGTTTGGTTGCTGGCGGCGAACATCAACTTCGCCCATGTAAACTGTGCAGTCGAGTCCAAGTTTTGCGCACGCTGCGGCAGTTGCAACGCCGTGCTGGCCGGCTCCGGTTTCTGCAATGATTCTTTTTTTGCCCATTCGTTTTGCAAGTAGACATTGCCCAATCGCATTGTTGATTTTATGTGCGCCTGTGTTTGCAAGCCCTTCGAGTTTTATATAAATCTGCGCACCGCCAAGCAGTTTTGTTGCAGTTTCTGCAAAAAGCAGCGGTGTTTCGCGGCCGATATAATCACGCTGAATAGTTTCAAGCTCTTTAATAAAAGAAGAATCTTTCATAGCCTGATTAAAAGCAACTTCGAGTTCATCAAGCGGGCGGCGCAGAACTTCTGCTACATACTTTCCGCCAAAGCTGTCAAAAAATCCGTTGTCTGAATGTGTCATAAGAGTATCCTTTTAGTTACTGTTTATAGAAACATTATAGAACATAAGTTTGTTTCTGTCAATAGAAACAATAATTTTTGAACAAAAAAATGGAGTGGAAGCAAGGGCAAAATACACTCTGAGCGTATTTGCAGACTTGCATGAATACAATCCGAGGATTTTACGAAGTAAAAACGCAGGATTGTTTCACAAAAACGCGAATCGTGTATTTTGCTCTTGCTGCAACGCATTTTTTTTGTTCATGATTTCGTTTCATTATTATTTGAACTATTGATGCAATTGTTCTGCTCTTGATGCCCGATAAATCTTACATTATACTTTTCGCATGAACGAAAAAATAAAACTGTCAACCAGAATTAAATCTGCTTTAAAAAGCATTTTGTTGTCGCTAAAAGAGCAACGCGTGATTTTTGCCTTTAGCGTTATTTCTTTTATTTTTGTAACACTTCATATTTATGATTGTGATGTTGATTTTAAAGATTTTTGGGACGATGCGTTTTGGAATATTTCGCTTGCCTTTATTATGGGCTGCCTTTTTTCCATTCCGGCCGCTTTTCTTACAAAATCATTAAAGCCTGCAAAAAAATATCTGATACAAATAGCAACCGGCTTTGCCGCTTCTGTTTTAGGATTTTTTGCGATTAAAGGCTTTGGAAATGCTGTTTATGGCTCGCTTTATTATTGGGGAATCTTTTTTGCTGCAACTTTGATTACAGTTTTTGTGTTTTTCCCAAAAGAAAATCAGCAAACTTATTTTTCTAATCTCGTAAAACATTTTCTTTTTTCGCTGTTAATGGCAAGCGTGCTTTTTGGCGGCGTTTCGCTTTTGATTTTAGCTTTTAATCAGTTGATTTTTAAGTTTGACGATTTTGGAGATATTTATGAAACCTGCGCGGCCTTCTGCTATTATGTTTTTGCCATAAATGTTTTTGTATATTATCTGTTTTATAAACGCCAGGAAGAATCTTCGGGAAAGGCTTTTAAAATCATCTTTTTTAATATTCTGCTTCCGATTTTCTTTGTGCTGGTTGGCCTGCTTTATATTTATCTTATAAAAGCTCTTGTTTTAAGACACTTTCCAAAAGGTCAGATTAACTGGTTTGTTTCATTTGCTTCTGGAACCTATTTTCTTTTTTATTTTATTCTTAAAGAATATGAACAAAAGCCGGTAGTGAAGTTTTTCTACAAATTCGGCGCCTTTGCATTTATTCCGCTGGTTTGTGTTCAGATTCCGGCATATATAATCAGATTAAACGCTTATGGATTTACCGGCTGGCGTTTTTCAAGCCTTATGTTCATTATTTTCTGCGTGATAATGTTTGTGCTTACATTTATAAAAAAAGGCGCTTATATCAAATATTCAATTTTGGTGCTTGCAGCAATAATTCTTTTTGCTTCGGTTACGCCTTGCAATTTGATAAACGTTGCGCATAAAAGCCAGCTTTCTCGTATGATGAAAGTGCTTGAAAAATATCAGATGTTTGATGCCGAAAATAATCGCCTTGCAGCTTATAATGCAGACGAAATAGATCAGAAAATTTCCGAAGAAGACCGCGACAAACTTTATTCAGCCTATAGTTATTTGACTTGGCCAAGTAAACTTAAAATGCCAGACTGGGCGTTAGATAAGGATAAAAACAAAAAAAGTTTTAAGGAATTATTTAGATTTTCTGCTAAGAAAAAAGATGAAGATGAAATTAGAGGAAGCTATAACACTAACGGTTATGGGTATGTAGATGTTTCTGCCTATAAAGCAATGAAAGAGTTTTATACAAATGAAAGTTCTTGGGGATACCATAACAAAATATATTATAACAACTATGGGATTGAACTTCCTCGCGCTGAAATATCATATGGCGGAAAAACATATAACATTACAGAATTCCTATTGAGTCTTGGTTTGAAAGAAAATTGTTCAAATTATATTTTCTACGATTTAGACAAAAATACAGTTTTGTGCATAAAACAATACGAATATACCTGGAATAAATCTAAAAAGCTTTTCAGAAATTATGAAATTCGAGGTTATATTTTTACTAAATAGGGCGCACCCAGCCGCGAAACTTCGTTTCGCGGCTGGTCGGGCGTTGCGTACTTCGCTAACGCTCACCGTCCTCGCTCGTTCGCGCGCTCACTCGCTGCGGTCGGCGCGCAACTGCGTTGCGCGGTACTCCATGCCCTTGCGCATTTCATCAGGGCTTATGCATTTCAAAACAAAGTTACGTTGAAATGCAAAAAAAACTGCGTTGCAGCGAGTATAAAATACACGATTCGCGTTTTTGTGAAACAATCCTGCGGTTTTACTTCGTAAAATCCTCGGATTGTTTTTATGCAAGTCTGCAAATACGCTCAGAGTGTATTTTACACTCGCTTCCACTTCGTTTTTTTTGCATTCAAACAAAGAGGTTTCTTATAATGCAGAATCCCTGCTCAAGTTCTTAAACAATTCTTCCAGCTTAGAAAAATCTTTTTTACACAATTGGCTTTCAACGCCGCTTGAAACGTCAATTAGTTCAGGCGCAAACTTTTGCACAAGTTCACTAACATTTTCAGGCGTTACGCCGCCGGCAAGCCACAATTTGTGCTTTTCGCTGTAATTTTGCGATTTTGAATCCTGCAAAAAGCGCGGCTCGCCCATTAAAAAAAGTTTTTCTGTTGCGGCTTCTAAGTCGCCAGATTTTTCGGTAACAGCAAAAAAGTGCGGCAGCTCAAGCATTCGTTTTGGAACCTGGTTGTAATCAATTGCGTGCAGCTGCAGACAATCTAAAACACCTTTTTCAACAAAGTCTGCTGCAATTTTTGCTTCGTTAGAATTTACATCAGTAATAACAGCAACTTTTTTTGCTTTTACGTTTTTAAGGCTCGGAATAATTTCTTCAAACTTTGGTCCACAAACGTTTCTTGCAAAGCCATTTGCAAAAATAAAGCCAACAAAATCGGCTCCCAAAGAATCTGCAAAAAGCACGTCTTGCGCTTGGGTTAGCCCGCAGATTTTTATAAGCGGTCTGTTGCGGAAATTATTGTAGTTGAGCTCGCCTAAAGTTCCGCAACCTTCTGATTTTTGGATTTCTGCGGTGGTTTCGACAGGCTCAACCACCGTACGCCAAAACTCAGCATTTTTGCTACTTTTTGCATTTACAAAAGAACTTACCAGTTCAGCTCTAAGTTCTGGCGCTTTTGCGGCTGCTTCGCCTAAAAGCATTCCCGTAAAACCAAGCGAGCCTGCAAAGTTTGCCGCTTGCGGTGTTCTAATTCCGCTTTCAAAAATAACGCGGGCATTTTTGCCAAGCATTTTGCGGATTTTTTTTTGCATTGCGCAAGGCTTAAGTAAATCAATTTTAAAAGTTGCAAGGTCGCGGCTGTTTACGCCGCAAACAATGTATTGTTTTTCACTTTCGTTCAGCGCGTTTGCTAATTCTGTAAGTTTTAAAATATCGTCATCGCTACGAACTTCTACAAGACTTGTCATTTTGTGGCTGGCCGCTGCCTTTGCCATTTTAATTAACATTTGAGAATCTAAAATGCGGGCAATAAGCAAAACTGCGTCGGCTCCGGCGCAAAAGGCGATTTCAACTTCTTCTTCGTTTATTAAAAAATCTTTTCGTAAAACTGCCGGAGCCGCGCGGCCGGTTTCTTTTTCAAAAGAATCAACTGCAGCGCAAACTTTCATTAAATCTTCAAGCGTGCCTTTAAAAAAATTTGTTTCTGTTAAGCACGAAATTGCAGCTGCGCCGGCTTGTGCATAAGAGCGCGCCGTTTCTGCCGAATCAAGATTTGGGGCAATGTCGCCTTTGCTTGGCGAGGCTCGTTTTACTTCGAGAATTACGCCTTTTTCGCAAAGAAACTTGTGTACCGGGCGCGTGCGTTCTTTTGGAATTTTGTAGCCAAACGTTGAGCCCATTTTTTGCATATCGTCTGTACGGCGGCAAACTATTGTTGTAAGAATATCAGCCATTATGCACTAAGCCTCTCGCTTACGTTTTGAATTTCCTGAAGTTTTTTGAGCGCTGTGCCGTTTGTCATTGCGGCAACTGCCATATCGTAGCCGTCTTTTAGAGTTTTTGCTTTTCCGCAAAGGTAAAGGACTGCACCGGCGTTAAGGCCAACTGCCGCTTTGATTGTTGGGCGACCGCTTCCGTTGAGCACGTCTATTGCAAGGCGTGCATTGTCGGCGCCGGTTCCGCCTTCAAGTTCAGCTGCATTTGCGTTTGTAATTCCAAACTTTGCAGGCTCAATTACATAGCGGTATTCTTTGCCGTCTTCGTTAATTTGGAAAACGTCTGTTGGCTGGCAAGGAGAAATTTCGTCAAAACCGTCGCGGCTGTGAATTACCATTACTCGTTTTGCGCCAAGTGCTTTTGCGGCACGCGCGTAATCTTCCATTAAGTCTGCGCTGTAAACACCAAGCACTTCGTATTCTGCGTTTGCAGGATTCAAAAGCGGGCCAAGCACGTTGAAAATTGTTTTGATTCCAAGCGCTTTTCTTACTGGTGCTGCAAAACGCATTGCTGCGTGGTAAACTGGTGCCATTAAAAAGCCAAAACCTGTTTGCTGAACAAGGCTCGCAGTTTTTTCAGGCTCGGCCATAATTTTAATTCCAAGATTTTCAAAAAAGTCTGCGGCGCCGCTTTTTGAAGAAACGGCTCTGTTTCCGTGTTTTGCAACGCCTTGTCCGCAGCTTGCTGCAACGAGTGCCGAAAGTGAAGAAATATTAAAGCTGCCTTTTCCGTCGCCGCCGGTTCCGACAATTTCTGCAAGGCCGGAGCCTGCGTTTGTGCCTGTGGTTGTGCCGGCTGCAGTTTGTGGTTTTTGTAATGGAAATGGCGTTTTCTTTTTTAAGAGCGCGCCTGCGCAGCCGGCCATTTCTTCGGCAGTTGGAAGCCCGCGACTTGCCATTGCGGTAAGTATTGCAGCGGTTGCTTTTTCGTCCATTGTTCCGTCTGTAAGATTTTCCATAAAGAACGAAGCCTGCTCGCGGCTCAAAGGTTTTTTTTCGTCTATAAGCTGGCGAAGATATTCTGAAACCGGAAGATTGTCGCGGCGATAATTTAAAAAGGCCTTAAAAAGTTCCTGGCAGCATTGGCTTGCAATGCTTTCGGGGTGGAATTGAACGCCTTCGATTGGCATTGTTTTGTGGCGGATTCCCAT
>JAGCVK010000038.1 GCA_017962415.1 Treponema sp. | reverse complement strand
TGAACCTCTACAATCCAAATGATGAATTCCACTTTGCATGGATTATCGACTTCCCATATTTTGCATGGAACGAAGAAGAAAATCACTGGGAAACAGAACACCATATGTTCACACTTCCACAAAAGCAGTATTGGGATACACTCGAGTCTGATCCAGGTGCAGTAAAGGGTGACCTTTACGACCTCGTTTTGAACGGCTACGAGCTTGCTTCAGGTTCTATGCGTATTAATGATCCAGCTCTCCAGGAACGCATTTTCGAAATCGTTGGTTATAGCCGCGAACGCGCAGAAAAGGCTTTTGGCTTCTTAGTACAGGCATTCAAGTTTGGTGCTCCACCACACGGAGGAATTGCACCAGGTCTCGATCGACTTATAATGCTTATGTGCCACGAAGAATCAATTCACGAGGTAATTGCATTCCCTAAGAATAACCTTGCGGCATCTCCAATGGACGAGTGTCCAAGTCCAGTAGACCAGAGCCAGTTAGATGATTTGCACATTAGCGTTTATGATGCAGAAGCATAAAATGCATTTTTTTGTAGATTTCTAGTTAAAACTGCAAAAAAACAGCCCGATTAAAAATCGGGCTGTTTTTTTTAGCACTTTTTGCAAAGCAAAAATGCGTCAATCAAAAATATCGTTTACGACATTTTTAATTTTTATTCTTCGTCCTTTTTAGATGATGAATTAATATCATTTGCAAAGTACGGATTGTTTTCGTCTAGCTTTGAATCAGTTGCTGAAGTAAAAGTTGCCTGATTTGAAGCGTCAGCTGAATCAGTTACGAAAATAGGATTGCTTGTTCTTTTGTTGTAATCTTGAATCAAATAAAGCAAAGCATTGTATTTTGTAGTTTGCATATAAGGAAGCAACCATAAAAAACCAATACCCAAAGTGAAAACACTTAAAATTGCCCAGCCCAAAAAACTTAAGTCTAATATAAACAAGTCGCCTTTTTGGCCGTTTGTAATGTTTTTACTGATTTTCATAGCGTCGAATACACTAACGCTTGGATCTTTTGCTAAAATAAACCAGTTCATGCTGTATGCAATACTTCTGTTGATTACAACAACCAAAACTGCAATGTATAAAATCGCAGCTAAGAAATATGCAGCACTAACAGAGTGAGAGATGAATGTAATTATAGCAAGCAATATTATACCTGGAATAAGTACAGCAAATTCCCAAAGAACAAGCCAAAGCCATGTCCACCAGAAATTACCAATACCACGACCAGATTTTTTTAGATGAGAAAAAAATGTGTTTAAAGTGATTTTTTCAGCATTTTCAACATTATGATTTTCTACATAACTTTTAGCTAATTTTGCACAAGCTAAAGTAAACATTGGTGCTACAATTGCTCCCAATACCAATAAAAATAGAAATGAAGAACCAAAAATATAACCTAAATTATAATAATAATTCTCTATGCTAGTTACGCTACCTAATCTGCTAATAGCTCTAAAATAATTGCGTAAAAACGGCATCTCAAAAATAAATGAAATCGCTGAGAAAATCAACGAAGCCAAAACAAATGGGGTCCAGTTTCCCTTAAGCTGCTCAAGCGCTTGTCTTTTAAAAATTTTTCTGTTCACAAAATACTCCTTCTAAATTGTGATTATTAAATTAGAACTTCGGGTTTTTCTTCGTGGCGTGAAGCTTTTACACTAAGTTCTTTATAAACATTAAAATACGTCATAGAAATATATGGCGTTACCCAAATTGAAGCAATTCCTAAAGTTAAAGTAACCAAAAGAGAATAGCCTATAAAACTAAAACTAAGTTTTATAATTTCCCAGCGATGCCCTTTTGTGATTCTTTTACTTATATCCATAGCTTCAAAAACTTGGGTTTCAGTATCGTTGGCAATAGCATACGAATTCATAAAATACGAACAATATTTATATAAAATGAATCCAAATATTGCTAGTAAATATACTATGATTCCTAAAACAGAAGCAAGAGAAAAAAAGAAATGCACAAAAGCATAAGTAAAGGTAAAAGCCGGAATGCACCAGATAACAAGCTAAAGTATAGTCCAGAAATTGTTTCCGATTGCAAGAAAAGCATATTTAAAATTTGATAAAAATGCTTTAAAAGAAATATCAGGTTCCACTTCAGAATCTTTTTTATTAGCGATTTTTGCAATCAAAATCAAATAAGAAAGAGAAAAAATTGGTATAATAAGCAATGAAACTGCCAAATACACAATACTAATTGTTTTATAAAGAGATTGATAAACAGCAGGATTTGATTTAGCCGCATGTCTGAATATTTGATAAGGAAGATAAAAGGCCATATGAAAATAAAAATTAAAAAGCACAATCGGAGAAAGTTTTTTATAATATGGCCTAATCAAAAGTTTAGATTTCTCTTTTATTTTTTTTATGTTCATTAATATTTTTAAATGTCAAAAAGTCTGAAAATACTGCCAGTAAATGCAACCATAAGAATGTCAATAATCCAAAGAACATTCCAACCAAAAAGAAAAAGTCTAATAATGCCAGCAAGAGTTTTTCCTTCTTTGAATCTTGTGAATGCACCTAAAAGCCACGATGTAACAGGGATTATTGCAAGAATTACACTTATAAGCCAAGGCAACCCAAAATAATCTTTTTGTCTTTTTGCCATTAAAAATGACCTCCTGTGTAGTAAGGCTAATGCCAATGTGATTTCGAGTTAATCTCTACTATATATTGTATAACGGTTTGTCTAATTTGCAATATAATTTTTTATTATAGAAAATTTACGAAAAATCATAAGTTTTTTACTAAATACCGTGAATGCTGATAAATGATGTAAAATTTTGTTGAAGAAGATTTTTTATTTTGATAGAATGGGCAACACTAAATTTAACTAACAAACGTTAATTTGCATTAAACTAATTAACGGTAGTTTCCGAAAATCAAAATATGGGTAAGAAGAATATATCTCAAGAAAAAATTATTCAGGCGTTTTTAACCAGCGCATTTGCTAAGAGTGCAGGTGCAAGTTCTTTGGCTGATGTTTCAGAGATTTTGGAAATCAAAAAAGCATCGCTTTATAATCATTTTGACAGCCGCGATGATATGTATGCGGCAACTTTAGTTCATTGTGCAAAAGAAGTTGAAAATGTGAGCTTTCTTCAGGAAAAAACAATAGAGACAATAAAAGGCGGAAAAGTTGCTCCTTCTGCGTTGTTTAAAAAATTGATAACACGATTTTTTGAACTTTTTGAAAATGAACCGTTTTTTGCAATTTACGTTTTTGTTCATACCGAGCAGTATTTTAATATAGAAGCGCTCAAAATTGTTGAAGCAGAAAATCAAAAGATTTTTGATTCAATCAAAGAGCTGCTTAGTGAATTTTCTGCGGCAGGAAAAATTGCAAAACGAACAGACAAAGAATTAAAAGATATTGCCGCTGTTATTTCGGGGATTATAATACAACACCGCGATTCGTATATTGCGGCCAGAAAAGAAATAGTTCGTCAAAATCCAGATTGCGGTGCGGGAAGTTTGTTTGCGCTTCCAACAGATGAAACAGCTTTGAATCGTACGCTTAAACTAGTTGATTCAATTTTAAAAACTTTGTAAAAAAAGTGCGCAGTCTGCTGATTTTGGTGGAATCAGCAAATTAGTTGAGCACTTTTTGCAAAGTAAAAATGCGTGATGAAAAGAAGGCGTTTACGACAGCTTTTCATAGCCGTAAATTTTTTGAATTTCTTTTGTGTAATTTCCGGCATTTTCACCGGTGTTGTCGCGAACTATAAGTGGCGGTTCAATAGTGAGCCGCCGTTTTGCATTTTTGCGGGCTTCAATCATTACCATATTAGGTTCTTTGTCTGCAAAAGGATAAATCAAACATAAACGTTTTGGTTCCAGCTTATGAGAATTTAGGGAAGCAAAAATTTCTGGCAAACGGAAAGGTCTGTGAATCAAAAAGAATTTTCCGTGAGGCGCCAAAAGAAAGTCCGCCGCGGCCACAACATCTTCGAGCGTGCACAAAACTTCGTGCCGCGCTATAGTTAGCGCATCAAGCTCATTTGCCGCTCCGTGAGTTCCAATCATATACGGCGGATTGCAAGTAACTGCCGCAAAACTGTGCGGTGCAAAAAGCGTTTCGTTTGCAACAGACTTAAGGTCGCCGTTTGTTATACTTATCCGCGCCCCCAAGTCATTAAGTGCCACGCTCCGCGCAGCCATTTCCGCCGAAGCCTGTTGCACTTCCAGGCCAACAAAGCTAACTGGGGCGCGGCCTGGCTGTAAGTTTTTGTTTAGTTTTCCGTCCATTAAAAGTGGAATTATTCCGGTTCCAGTTCCCAAATCAATTACTTTGTCGCCAGATTTTACGCCTTTGGCCGCAAAATCAGCAAGCAAAACCGCATCAATTCCAAATTGAAAGCGTTCTGAGTCCTGAATAATTTTATATCCGTTAGTTAAAACATCAATTTTTTCCATAAATTTTACGATAATATAATAACATAAATTTATTTAAAATTTTAGATAATGGGCTTATAATTAACTAGGAGTTGTTTTTTATGGCAAAACTTAAAAAATTACGTGTTGCATTAACAGTAAAATTCCTAATAATGTTTCTTCCTGTTCTTATTATAGCTGGTTTTACAATTGGCTCTGTTGCTTTCGAAAGGACTACAAAAGCAATGACAGAAGCTGTTTTTGCGCAAATAGAAACAAAAGCTGATGATGTAGCGCATGAAATTGAGGCAATAAACAATAGACACTTTCAGACTTTGCATTCAATTGCTATGCTTGATTCAATGCGTAATGATCATGTGACGCTTGAACAAAAACAAAAGGAAGTAATTTCAATAATTTCTGCGATAAGCGGAAACTGTATAGATATTGCATTTTATAATTCTGAAGGTGATGCATTGCTTGCCGATGGACGAAAGTTGAATTTTGCAAGCAGACAGTATTTTCAACAGGCAATTGCCGGAAAAGATTTTGTAAGTGATCCAAATTTCAGTGAAGTAACAAACAGTGTTTTGCAGCATTATAGTGTTCCAGTTTACAATTATAATAATCATATAATTGGTGCACTAGTTATGATAATGGATGGAAATTCAGTTCTTGAAACAATAGAAAAAATTGACATTGGAAGCGGAATGCATCCTACAGTTGTAAATTATGCGGCACTTGTAACAATTGCAAATGCAAATGAAGATGATATTGCGCAAAATCAAAATTTAAATAACGAAGAAGGGCTTGGCCTTATGCTTTCGAATGTATTCCAGGGAAAAGAAGGAGTAATAGCTTTTACCGACCATAATCAAAAAAAATATTTGGCTGCTTATAAAAGAGTTAAAGGTCCAACATGGACAGTTATATCAATGGCACCATATGAGCATTATTTTGCATCATTAAAGAATATGCAGATTACAATCATTTTGATTATGATAAGTACTGTTGCGGTTGCAATTATAATTGTAACATTCTTTGTGCGTTTGCTGATTAAGCCGCTTAAAATCGTAAAAAAATCAATAAAAACAATTGCTAGTGGAAATGCTGATTTAACACAGCGTATTCCAACTGCTACAAATGATGAAATTGGTGATGTTGTAGACGGATTTAATGGATTCGTGGAAAAACTTCAGGCGATTGTAACAAATCTTCAAAGTTCAAAAAATAGTCTTATTACTGTAGATACTGATTTGCATGCAAGTACGCAAGATGCGCAAACTTCTATAAAGCAGATTGTAGCGAATATTGAAAGCGTAAATAATCAGATTTTAACTCAAGCAGGTTCAGTTTCGGAAACAGCTGGCGCGGTAAATCAAATCAGTTCAAATATTAGTTCGCTAGAAAATATGATAGAATCTCAAGCTGCTTGCGTTACAGAAGCATCTGCCGCAGTTGAAGAGATGATTGGAAATATCAATTCTGTAAATAAGTCTGTTGTGAAAATGATAGATTCTTTTAATACTTTGCAGGAACATTCTGATGAAGGTTTTAATACACAGAATAATGCAAATCAAAAGATAGCTGCAATCGAACAGGAATCAAAAATGCTTCAGGATGCAAACAAGGCAATTGCAAATATCGCTTCACAAACAAACCTTTTGGCTATGAATGCTGCAATTGAAGCAGCGCACGCCGGCGAAGCGGGTAAAGGTTTTGCGGTTGTAGCAGATGAAATTCGAAAACTTTCAGAAACTTCAACAGTTCAGTCAAAAACTATTGGTTCTGAGCTTAAAAAAATTCAGGAAACTATTCAGGAAGTTGTTACAGTTTCTACAGAAACAAACAAAGCTTTTACACAAATTACAGACAGTATTGCAGAAACAAGCGAAATCATAGAGCAAATAAAAGGTGCAATGGAAGAACAACAGCAAGGGTCAAAGCAGATTATTGAAGCTTTGCATTCTATGAATAATTCAACTTCTGAAGTTAGATCAGCTTCTGTTGAAATGAGTGCAGGAAATAAACATATTCTTTCTGAAGTTCAAAAGCTTCAAAATGCGACTGATGTTATGAAAGACAGAATTGAGGAAATGCATGCTGGCGCAAAACAGGTTGGTGAAACTGGTTCTGTTCTGGCTGAAATTTCAGCGAAGGTGGCAGAAAATGTGCAGCAAATTGGAAGTGAAATCGACTTATTCAAGGTTTAATAAGGAAGATTTTAGTTTTTGTTTTTCTGATTTTTTATATATTTGGCAAAGGCCTTCAAATCCTCACCGTTATGAATCATAATTCCATCTACGCGGCCGTCTTTAAAAACAATTCCCAATAGCAGAAAAAACTTCAATTAAGAGTTTTGCCATAAGCATAAAGAATTTTGAAATTGGGATTTTTGAGGGAAGTTTGCGGGAATTTGGCGAAAAATTTGGCGACTGTTTTTATTTATTGCAAATATTGCTTTTTGCCTTATAATTTTATGATATGAGAGTAGGAAGTTTTAAAATATCGCTTTTTTCCAAGCTAATAGTGTTTTTGTTGGCAATTATTGTTAGTGCAACAGCAATAATTGGTTATGTTTCGTATAGAATTTCAGCAAGAGCATTGAAAAATTCTGTAAATAATCATTTAGAGGCTTTATCGTCTGACCTTGCAAATACAATTGCAAGTTTGAATGAAAGAGAATTTGCAATGCTTGAAGGTTTAGCAAAACTTGAAGTTCTTGCCGACGAAAGTAAATCTCTTTCTGAAAAATCAAAGGTTTTGCGGGCGGTTTTGAAGAAACTTGATAAGCGCTACGAAAACCTTGCTTTTTATGATAAAAACGGAAATGCAATGCTCGCAGACGGAACTGTGCGAAATTTTGCAGGCCAGCCTTATTTGAATGCTGCAATGTCTGGAAAGCGTTTTATTTCTGAGCCAATGTTCAGTACAATCACAAACAGCGTTTTGCAAAATTATTGTGTTCCGGTTTTTGGAAATAACGGAAAGCCAATTGGTGCAATTGTACTTATTATCAACGGAAACGAAATTTTAGACCTTGTAAAAGAAATTGATATGGGCGGCGGAATGCATCCTTCGGTAATTAGCCGCGCAAGTGCTTCTACAATTGCAAATGCAAACGAAGGAACTGACGAAAATTCAAATAACGAAGAATTGGATCAAACTTCCGGGCTAGGACTTATTTTAAACAAGATTTTTGCCGGCGAAGAAGGCATAGAAGATTTTGAAGACCCTGCTTTGAAAGTGCGAATGATTGTTTCGTTCAAAAAAATTCCGCAAACCGAATGGAGCCTTTTTGCTGTTGCACCTTATGATTTTTATTTTGGTTCTTTAAAGGAAATGCGCAGCTGGATTTTCTTTATTATTATTGGAACGATTATTCTTTCTATTCTTGTAAGCGCGTTCTTTGTAAAACTTATGGTTAAGCCTTTGATTGTTGTAAAAAAATCAATTAACGAAATTGCAAGCGGAAACGCAGATTTAACAAAGCGCATTCCAGTTTCAACGCATGATGAAATTGGCGATGTTGTTCGCGGCTTTAATTTGTTTGTTGAAAAACTTCAGGGAATTGTTACAAATCTTCAGTCTTCTAAAACAGATCTTATTGCAGTTGATAACGGGCTTCAAACAAGTACACAAGATGCAACGGCTTCTATTACAGAAATTATTTCAAATATCGAAAGTGTAAATAATCAGATTTTAACACAAGCTGAATCTGTTAGCGAAACTGCTGGCGGTGTAAATCAAATCAGTTCAAATATCAGTTCGCTTGAAAATATGATTGAATCGCAGGCGGCTTGTGTAACAGAAGCTTCGGCTGCCGTTGAACAGATGATTGGAAACATTAGTTCCGTAAATAATTCTGTTGGAAAGATGATTGCCTCGTTTAATACGCTGCAGCAACATTCTGACGAAGGTTTTAATACTCAAAATAATGCAAATCAAAAAATTGGCGCAATTGAGCAGCAGTCGAAAATGCTTCAAGATGCAAACAAGGCCATTGCAAATATTGCAGCGCAAACAAACCTTTTGGCAATGAATGCGGCAATTGAAGCGGCGCACGCAGGCGAAGCGGGAAAAGGTTTTGCGGTAGTTGCCGATGAAATTAGAAAACTTTCTGAAACTTCAAGCGTGCAGTCAAAAACAATTGGTTCTGAACTTCAAAAAATCCAGGAAACAATTCAAGATGTTGTTACAGTTTCCAGCGAAACAAATACTGCGTTTACGGCAATTACAACAAGTATTGCAGAAACAAGCGAAATTATTGAACAGATAAAAGGCGCAATGGAAGAACAGCAAGCCGGTTCAAAACAAATTATTGACGCGTTACATTTGATGAATAATTCCACATCGGAAGTTCGCTCGGCTTCTAACGAAATGACCGAAGGAAACAAGCATATTCTTATTGAGGTTCAAAAATTGCAGGATTATACTGCAGCTATGAAAGACAGCATTCAGGAAATGGGAATTGGCGCGCAGCGAATAAATCAAACTGGAGCAGAGCTTTCTGATATTTCAAATCAGGTTGAAGAGAGCGTTAAGAAAATCGGTTCGGAAATTGATTTGTTCAAGGTTTAAAAATCACTTGCATTCTATTTGAATTCTCTATATACTTTATTTATAATGACAAAAACCACCAAAAATGTCATTTATTCTGGAGAATAAAGTATTATGATTTTTGATGAGAATTACACCGTTCCGAAGATGATTAAAAATTCTGCTGAATTGTATGCAGAAGTTGAAGCGCAGCAGAAGCGCGTTAAAAATGGACAGTTTGAGCCTGTTTTATATCGCGAAATGTATCAGCTTGGCCTTGATTTTGGTGCAGCACTTTTGAGCATTGGTGTAAAACGCGGGGATCCAATTGGTCTTATTTGTGATAACCGCGCAGAATGGCTTTATGTTGATTTAGGAATTATGAATATTGGTGCGGTTGATGTTCCGCGCGGTTGCGATGCAACACCAATTGATTTGGAAAAAATTCTTTCTATTACAGAAGCAAAGTATGTTGTAACTGAAAATGGAACTCAGGTTGCAAAAATCCTTTCGCTTAAGGAAAAACTTCCAGAACTTAAAATCATTATTTCCGTAGAAAAAAATGCAAAAGAAGAAACTCTTGCCGAAGCAAAAGCAAATGGCGTTGAAGTTCTTTTCTATGAAGATTTAATGAAAACTGGCGCAAAATGGCGAATCGAAAATAAAGGTAAAATTGAAGAAGAACTTGAAAAAGGAAAAGGCGACGAGCTTGCAACAATCATCTTTACTTCTGGAACAACTGGAACTCCAAAAGGTGTAATGCTTACTCATCATAACTTTCTTGCGCAGCTCGATGAACTTCCAGAGCGTATTTATTTGAATCCGGGCGACAGAGCACTTTCTGTTCTTCCGGTTTGGCACGTTTACGAGCGCGAAGTTGAATACGTTATTTTGATTCAGGGCGGTTGTTTGTGTTATTCAAAACCGGTTGGCTCAATTTTGCTTGCTGATATTAAAACTTTGAATCCAACACTTCTTCCGGCTGTTCCTCGTGTTTTTGAAGCTGTTTACGACGGAATCACAAAGAAAATGCGCAAAACTGGCGGAATTGTACTTGGAATGTTCAATTTCTTTGTGAAGATTGCAAAAATGCAAAAGGCAATGTCTCGCCGAATGTTTAAGCAAAACGCATGTTATTCACGCTATTACACAGTTTTCTGGTGGATTTTGTGCTTTATTCCTTGGTGCCTTTTGTGGCCGCTTTACGGTCTTGGAAATCTTTTAGTTTTCAGAAAAATCAAAGCTATGCTTGGAACAAACTTCCGCGCAGGTATTGCTGGCGGCGGTGCATTCCCTAAATTTATTGATGAATTCTTTTGGGCAATTGGCGTTGAAATTGTAGAAGGTTATGGACTTACAGAAACAGCTCCAATTGTTGCAGTTCGTCCGTTGGCAGCGCCGGTTTTCAGAACAATTGGTTCACCGTTGCGCGGAATTGAAACACGAATTGTTGACCCGCAGGACGGATTTGTTCTTGGCCGCTGCAAAGAAGGTGTTCTTCAGATAAAAGGTCCAACAGTAATGAAAGGTTATTTCAAACGCCCGGATCTTACAGCAAAAGTAATTAATGAAGAAGGCTGGCTTGATACAGGCGACCTTGCAATTATGTCAATTCATGATGAAATTACAATTAAGGGTCGAATTAAAGATACAATCGTTTTGCGCGGTGGTGAAAACCTTGAGCCGGTTCCAATTGAAACAAAACTTTCTGAATCAAAGTTCATAAAGCAGGCTGTTGTTGTTGGCCAGGATATGCGTTACCTTGCAGCTTTGATTTTGGTTGATGAAGAAGAAGTTAAGAATTATGCTTCGTTCAACGGAATTCAGTATGATACTTACGAAAATCTTTTGGAATCAGAAGTTATTCAGAAACTTTATGAAACTGAAATTGCAAATCTTATTAGTGCAAAGAATGGCTTTAAGATGTTTGAACGAATTGCAAAATTCACTTTGATTACAAAGCCGTTTGAAGTTGGCGTTGAGCTTTCTGCAAAACAGGATGTTATGCGATTCAGAATCAATGAGCTTTATAAAGAAAAAATTGCTGCGATGTTCGTAGAATAATATAAAAAGCCGGGCGGTTTGGAAACTGTCCGGCTTTTTTTGTGCAATTTGTGCTTATTATGATTTATTATGATTTTGAATCTAAAGTTTTTTGACGAAATTATCGGCTTCTTTTTTAAAGCCCATTTTTCTAAGATATTTTTCGTGAGCGTCGCAGCTGCTTTTTGCAGAAATCTTTTTAATGCCACTTCCTGCAAGATAAGCGTAAAGATATTTTCCAACAGAACAATCGCGGTAAGCTGGCGTTGTGTAGTCTAATTTTACATTTATAGAGTTTTCTTTATCTGGAGTTCCAATAAAAACTCCGGCTGGAACTGAGCCGTTGCAAATTAAATAAACAGAATCGGCGGCTTGCGGCTTTTTTTGATTTTGAGCAAAATCTGGAAAAAAGTTATTTATATCGTCGTTGCTTGCTTCCAGAAAATTTGCAAGAAATGCATCTTGTTGATTCATTGAAATTATAGAATAGTCTTTTTTTGTGTTCAGCAGATGATACAGATTGATGATATTTATGATTATCAGAACAAACTGCATAATTGCCGTTGGATAAGAATGAATAATCAAAGCGTAAGTTGCAAAAATCACGCTTCCGACTGTGTTTATGATTCTCAGCTTGATTAAAGAAGTCATAAGCATAGAAACAATTACAAGCAGAGAACCAAGATAACCGATTAATTCAATAAGTGTCTGTGAAATCATACTATATTATCGGCCAATCGGTTAGAAAAAGTTGAATTTTTGAAAATCAGATTAAAGAATCTTTTTAAGAGGTTTTCCAACAATGGAAATTACAGGCCCTAGCAAAAGCGACATTGCAATTGAGCCAATAATTGAACCTTGAATTCCGCCATTTAGTTTGCCGGCAATTACGCCAATGAGAACTGCAGAAAGATCAAAAATGATTCTGATGATGAAAAAAGGAACTTTTGGAATCCAGCCGCTTAAAATGTTTGGAATTGCGTCGTAAGGAGCAACGCCCATTTGTGCATTCATATAAATAGAAGCGGCTATTACAAAAAGTAAAAGAGTTGCTATAAAAATTATAAGGCGAATAGAAAAACTTGAATCATAAATAAACTGAGCAAAACCAATGTTTTTCCAAAGCCAGCGGCAAAAATCAATTACATAACCGATTAAAAGCATATTTGCAAGAGTTCCAAAACCAATCATATTTGCGCCAAAAACAAAAGTAAAAATTAGCATAAGACCGTAAACAAGAACTTCTGTGTTTCCAAGTCCCCAGTTTAGAGCGGCAGCAATATTTAAGTTCATAAAACTTGCAGGGTCAGTTCCCCAACCAATTTCTACGAGAATTGAAACAAACACGCCCATTAAAATAACTGCCGGCAACATAAACGCCAGCCGCTTAGCAAAGTTTGGCACAATAAACTGTTTAAAACTAAATTTCATAAAAAATCCTTTGGCAAGAGTATAGTGACTAAGCGGCTGGTAAGCAAGTTTTAGTTTTGGGAATTATGTAGAAAACAATGCGTGAGCGCTGGTAGCACGAGCAGCGAAGCTGCGT
>JAGCVK010000037.1 GCA_017962415.1 Treponema sp. | reverse complement strand
CTGTAATGTATCCAATGGGAAGTTTTGCTATTTGTTCTTCTAATTCTTTAATATCTGCCATATTAAACCTCTTACATATATTTAACACCTTTTAACACCAAAAGTAAAGGTGATAATTGGTGTTAAATGTGAAAAAAAAAGAGTTTTTAGTTCTGATGGATAATTTAAAACATTGCCGAACATTGCCAATACATTGCCCGACATTGCCGAAACATTACCATAACATTGCCAGAAATATTAATTCAAGTTGAATGAAGAGTCCGCAGGCCAAAAACCTACGGCCTACGAACTTAAAGTAAGGAGTTTAAGTAAAAGTTGAATTTCAGTGAATTCAGGTGGATTTAATTGATTTGATTTTTCGGAAATCTAGTGTTATATTGTAGGTGTCTTAGGGCAGAATACCACTATTTTTGACCTTATTTGTCCATTGAGGTTCAGTAAGCTTCAGTTAAAAACAAAAAACCACTCATTTCTGAGTGGTCTGTTATAGCGGGGGCAGGACTCGAACCTGCGGCCTCCGGGTTATGAGCCCGACGAGCTGCCAACTGCTCTACCCCGCGTCGTATTGTTTGGGTATTATAGGGGGTTGGCTGGATATTGTCAAGTGTTGAAGGGGGAATTTAGCGATTTTCGGGTGGAAAAATTGAGTTTTTTTGCGGTTTTGTTGCTTTTTTTAGGCGATTTTATGATTTTTATGTTGTCCTTTGCGTTTTGTTGTGAATTTTCGCATTGGGTGATACATTCGGAAAATTATAATTTTTCGCCGGTTTTTGCAAAAATATTAGCCTTCCTGATTCGTTAAAGTTGTGTATTTAATTCTGCATTCTATAAGTGCCATAAAAACAACCGCAATCGAAAACCAACGCAAATTGTTTGAAAAGCCCGCAAAAAAATCATAAATGCCGTGCAAAATTACAGAAATCACAAAAAAAGAAATGTGCCGCATTTTGTTTCTGCAACTGTAAATAAAAAGTCCGCTAAGTCCCATACATGACATATGAATAATATCTGATGTAAAGATTCTTATAGCAATTTGTCCGTAAAGCAATGTAGCACCGCGATAGTTTGCAAGCTGAAGATGATCAAAATAATAAACAACCGATTCAAAACAGCCAAGCGAAAGTCCCATAATAAAGGCAAGCAAAAGAAAATCTCTTGGACTATAATTTTTATGCGGAAGCGGAATAATCAAAAGCATCTTAAAAAGTTCTTCGACCAAACCATATAAAAGCAGCGATTTTATAAGCGAATAAAGAATCAAAGAAAAGCCAAGACCCGGAATTTCTGGAAGAAAATATTGAATCACAGAAATTGGAAATACGGCAATAAGTCCCAATAAAGTCGCAATCAACTGATGTGTAATTTTAATCTTATAAACAGCTGTAGTTAAAACAAGTGCAAAAATCAGCGGCACAAAACAAAGCGCAATTCCCATAATCCTCTCCTTTATCAGCTAAATTAGTTTGCAAATTCGCTTAAGAATTAACTTAATTTAAGCATACTGTAATCATTGGATTTTTACAATTGACGTGCTATACTATTTGCATGAGTAATGCAATCGATAAATCAATAGTTTTAATGGGCTGTAAACATTGTGGAAAATCTACACAAGGAAAACTTCTTGCTCAAAAACTTTCAGTAGATTTTTTTGATACTGATGATGAAATGACTCGCCTTAGAGGAATGGATGCCCGAACTCTCTATCGAACAAAAGGGGTTGCAGAATTTACTCTTGCAGAAGAAGAAGCGTGCCGCGAAATTATCAAAAATAATATTGAACGCCAGATTGTTATTGCAACAGGCGGCGGAATTTGTGATAACCCGCCGGCATTGAATGCTTTGCGAGCCTGCGGAACTTTTGTTTTTTTGCGACTTGATATTAAGCATTCAGTTGGTCGCGTTATGGAAAAAATCGAAGAACCATTTCCTGGAACTTTTAAAGGCGCTCCAGCTTATGTTATGAATGAAAATCCAAAAACTCTTAAACAAATAGAAGAAATTCTTATGGAAAAATATCGCAATCGCTATCAGCAATATCAAACTATAGCTGATGTTGTTGTAGACATAAAAAAAGCTCCAATAGAAGAAAACTTTCAAATTCTTCTTGGAGCTCTTAATATCAGATGATTTTCTGATTTTGATTAATTACCGCAACTTCCGCAGCCGCCGTCGCCGCAACCACCACAACCGCTGCCGCAGCTTCCACCACAGCCACCGCAACCGCCGCCACAACCTTGTGGATTCAGTTCTTCTTCGGTAGCGTCGCGAACTTCAACAACTTCAATATCAAAATTTAAAGATTTGCCGGCAAGTTCATGGTTTCCGTCAACAGTAATTTTGTCGCCTTCAACTTTTGTAACATGAACAATAGAAAGTCCAGAAGATGTCATTAACTGAAATGGCATTCCAACTGTGATTTCACCGTCAAATTCAAACTTATTGCGGTCAAGCTCAACAATAAGACGTTCATCATATTCGCCATAGCCTTCTTTAGGCTCAATGTGCGCAGAAAATTTGTCGCCCGGTTCGTGGCCTTCCAAAAGTTTTTCAAGGCCAGAAATCAAATAGCCTCTTCCGTGAACGTAACCGAGTGGTTCAGAGCCAACAGAAGAATCAAGCTGCTGACCTTCATCATTTTTAAGTGTGTAGTGAATTTCAACCCACTTGTCATTTTCAATTTTCATTTAAAACCCCATTCCCATATCATCAAGATTCTGGGCATTATCTTGTACAACCTCTTTAATTTCAGGGCAGGCATCAATCAGGTATCGTTCAATTCCCATTTTAAGAGTCATAACTGCCATTGGGCAACCGCCGCAGGCTCCTGTAAGATTAAGATGAACTTTATAATCATCATCAATACAAACAAACTCCATATCTCCGCCATCTGCCTGAAGCTGTGGTCTAAACATTTCCAATGCTTCTTTTACAGTTTCGAGCAATTTTGGATCTTCAATCATAATTTACCCCCTGTGGATACCTTTATAAGATAATAGAAAAAAAGGTTTGCGACAATATAATTCTAAATTTATAACAGATTAATATAGAAGATATTCAATAAGTTTTTCAAAGCTGGCCGAATCTTCCATCCATTGATAAATGGCCGCCGCAGAAACTAATTTTCGGCCATATTCGCGGGTTTCTGCATAAGGAACAGTTTCCAAAAACAAATCGAGCGGCATTGTGCTTTTTTTACCAAATTCAATTAATGAACTTTGAAGCCAGCGGCGAACTCTTGTGATTCCTGCATTGTACGAGAAAAATCCCAAAAGAGGCGCATTATCGCAGCGTGAAATAAGATTTGAAAGATAATAAGTTCCAAAACGAATATTTGTTTCCGGATCTGTAAGAGTGTAGCTTGGCATTTTGAATCGGCGGGCAATGTCGCCGGCAGTAAATTCCATAAGCTGAGTAAGACCAATTGCACCAGCTTGGCTTGTTACATTTGCATCAAAAAAACTTTCGCTGCGAATTAACGCAAACATAATAGAATTGTTGATGTTATATTCAGCGCTGTATTTTGAAACAAAATCTTTATAATGAGTTGGATAAACAAGCGCAATTTCGTTTTTTGTGAGCCGGCGAGTAGAATTGCGTTGTGCGCGTGCAGCAATTCGCAGCGATTGAGTGTAATAACTGATTTTATCTGAGCCAGAACATTTAGAAAGAAATTCAGCAAGATAAAGATTTGTTTCTGTAGAAAGCTTTTGACCTTGAGTTTTTTGCCATTCAGGATAAATCAATTCAGGAAAACCAAAATAAGCGTAACCCGAAAGAAGCGTTTCCAGTTCAGAATCAAAAATTGTATCTTCAGTTTTGGTATTACTAAAAGTCGAAGTTGGCGCAGTAATGATTTTTTGCAACTGAATTGGATAATTTTGCAAACCAAGCTGATATGCTGCCAAAAGTTTGTAATAAACAGAACTTCCGCCTTCCAAAGCGCGCTTGAAGGCCTGTTCAGATTCTTCAAAAGAGCCTTCAGTTAAACCTTCTTGAATCATTCTGCCATAAAGATATGCAAATTGCGCAGTTGTTAAATCAGAAGCGTAGCCGTCAATTGCTTTGTAAATTTTGCCAAATTCATTCCATTTTCCAGCGGCGAGCAAAGCTGAAGCAAGCGATTCAAAAAAATCTTCAAAATATTCAGGATCGTACCAAAGGCGCGAATATTCTCCAATAGAGCTGATAATTGAGTCCATTGAAAAACTTAGCGAAGAATTCAAAAGATACCAAAGCGCGTTGTCTTTTTGATACGGAGTTTTAGAAGCGTAAATTGCAGATTCAAAACATTGTTTTGTCAAAGTGTAATAAACGCCCGCTTTATCAAAAAGTCGGCCGGCGTAAAACCAAAAGAAAAATTCTGCCGGAGTTCCCTTAAAATCAATTGCAAGCTGCTTAAAATAATTTGCGTTTTTTGTAAAATCCATGCTTCCGTAAAGATAATTTTTACCAAAATCAGAAGCCAGTTGAGGAAGCGGCATAATTGCGTCGCTGTAAAAATATTCCGAAAGTTCTTCGGCACAATTCATAGTGTAAGAATAATTGCGTTTGTAACTTTCGATTCGGTAATTCAAAACAAATTGTTTTGGCGTATAATTCTTGAGTTCAGGCGCATTAAGCGAATCAAAATCATAATCAAAATCCGGGTGCTTGTAAGTGTCGCGGTAAAACTGATAATGATCGTTTGAAAGCGGGCATTCCGTAAACCAGCGGTAAACTTCGTCTTCGTAGGCAGAATCGCCGCGCTTGGACATTGCTTCAAGGCGCAAACGGATAATTTCGTTTTTAGTTTTTGTAAAGTCCAGGCCCGAAGTACATTCAATAAGTTTGTTGATTTCGCCGGCCGCGCTAAACTGGCGGGCAGCTATTAAAATAGAGTCTTCGCCCGGATAAAGCAGCAAAAGATTTTGCGCGGCCTTTGTTTTTTCTTCAATGCTTCCAAAAGTACAAAGGGCTTCGGCACTTTTTTGAGCGCAAAGGCTGTTTCCTTTTTTTATGCAGCGATTAAATTTTGTGCGGGCGGCATTTTCATTGCCGTCTTGAAGGTGACGAAGACCAATAAAATAGTCGGCGTTGTCACCAAAGCGTTTTTGACCTTCCGGCTGAGTTGCGGCCTTGCAGGACAAGGCGCACATTAAAAACAGCGGCGCAACAAAACAGGTTGTGAGACGTTTAAAATTCGTTTTATGAAATGCGCGGCGGTGCAAAAACTCAGATGTAAACATTATTCACCTACTCTGCAGGAATTGTGATAACAGTTCCAGAAATAATAAAATCCGGGTTTCTAATTCCATTGTAGCGCGCAATGTATTTGTAGCGCCACGGATTTTTATAATAGGAATCTGCAATATCCCAAAGCGTATCACCCCATTTGATTCTGTAAGTGATATTTTTTGATTTTTCGGCAGAAGGTTTTGGCTGAGTTGGAACAACTTTTTCTGCCTTTTCAATTATGATAACTTCGTCTTCTTTAGCTTCGGGAACAGCAGGTTCAGCTTTTGCAGTTTTAGAAGATTTTGATTTTTTGGAAGAATCTTCTGATTTTTGAGCTGGCTGTTCAATTGCAGTTTCAGTTTTTGCAGGATTCTTTTTCTTGAGATTATGTTTAGTAATTAAAACCAAAAGAGTTGCAATTATACAAATTATTGCACAAATAATGCAGATAATAACAGGAACTTTTGTTTTTTTCTTAACATCATCTTCGTTATTTTCAGTTGTAGATGAAGAACCGCGTTTTGTTTCTTCATCGTAAAGACCGTCAAAATTTAAGCCGCCTGCAACCGGCGAAGCAGAATCAAAAGTTGGCTCTTTGATTTTTTCGTCATTTGTGAAAAAGTCGTCTGCAATTTCTGCCTGCTGAGTTTGAGTTGAATCTTCGACAGTTGGTTCAGATTCAGGAATATCAAAGTCCATATCGCTAAGCGGAGAATCTTCAATAGAAAATTCTTCGTTTGAGGCTTGCGAATCAGAATCTTCAAAAGACATTTCTTCAGAAGAAAAAATATCAGCTTCACTTGCTTCAGATTGTTCAGTTTGCGGCGCAAAGTCTTGAGTTTCCTCTTGGGTTTGAGTTGAATCTTCAAAACTGTCAAAATTAATATCAGAAGTGTCTGTGTCTACAAAAGTTTCTTCATCAACTGGAGTTTGTTCTTTGATAGTATCAACATCATCAAAAAAAGTTTCCTGAGAATCAGTTGATTCAGTTGTTTCGTTTGATTCAGTAGTTTCATCAGAAAAGTTTGCAGCTGAGGCAAGAAGTCCGCCGGCAACAGCAGCTCCAGCAACTCCTGCTACAGCGGCAGTTGCGTCGAGAGTATCAGTTTCTTGCGTGTCATTAATATCATATTCATCAGTTACAAGGCGTTCTTCCAAAGTGCGCGAAACAAGCGTAATAGAAGTTCCGCTTTCAATTCCGGTTTCGCTGTCAATAAGTTTTGCAGAAAGCTGATTGTTTTCATCAATCGAAATTAAGAATTTGATATTAGGTTCACCGTTCGGGTGAGCAACAAGATTTTCAATTTGGAGAGAATCAACGTATTCAGCATCTTCCATAGAACAACTAGCTGAACGGTACAAATCAACCATAACTTTTGTCTGATTGTTATGAGCTGTTGTTAATTCGAGCTCCTTTTCGCAAGGAGTATTATCTTCTAGTATAGGATAAAAAGAGCCGTCTGCAAGTTTGATTCCAATAGTTTTCATAAGTCCTTCCTTGATATTTAAGTATCGGCAGAAATCTTTCTATTCCCCTCGTATAATATGGTAAAACATCTGCGTGCAGTTTTCAAGTGCTAAAAGTATATCAAATAATTATTAATTATAATCGTGTTTTTCGATTTACAATAGAGGTTTTTCCGTTTATATTGAAAATGAAATTAGAAAAGGAATCTGATTTTGATTTTGGCAGAAAATGTCATTTTCATCATTTTTATAGGAGCAAAAAATGAATATTAAGGGAACTCAGACAGAAAAGAATTTGCAGATGGCTTTTGCTGGCGAATCACAGGCTCGCAACAAGTATACTTATTTTGCAAGTCAGGCAAAAAAAGAAGGTTATGAGCAGATTGCAGCTATTTTCCAGGAAACAGCTGATAATGAAAAAGAACATGCAAAAATGTGGTACAAACTTTTGAATGGTGGAGTTGGTACTACAGCTGAAAATCTTAAAGACGCTGCTGAAGGCGAAAACTACGAATGGACAGATATGTATGCAGGATTTGCAAAAACTGCTCGCGAAGAAGGTTTTGAAGCAATTGCAAAATTATTTGAAGGTGTTGCTGCAATTGAAAAGCATCACGAAGAACGCTATCGCAAGCTTCTTAAAAATGTTGAAGATAAGATTGTATTTTCTAGTGAAGGCGATGCAATTTGGCAATGCCGCAATTGTGGCCACATTGTAATTGGAAAAGAAGCTCCAAAGGTTTGTCCTGTTTGTGCACATCCTCAGGCTTATTTCCAGATTGAAGCTCAGAATTATTAATTTGTGCTTACCGGTAAACCTCTAGTTTGGTTTGTTGATTGAAAGTACACAAAAAAAAACCGGCCGGACGCTCGCGTCCGGCCGGTTTCGTTAAAGTCGCACTTTTTTCGAAGCAAAAATTGCGACAATACTTAAATTTATTTAGAATACTCAAAAGTATATTCAGACATTGCTGCAAGTTCATTTACAGTTGTACCAAACTTTTCGGCTACGTCGTATTCAGAAACTTTGTTTACGTTTCCTTTTTCATCATACTTTAAAAGAGTGCGTTTAATTACCTGCTTTGCAGAATTGTAAGTTGTAATTTCGTTTAAAACGCCATTTGCACCATAGCGGAACACAAGTTGAGTTTGTTTTCCAGCAAAAGCATCAAGTTTAGAAATAGTATCAATTGCGCCAGATTCAGTATAAGCGTAAGTTGACTGCTCGCTAAGACTTCCGTCTGGATTATAATCATTTACAGAAGCAAGTTTTTTTGCTTCGTTATATTTATAAATAGTTTTCCAAAGCAAAGCGCCGTCGCTGTCGTAAATAGATTCATCAGAAAGAAGTCCGCCTTCATAAGTAAAAATCGTGCGAGCTTTAAGGTTTCCTTTTCTGTCGAATTCAGAAGTGTCCTGCTTTAAGCCATTTTTGTAAGTATAAGTGTTTTTCCAAACGGTTTCATTGTCGCTGCTCGTGCAAAGCTGTTCAACAAGATTTCCAGCTGTATCATATTTTGAAGTTATTGTATTGATTATTGTATCTTTTGGACTTAATTCCGAAGATTTTGTTTCTTTTTTATTTGAATCAAAAGTGTGAATAATTTTTGTGCTTGGGGTTCTGTATAAAGTTCCAAATCGCGAAGCAATTGAAAAATCAACTTCTGTGTATTTTTTTACATCACCTTTTAGCGGTGCATATTTAAAAATGTCTGTTGCAAAAAGTGAAAAGCTTAATCCTGCAGCAAGAGCCAATGTCAGAATTTTTTTCATAAATCCTCCATAACGATGTATGATTTTTGGTTACTCGTTTACTTAAGTAGCACTTATATTCTATACTATAAACAAAGAATTGTAAAAGAAAAAGGATTTTTGCTATGACTCAACAGCAATGGGCTGCTTTTTGTGATTTTAAAGAGGAATTTAGCCGCAAAGTGCAGGAATGGAATTCCGCCGCGCCGGAACTTAAGGATTTGCAGAAATTAGCTGCGGAGCAAACAAAAACGCCGCTTTATTCTTTTGATTTGCCGGTTGTTTACAACAAATCTTTAGATGATGTTTCTATAAATGATGATATTAAACTGATTGTAATTGGAGATAATCCTGGAAAAGACGAGCAGTTATTTAAAAACAGCCGATATCTTGTTGGCCAGGCAGGAAAAATCGCCGAAGGCTATTTTAAACGCAATCCGGAACTCGAAATTGATTTTAGAAAAAATGTGATTATTCTTAACAAAACTCCAATTCACAGCGCAAAAACTAATCAGTTAAAAATCATAATTAAGCAAGGCGGCCAATCTGTTGCAAATCTTATAAAAGAAAGCCAGATTTGGTTTGCAAAAAAAACTGCGGAGCTTCATTCAAAACTTGGAACAGAACTTTGGCTGGTTGGTTATTCTGAACTTAAGCCCAAAAAGATTTTTGATGAATACCGAAAAACCTTAAAATCCTGTTGTGATGAAAAAGCCTGGAATAAAGTTTATGTTTTTCAGCATTTTTCTATGAATCGATTTTCTATTGATCTTTGTGATTTTATAAAAAACAATCATAAAGAAAATCAGCTTTTAAAAGATAATATTCACGAGCTTGGTATTTTGCACAGAAATGAAATTTTTGTTGATTAGAAATAAAATCCTATGGTAAACTTCAAGATACTATGAAAAAACTAGTTATAGTTGGCGCCGGAATTTCCGGACTTTCTGCGGGAATCTATGCAGCTCGTTCAGGCTTTGATGTTACTATTCTTGAGCAACATAATATTCCAGGCGGACTTTCAACCAGTTGGAGCCGTAAAGGTTATTATTTTGAAGGCGGAATGCATTGGCTCACAGGCTCAAGCCCGAAAATGCCTTTAAATCGTGTTTGGAGAGAAACAGGTGCGCTTCGCGAAAATAATCCTATTGAGCTTCGCGACCCGCTTTATACGCTTATAGACGAAAATGGCAAAAAACTATGCGTTTATCGATTTCTTCCACAAATGCAGCAGGCTCTTTTGGAATATGCTCCAGAAGACAAAAAAATGATTAAAAAACTTTGCCGTTATGTTCGTTATTTTACTGATTTTCATATGCCGGTTTTAGATACTCGCGGTTGCAAATGTAAAAATCCTGTAAAACTTAATATTAATGAATTTACAAAAATGCTTCCGGCAATTTTGCGCGTTCCGTATCTTAAAAATATCAGTATGCTTGATTTTATAGCGAAATTCAAAAACAAGAATTTGCAGCATATTTTAAAAAGCGTAATTGGTTACAGATATAATGCGCTTTCGCTGGTTTATACGCTTGGCTCGTTTGCTAGCGGAGACTGCGGTTATCCGGCTGGTGGTTCAATCCGAATGGCAAATAATATGCTTGAAACCTTTAAAAGTCTTGGCGGAAAAATTCAATTTCGCACAAAAGCAGAAAATATCCATATTGAAGATTATGAAGTAAAAGGCGTTGTAACAAAAGACGGCGAACTTCCTGCCGACGCGGTTATTATTACGCAAGATGCGCGCGCTGCAGTTGATTCTCTTTTTGATGTTATGGTTGATGAACCTTGGGTTAATTGTATGCGTCATAATCTTGTTACTGAGCAAAATATTTTTATTGGGCTTGGTATTAAAGCTGATTTATCGCGCTTTTCTTATTCAACGGTGTTTCCTCTCGAAAAACCGTTTGAATACGCTGGCTGCAAATGGACAGAACTTCGTATTTACAATTATGCAGCTTATAAAGAACATTCTCCAGAAGGCTGCACAACGCTTACAAGCCTTTTGATTGGTGATTCTTATTATTTTTGGAAACAGGCTAAAGCCGACGGAACTTATAAAGAAAAAAAGAAAGAACTTGGCGAGCTTTTTGTGAAAGCTCTTTCAAAGTTCATTCCAGAAGTTGCAGATTCTCTCGAAGTAATTGATGTTGCAACTCCTTGTACTTATGAGCGTTATACTGGCTCTTTTGAAGGCAGCTGGATGAGCGTTTGGGAAGCCGGCGGAAAGCAATATAATTATCCGCAGTATTTGGAATCTGTGGACGGAGTTTATTTTGCTGGGCAAAGGCTTCAGATGCCGGGCGGTTTACCAATTGCCGTTTACACTGGCAGGCAGGCTGTTCAACTATTGTGTCGTGATACGGACCAGGAGTTTGTGTAAAAGTTTTGTGAGCAAAAAGACTTTGATTTTAATTGAGTGTCTTGAAAATCTATATCGATGTGATAAAATAAAAACATCAGGTAAAGTTTAGGTGAGAGGAAAAAAACTATAACCCAAAAAGAAGGAGTGATTTTATGGGAAAAAAAGTTAGCGCTTTGAGCTACTTGTATCTTCTTGGAATGGCATTGGTTGCTATTGGATTTTGCTGTCCTATGATAAAAGGACTTTTTGGCACATCAGCCAACGGTTTTGATTTTATCAGAAATGTAAAGGACGGAAGTTTTGTTGCAATTGGTGCAATTTTGATTTTTGCTGGAGCTGTTGCAGGTATTGTTGCTTGTTTTGTGCCTCAGTTAAGCGGACTTAAATTGATTTTTGCGCTTGCTGTTCTTGCAGGTGCAATTGTTCTGATAATTGGATTCACAACAAACGGCGGTATTTATAAAGCTATTGGAAAACAGCTTTTGAAACGCGCAATGTTTGGTTTCTATATGGTTGTTGCTGGAATTGTTCTGGCAATTTGCGGAGCAACACAGAAATAAACTGAAAAATCAGTTATGCCGAAAAAGTTTCAGCATAATTGATTTTATAATTCAATAATTACAGCACCGGATTTTTCGTCCTTTGGAAGAGAATCCGGTGTTTTTATTTTAACTTGAATAAGATCGCCGGATTTTGGGCGGAAAGCCGGTTTTGCAAGTTTTGTGTTGTTTTCATCTGGCAAAGTGATGAGGGCAAGTCCATATTGAGTGCAGCCGTAAAAGCCACACATATAGTTTGCAAGTTTTAGTTTGTCAGAAGCTATGCGAACACTAATAGATTCTTTTGAGTTCTCTGCATTCGCCGCGCCGGCCGCCTCAACCGCAATAAAACTCAGCGTAGCGCGCTCTTTAGGCAATTTAGCCAGCTCAGAAAGTTTTTGAAGTCGCGCCGGCGCGTCTTCTGTGGTAAACGCAAAATTGCACCATTTATTTTTACTGCCAGTGTAAGCTTTGAACCCGCTCATCGGGCATTCAAAAGCGTGCGGACATGGAGCAGCAATTTTGCGACCTTCTTTGAGGAATCGTTTTCTCATAAGGCTAAGCGTTCGCGCTGCTTTAGGAACGCCTGGCTCAACAAGAATAACGCCCGCGCCTTTTTCGCAATATCGTTCAATCTGTTCAAAATATTTTTTTGTTTGAAATTCCGGCGGCATATCGCTTGCCTGGTCGAGCTCATTAAACATATTTGCGCAAGTCAAAAATCCGGCTTTTTGTTTAATTGCAGTTCCAAAAGCGCCTTTTACGCGAATAATCTTCCAAGGTTCATTTCCGGTTTTTGCAGCAAGCGAAAGAAAAATATCTTCACCAAGCGCAAGTGAGTTCGCAGAAACATCAAGACAATACCAGGTGAGCTTAAGTTTTCTAAGTTCCGGGCGTGCAAGCCACAAGGCAGTAACAACCGTAAGCGGGCCGCTTCCAAGATCAAGGCAAGTACCTTCAGCCTTTGGAAAAACTGAATCCGGAAGATTCGCAAAAAGTCTTGTAAGGCGCACAAGATTCCACCAGGTGTAATAGCGCACATAAGAGCTAAGCTGAATATTGTCGTTCATATAGCCAAGTCGGCGGCTTGCCCGCTCGTCTGTAAGCTGATGTGAAAGTTTTCTGATATTTTCCGGCAGCTGTTGAAGCTGGCGGCTGTTTAGCGGGCGAACGCCCTGAATAATTTCATCAAAACTGTTTAGAATTGCGTTTGTTTCACGGGAAAGAGACGCGGTTTCAAAAAGAGAAGAAATAAAAGCTGCGTTTGATGCAGTTGTTTTTTTTAGCGAGTTTGACTGTGAGACACATTTTTGGGGATTTGTGGTGCGTGGGGGATTTTTTGAGCCACTGATTTGTTTGTGTGTCGAAGTGTGTTTATCGCTTATAGTTTTTCTTTTATCGTTCATCATTATTCTTCTTAATTTTAAGATACATTTGCGTTAAAAGGCCGCGAGTTTCGCGAATCTGATTTATGAGTTCGGCGTTATCTTGAACAGCTTGTGCTTCTTCAATGATTTGGCGGCCAGCGCCTTCGGCTGTAAATTTTTTTTCAGTAATCAGATATTTTAAGCGCAAAATCAAATCAACTTCGCGTTGCGAATAGAGCCGTCGGCCAGACATATCTTTGCGTGGCGTAAAGCCTGGAACAACTTCTTCCCAGTAGCGGAGAACGTGGGCTTTTACGCCTGTTAAATCTTCAATCTGCCCGATTGTGTACACTCTAACTCCTTTTTATATGAGCCCCTGAAACAAGTTCAGGGGACAATTATTATTTACCGCTCTCGGTCTTCCCACTTTTGACGGCTGCCTTTAAATTCTACCTGAACTGGAATCATATCGTAACCTAAATCTTCGCGAATGCGGTTTTTTAGATAAGTTACATAAGGTTCAGGAACAACTTCTGGTCTTGTTGCAAAAATTATGAACGAAACCGGATTTACGCTTTGCTGAGTCATATAGCGGATTTTAAAATGCGCAGTTTTACTTGCTGGTGGCGGATAACGGTCGAGCCAGTCTTGAAGCGCGTTGTTTAAAGAAGAAGTTCCGATTTTCTTTGTAAGCTGGCCGTACATATCAATTGCTGTGTTCAAAAGGTCTTTAATGCCTTTTCCTTCGAGCGCACTAAGCGGAAGAATTGGTGCAAAATCCATATGGGCAAACATAATGTTCATCCATTCGCGAACAGCTTTTACAGCTTTATTGTCTTTTTCTTCGCGCAAATCCCATTTATTCAAAACAAAGATGATTCCACGACCTTTTTCAAAGGCAAGCGAACAGATTTTTTTATCCTGCTCGGCAAGACCTTCAACTGCGTCAATCATCAAAAATACAACGTCGCATTCATCAAGAGTTTTGATTGCACGATTAACAGAATAGTATTCAACATCATCGTGAACGCGGGCTTTGCGGCGAATTCCTGCGGTGTCCAAAACTTTAAAGCGGCGGCCGGCATATTCAAATTCACCTTCAACAACATCGCGGGTTGTACCTGCATAATCACAGACAATAGAATTTTCTGTGTGCGTAAGGCGGTTACTCAAAGTTGATTTTCCGGTATTTGGTTTTCCCAAAATTGCGATTTTAATCGGGCGGTCGGAACTCAAAACTTTTACTTTGCTAAAGTCGCAGCGGTTTGTAATAGATTCTGCAAGGTCGCTGATTCGGTCGCCGTGTTCTGCAGAAATCAAAAGAAGTTCATCAAAACCATATTTTGCATAGTTCCAGGCTTCAGCTTCGTTGCGGCCACCTTCAGTTTTGTTTACAGCGGCAATCAGCTTTTTCCAGTAAGGGCGCATTTTGATGATGAATTCTTCATCTTCGCCGGTAATTTCGCCTGCGTCGAGCAAAAGAATTACAACGTCGGCGCGGTCAATCATATCAAGAGAACGTTCAACAACATAATCGTCGAGTTCGGCTTCTTTTGTTCCAATGTCGCGGGTAAGTTTGTATCCGCCAGTATCAACAAGATGAACCGGTTTTCCGTTGATAATTGCAGTTGCTTCAACAGGGTCGCGGGTAACGCCAGGCTGGTCGTTTACAATAGCTACGCGGTGATGCAAAAATCGGTTGAAAAGAGTAGATTTTCCAACGTTTGGGCGGCCGGCAATTACAACAAGAGGAAGGCCGTCGTATTCAGCATCTTCGGGATCTGTGTCGCCGGTTGCGGTAACAGTTCCGTCTGGAGCAACAGTAATTCCGTTTACTGCATCGGGTGTAATAAAATCAGATTCCTGGCTGCGTGATTTTAATGCAGCCTTCTGTTTTTTTTCTTCTAACGCTGCTTCTTTAGGGCGAGAGAAGTCTGGTTTATTCTTTTTCTTTGCCATATTTTTCCTTTTACGGTTATTACGGTGGTTGAGTTTGTCGAAACTACCGCAGATTTCAGCTTTGTCGAGTTATGCGGTGATTTCGACAGGCTCAATCACCGTATTTAAAGATTATTTAAGTGTTTAGACGAAATAGCTTCCAGTTCTGCAATAGTAAAACGCGAAAGCAGTTCTTTTGTACTTGAAATCAGTTTTGGGCTCATACTTAAAGTGCGTATACCCATTCCGCCAAGAACCATAACACTATCCTGGCGGCCAGCCATTTCTCCGCAAACTGCAATTGGAATGTTGTTTTCGTTTGCAGAACGAACAGTCATTTCAATAAGGCGCAAAACTGCAAGACTAAACTCGTTGTAGAGAGCTGAAACATGCGGGTTTTCGCGGTCGATTCCAAGAGTGTACTGAGTGAGGTCGTTTGTACCAAGACTAAAGAAATCGCTAACCTTAGAAAGACAATCAGAAATAAGCGCCGCGGCTGCCGTTTCAATCATAATTCCAACGGGAGTATCTTCCTGGAACGGTATTTTTTCGCTTTTAAGTTCCTGTTTTACAACGTTTACAAGTTCAAGGCATTCTTTAACCTGTTCAACGCTGGTAATAAGCGGGAACATAATTTCAAGATTTCCGTAAACGCTCGCACGGTAAAGCGCACGAAGCTGAGTTTTCAGAATATTTGGATATTCAAGACTCAAACGAACGGCACGCAAACCCATAATCGGATTTTTTTCTTCGATAGTTGGTAAGTCAACCGAGTTAATCAGTTTGTCTCCACCAGCGTCCAAAGTACGAATCGTTACTGGCTTGTCGCCCATAATCTGAAGCACCGATTTATAGGCTTCAAATTGAGTTTGCTCGCTAAAAGAACGCGCCGCAGCATTAAGAGAAGCGCCGCTTTGAGCCATATACAAAAAATTCCGTGCGAAAAAGCCCGATTCCATCAGCACCTTCGGCAAGGGCAATTTCTGCCTCTTCTGGAGTTCCGATATTTGCAAGCAGCTTAAAACGGATTCCGTCTTTTGTAACCGCCGGTTTATTTAAGAACGAACGAAGGCTCAACTTTCGCTGATATTCGTCGCGGATTTTTTGTTTATAATCTTCGATTGTATTGCGGTCTGGACTTACAAGAATTTCTGCGTCTTTACCGTCAATAATAACAGTTTCGCCGTTGCGAACTTTTTTGCTGATATTTTCAAGGCCAACAACAGTTGGAATTCCGTAGTTGCGCGCAAGAATTACAACGTGGCTTGAAACGCCGCCTTCGCTAAGTGCAAGGCCGGCAATTTTACGTTTACTCAAAATAATAGTGTCAGAAGAACTAAGCGAAGTTGCTAAAATTACAGAACCGTCTGGAACGCTGTTAATATCAAAAGGGTGAATATCAAGCATTTCATCAAGAACGCGGCCAAAAACATCAGTTATATCTTGAGCGCGCTCAGAAAGATAATAATTTCCGGCCTGGCGAAGTTTTGCCGCATATTCTTCGGCTTTAAACTGAACTGTATATTCTATATTAAAAAGTTGATTTTCGTAAAAGTCGCGAACTTCCTGTTTAAAAACCGGATCTTCGAGCATCAAAATATAAGTTTCAAAAACTTCTCTTTGAGCTTTGTCGCGTTCGTTAGTTTTGGAAAGAGAATCCAGAAGTTCTGAAAGTTCGAGCGTTACTGTTTGAACAGCAGCTTCAAAACGCTTCCAGCCTTTGTTGAGTTGATCAATATTTATATGATGCTGCGGAATTGCACGTTTTACCTGATCGGGAATTACAAAGGCAGTTCCAATTCCAGTTCCGTCGGCCGCAGGGATTCCGAGAAATACTTCCATGAATTTGTATTATAATAGAAAAATGATTATATTTAAAGCTATGAATTTATTAGCAGTTTATCAGTTGCCTTTTAAGACCGTTTTTTTGATTTTTATAATGTTCAGCGTGGTTGGCTGGATTTCGGAAGTGCTTTATGTTGGAATTTTTCATGAGCGCAAATTTGTGAATCGCGGATTTTTGCATGGCCCGCTGTGCCCGGTTTATGGTTTTGGCGGACTTGTGATTTTGCTTTTGCCGCCTTTTTTGTATAAAACCTGGATTCCTTTATATTTTGCTTCTATGATTTTATGTACTGCGGTTGAATATTTTGTGAGCTGGCTTATGGAAAAATTGTTTCATACTCGCTGGTGGGATTATTCGCATTACAAAGTAAATATAAATGGAAGAATCTGTCTTTTGAATTCTGTACTTTTTGGATTTATGGGACTTGGCGTGATTCGTTTTGTTTACCCGCAAATGCTTAAGTTTTTGAATTGGCTTGGTGATTTTTGGATTATGATTTGTTCCGATTCATTGGCTATTTTTCTTACAATAGATATTTTGATTACTATTCGCAAACTTGTTGACTTTAGTGCAACAATGGAAAAACTTAAAGTTTTCTGCGACAGTTTGAGCGATTATTATGGAAACGAAGCCTGGTTCCGTAAAGAAAATCTAAATGAAATGTTTGCTTCTGTAAAAGAAAAAGCTGCAACCAGCAAAAATTATATTAGTAAAAGCGTTTTGGAAAAAATCGACCGTTTGCAAAATGCACGGCACGCAGCAGCTGAAAGTTTTATGGCTCACTTTCCAACTATGAAGAGTGTTCGCTATAGCGCCGAATTGGAACAACTGAAAAAAGCGTTAAAAGAGCGTTTAAAGTCAAAGTCTAAAAAGTAATTTTTTGTTGTTGGGCTAGGGGCTGGAGAGGCGCCGAAGGCGGCCGGGAGCCCTCAAATTAATGTTTCTATTTATAGCATTATTCTTGCCCGTGTGGATTTTTTTCGGTAAAATTAATCAATTTTGTAAAAAATGAACGCAAAAATGCGCTCGCAGGAGTTTTTTATGAGCGATAATAATCGCGAGAATCTCGGCAGCAGACTGGGATTCCTTCTTTTATCTGCCGGCTGTGCTATTGGCTTGGGCAACGTTTGGCGATTTCCGTACATCACAGGAAAATATGGCGGAGCAGCTTTTGTACTAATTTATCTTGTTTTTCTTGTAATTCTTGGCTTGCCTGTTATGATTTGTGAATTTGCAATTGGCCGTGCTTCTAAAAAGAGTATGTCGGCAGCTTTGCAGACTCTTGAGCCTGCTGGAACTAAATGGCACTGGTACAGTGGTTTTGCAATGGCTGGAAACTATCTTTTGATGATGTTTTACACGGTTGTTTCTGGCTGGTTCTTAAAATACTTTTTTGAAATGATTGGCGGAAAGTTTGTTGGATTATCCGGCGATCAGATTGTAAGTGCTTTTTTGCAAGGCACTATTGGTTCGCCAAAGCCTCTTTTATTTTGGATGGTGATTGTAATTATTCTTGGTTTTACAGCTTGCTATCTTGGTCTTCAAAAGGGTGTTGAGCGCATTACTAAAATTATGATGTCTGCGCTTTTTGTAATTATGATTGGCCTTGCAATTTATGTTTTATTTTTGCCGGGCAGCGGTGCAGGTTATGCATTCTATTTAAAGCCAAATTTTAAGGCTCTTGTTAGTGGCGAACATGGTATTTGGGATACGATTTACGCTGCTATGGGACAGGCTTTCTTTACTTTGAGTCTTGGTATTGGTTCTATGGAAATTTTCGGCTCATACATCGACAAAAAGCATTCTCTAACTGGCGAAGCTTTGCGCGTTATTGGGCTTGATACTTTTGTAGCAATCTGTGCTGGTCTTATTATTTTCCCGGCTTGTGCAGCTTTTGGTGTTCAGCCTGATTCTGGTGCCGGCCTTGCATTTATGTCTTTGCCTAATGTATTTAATGCTATGGGCCCAGTTGCTGGCCGAATTGTAGGTGCATTCTTCTTCCTGTTTATGAGTTTTGCAGCTCTTTCAACTGTAATTGCCGTATTTGAAAATATTGTAGCGTTCCCAATGGACCGTCTTGGCTGGAGCCGCCATAAATCTGTATTAATCAATTTTGTTGCAATTCTGATTCTTGCAACTCCGGCTGCTCTTGGAATGAATGTTTGGTCTAAAGTGCATTTTGGCTCACACATTGGTTCTATAGACGCGCTCGAAGATTTTATTGTAAGTCAAAACCTTTTGCCTATTGGTTCGTTGCTTTTCCTTTGCTTCTGTATGCACAAAAAAGGCTGGGGCTGGAAAAACTTTATTGAAGAAACTGATTCTGGAAAAGGTCTTAAGTTTCCAAAGTTCAAGGCTGTGCAGTTCTATCTTAAATGGATTGCTCCGGTTATCATTTTAGTAGTTTTTGTTGCCGGTTATTTTGATATTTTTGGAAAATAATTTATTCTAATTGATGTAAAAGCGCAGGTTGCAAATTGCAACCTGCGCTTTTTTTTTTAGGAAAAAAATCGTAAAAAAGTATAGAAATTTAGTAAAATTAATGATTTTTCCTCTACTAAAAAACTCACTGAGTTTTTGAAAATTCTCACTGACTTTTAAAAAATTCTCAGTGAGTTTTTAAAATTTCTCAGTGAGAATTTTATTTGGGCTTAATTCGAAAAATTTGTATTGCGGGGCTTACGTTCCTCAGTAAAGATTCCCCCTAAATTTGCCGATAATGGAAATTGAGAAAAAAATATCTAATTAATAATGTTTCTTTAAAAAGTTATCAGTTCAGGTGCTTGAGGTGTGACTATGAAGAAACTGAAGTTTATTTTTTTATCAATATTTATTGTTTTCTCTGTTATTTCCTGCGAAATCGGTTTAGGTTCTTCTGTAGACACCGATCCGCCAGCTCTTGAAATTATTAGCCCGGCTGTAGATTCTGTAATTCGCGATTCATTTGCCATTAGCGGCACTTATAAAGATGACGGAACTATTGCAAGCGTTTCGGCAAAACTAAAGCGTACAGATAATAACGGTGACGAAATCCAACTTTCAGGCGAATTTTTTGAAGATGATACCTATCGAGGTCAGGGAACCTGGAAAATCCTGGTAACGCCTTTTGAATTTGACGAATCTGATTCAACCAAAAAAAACACAAAAATCTTAGACGGCACCTATCAAGCCACAGTCATAATAAAAGACACCATAGGCCGCAAAACAACCCAAAACACAACTTTCACAATTGATAATACTCCGCCGATTTTGATTCTTTCAAGGCCAAGCACTATTTTTAAGGAAGATGAATTTGGCATAGATGCTTATGGTCAAACTTTTAGTATTGAAGGAAAAGCTGCAGATGATAACAATGTAAGCAAAATAATTGTAGATGTTTATGATTTAATAAATGATGAAAATGCTCTAACTTCAATATCACTAGAAAACATTCCTCTTTCGATAGAAAAAAATGTTGCAATTTATGATAAAGATGATTCAGAAAATGATTATTCAAAAATTTATGCAGGAACAGAAAATGAAAAAGCTGCACAACGTTATTGCACTATAACTATATACGATAATGCTAAACAATATTCACTTGATGGAAATATTATATCTGATGAAGGAAATTCTACAGATGTTTATTATATGGATTCGATTTTATCAGATGAATTATATAATAAATATACAACAACAGACTTGTATCATATTGTAAACGAAACTCAAAAAGTTGATATTGATGTAAAGCAAATCCTTTCACAAAATGAAGTAACAAAGAGTAAGTTTTCTATAAATCCGGCAAATAACCCAAAATTTATTGTAACTTCTTCAAGTATTTTACAAGATGATAAAAATCTTAATATGCCTGAATATTATATTACAGCAGGAAACCGAAGACTTGAAGTTGAAATAACGCCAGGATTGGACGGTTATGCTATTGATAAAGATTCTGTTGGAATTTATCTTCAGGAATGTCTTAGTAACGGTGAAGAAACTAACGCTGAGCCAATTTGCATAGTAGGAGAAGGTGCAGAAAACCATATAACCAATGACGCTTTAGCGGTTGATGAAACAAAAAAATATGGAGTTGTTACTCAAAGCGGAAAAACGTATAAATTTAAAACATTAAAAGCAATAGATAAAATAGATTATTATTCTGGTTTGGATACAGAAAAATATTATAAGGTAGTTGTTGTTGGAAAGGATACTCAAGGTGCTAATATTATTTCAGACGGAATTTATGCTTTTAAACTTGTTGAAAGTGGAACAAAATATAATCTTTCTGCGTCTTGTAATCAGGAATATATTTCTACAGATGAATTAGCTTGGGTAACTGGAGAAAAGTATGAAAATCAAAAAGTTATGGTAACTTTGAATTTAGACGGTGGTGAACCGCCATTTTCACTTTATAGAGAAATTCAGGAACAGGAGAAAAAAGTTGCGGAAAATTTAACTTCTCATACTATAATTGATTATATTAGTTATGCAGATTTGGTTTCAAACGTAAATGCAAATCTTTCAAATGTTTCAGTTTATTATACGGTCAAAAATGAAAGTGGCAATGTAATTTCAACAACGGCATCTATAAATTTAAAATATGATAGCGTTAAACCGGAAATCAAAAATATTCAGTTTGCTGGTGCTTACGAAAAAATCGATGAAAATGATATTACAACTTTTTACTTGAATAATGAAAACGGGAAAAAATATACAATAAGTGGAATTGCAACAGATGATAACATCTTTGAATCTGCAATACTTGAAATTCCTGGAAAAGAAACAAAAAAATATAATTCAGGGTCGTATAAATTTACCGACGTAGATTTTTCCGGCCTTTTGGCTGATGCAAATGGCGGAGTAACTGCTACGCTTACGGTTACGGATACTGCGGGAAATCAAACTTCAAAAAATCTTAGTGTTGTTTTTGATAATGAATCACCGGTTGCTGAACATCTTATAGATTCAAAAGGCAAAGACCTTGTTGTGCGAATTGGCGATTTTGATAATGATGATATTGACGAAAATCATAGCCTTTGGACAGCGGCGCCGCAGAAAAATGTTGATGTTGGTAAAAAATACGCGGCCAATTCTTATGGAAATGCAAATACAATTCAGCTGCGCGGAAACTTTAGCGACTCGCTTAGCGGCGTTTCTATGATTTATTATAAAGTTTTTGCAAGCGAGCCAACCGCAAATGATATTCAAACTTTTGCCGCAAATTATAAATCAGATAAAACCAAAACCGGCTATTTTGCGCCACTTGCAGCCCCAGAAGAAAAACTTGTTTTTTACAATGTACAAGGCGGCAACGATTCTCACGGCGGAACGCCACTTGCAGGTTCTTCTGACAAATATTACAAAACAATAACTTCCAATTACAAAAGCAGCCTTTCTAATTTTGAAGAAGGCAAAAACTATGTTGTTCTTGTTGCAGAAGATAATGTTGGAAATGTTGGCGTTGATACAATTGCTTATTCTATAAATGTTGATACAGCCGTTCCAGAAATTACTCCTGATTCAGACGAACTTTTGTATTCAAACGGAAAAGCTGATATTGAAATACACGGAACAATCACCGACAAAAGCGGCAAAATTGGTGTAACTGGCGCTGGAGTTGATTCAGAAAATCTTAAAATCAGAATTGCAAATGAAGAAGCGTTGATTTATGCAACAACCCAATCTGCAAACGATATAAATGACGAAAACAAATTAACCTGGACAGCAACAATTCCTAAAGAACGCCTAAACTCTCTAAGCGGAAACGTTACTATTTATGCAATTGCAAAAGATAAAGCCGGCAACGGAAACACAACTACGCCAAACATTGCAACTATTGCAATAGATAAAGTTGCGCCAACAGTAAAAGTAAATTCTCCAAAAGATGCAGATACAACAACGCAAGGCATTCAGGTAAACGGAATTATAAGCCTTAGCGGAACCGTAGAAGAAGCCAAAAAACTTTCTGAAAGCGAAAGCAACAAACTTGCGCTTTATTATACAACAAATCAAACGCTTGGCCAAAAATCAGCGCAGGAAATTCTTGAATCAGATATTGGAGAAAATCCAGGCTCAAGCTTTAAAAAAATTGCTCAAACAGAAAACGCTTATAACTGGAATTTTAATAATATTGATACTTCAAAACTAGACGGAACAAATGAAATTGCAGACGGAACAGAAGTTTATCTGACAGTTTGCTCAAAAGATTTTGCCGGAAACGCAGGCTTTTCTGCTCCGCTAAAACTTACAATAGACCAGGATACCGACCGCCCGATTATCCGACTTTCAAACGTTTCGCTTTCTTATAAAGGCGAAAGTAACGAAACTTTGTTTATGGATTCTGCAAATCCGGTTTGGCTTAACCGCAGCGAAATTTCAGGTGTTGTAAATGATGATGATGATTCTATTGAATATGTAAAAATAATTGTAAAAGGCGCAGAGGAGCCGGCTCCTTTGGAATCAGAATGGGCGCCGGATAATTTAAATGTTTACCAAAACGGAATTTGGTTTTATTCATTCCAAAATAACGGACAGAAAAAACTTTACTTTCAGGTAAAAGACGGCAACAAGATTTTTACTTCAAATATGGCAAGCTCAACGGCAGCTACTTTTGGCCCAAAAATTATTGATGCAAATTCAAATAGATTTGGTTACAAAGCTGGCGAGGGAATTCCAGCCCGCGCAGATGATATTCTTTACTTTAAAGTTGATACTGATGATCCGACTTTGGAAAATCCATATTATTTTGCGAGCAGCGAAATTGTTTCAAATGTAAATACAATTTCTGAATGGACGCAAATTGCTTCAAGTATAATTGCAGAACAGTTTGGCGGAACAAAACATTATCTTTACATTAAATATAAAGCAACTGATACAAACGGAATTTCTGCAATTGATGTTAAGTTCGCGGGAACAAGTCCGCAAGTTGAGCCGGTGCAAATTGCTTCAGACGGGCAATCAAAAGAATGTATTGCATATTTTGATATTAGCGAAAATGGTTGCGGCGTTGAATCTGGGCTTGCAAATCTTTCTATAAATGTAAAAGATAACGCTGCGGCAAATACGGGCGCTGCTGGAATTACCAAAAATTATGAAATGACAATCGACAATAAAGCGCCGGAAATTGGCTTTTCAAATTATTCTTCTGGAACGCAGGTTTATGGTTCTTCGGCAGTAAGTTTGCGCGGTTCAACTTCTGATAAAAACGAAGTAAAAAAGGTTGAATTTGCGCTTACAAAAAATCAAACTAAGCCGGATTCTGATTCTTCTGCCTGGAAAGTAATTACTTATGAAGATAATGTTTCAAAAGATTCATATACAAACGCGCTAAGCTGGCAGATTGTTTTTGACGGAAAAACCGAACTGCCAGATGAATCAAGTTATCATGCAGAACTTTTAAAAAAGGCTGTTTTTGATTTGTATGAGGTAGAAACTCCTGAGCAGCAGGCTGCGTTTGATGAACTTTCAAAGGTTTATGTTTGGATTCGTGCAACAGATGAACTTGGAAATCAAAAAACAAATGGCGAAGACTTTTATTTTGATGTAATTCCAAATGGCGACCGCCCGGCAATTGAAATTACCTATCCTTCTGATAATTCGAGCGTTGGCGGAACAATCCGAATTAGCGGTATAACAGATATTCAAGACACAAGCGCTTCGGTTACCGATGTTTATATTCAAATTGACCCGCATTATAACGGAACTTTTAATGAAAACTGGGCAAACGTTTTGGAGCCGATGATTGGCGGAACAAGTTATTCAATAGAAGATGCGCCTGGAATTATTGGCAAAGGAATAAAATCGCAAGGTACTTCAAAATTAAGCTGGTATTTAGCGGTTAATGCAAATAAAGAGTTTAACGGTTCTGAAAATCAACAAAACTGCGTATTGGGAATTCGTGCGTATGCTGTTAGTTCAACAGGCAAAATCTCTGAATCAAAAACTATAAGGTGTCCTGTTGATCCAGACGCTCCGATTTTTGGACAAACAAATGAACTTCGCTTTGTTCAATATGATGAAAATGGAAACGAAATTGCAAGCCGAAAATACGAAAATGGAGTTTATCTAAAAGGTCAATGGTATCTTGTTGGCTCTGTTGAAGATGATAGCGGAATCCGCCAGCTTATTTTTGGAAAAGATTATATTGTTCAAAACGGAAATATTACAGCTTACGGAAACGGCAAAGTAACTGAAAGGGAGGCAATTGGAGCAAATTATAAAAATTATGATTTAAAAATCCCGGTTGGAAATTCTGAGCCTAACCATTTTGGCGAACTTAAGTATGAAATTTCTGCAACAGACGGTTCTGACAGTCAGGCTTCTAACTCTTTGCTTTTTACAACTTATTATGATAATAAAGCGCCGGTTTTTGAGGTTAGTTCAGGAAACGGAAATGCTGTTGCCGACTATACTATAATCCGCCAGTCAAATGGCGCGTTTACAGTTTCTGGAACTTTTACAGAATCAAGTGAGGGAACAAAAAATCAAAGTGGCTTTAAGCGAATTGCAATGTTCTTTACAAGAACGCGTGTTATTTCCCAAACAACAACCAACGTTTATGTGCTTGACCCAATGGTAGATGACGGAGCAAACGGCGATTCAAACTTTTATAAAATTGGAACAAAAAATGGAAATTCAGTTTCGCTTGATTCAGGAATTGTGCAGGTACAAGGACTTTTCTGGAGAACTGCACAGGCAACTTTATCAAATGGAAATCAGCTTTTGGTAACAGGTTCGCTGCCAAATAATGTTCGCGTTGGCGGGCTTTGTATGGTAGATAATGTAAGTTACCGCATAAAAGCAATTAGCGGAACTACAGTCACATTGGAAGGAACATTAACTGATTTTAGCAGCGCAAAGAATGTTTATTTTGCGCTTGCTCAGATTATAGATAATCCTTCGCAGGAATCGGGAACAACAAAAGTTGCCAGCGGAACTGATGAAACTACAAACAGCGACGGCGACTTTATGGTAGAAGGCGTTCAATTCCTTGGCGGTGTTTATAATTGGAACGCGAGCCTTGATTCATCAAATATGCTGGACGGCATTGTAAATATGTGCTTTGTTGCTTACGACGCAGCCGGAAATTACACAGAAGAATCCTTTATTCAAAAAATCTCAAATAATGCGCCAAGAATTGCTGGTGTAAGTTTTGGAACTGATACAGATTTAAGCGGAACAATCAGCGATTCTGAAATGGAAACAAGCTACGCAGAAGTTTTTAAAGACGTTGTAAACATAAAAGAAAACAACAAAAAATATAACGGCCAGGACTCTAACGGAAACTGGATAGTTTCTTATAATCCATATTTGGAAACTGACAAGCGCCTTGTAATTAAAGGCGCAATGAAAGTAAAACCCGAAATTGTTGGCGGAAACAGCGGACTTGGCTGGTCTTATATTTATAAAAAATCAGGAAGCGCAGAGCTTTCTTCAACAGTTGTAACAGAGTTTCAGGGCGTTGGACACTCGAGCGACGGCTCAATTCGTGATTCTCTTTCTATAGATATTGAGCTAAAAGATTTTCTTAAAAATCAGGTTGCAGAGGGAAATCAAGAAATGCAATTTGTTATTTGGGATAAAACAGACGGCGCTGCTTTGGGCGATTCTGCTTCGGGTAGTGCAAACGCAACAATTATTCTTCCGGTAACAATTGTAATTGCAGATGAAAATGCTCCAACGGTTGAATTAAATCCATTGTATTGGGAAAGCAACGCAAGCAATTCAATTTATCAAAATAATAAAGCTTATGGCCATATTGAGCTAAAAAATGAATTGCCAGATTTGTATTTTAGCGAAAGCGGCAGCGGAGTTTATGATTTAGACGATAAAGTTTCCGGCAAAATCACATTTGAAGGAACTGCAACAGATAATGTTGTTGTGAATAAAATCGAACTTGCAATTGCGGGCTATAATTCTGGGGCAACCTTTACTTTAGCAGAGCGTGGCGAAAATGGCTGGACTTCTGAAAATCTGAATCAGTTGCTTATTGGTGAAAGTGCAAAAAATTGGGCTGTTGAGATTTTGGAAGATTCTTATAATGAAAATGGCGAAAATACAGTTAAGTTCCGCTTTCATTTTGATACAGAAAAAATAGCCGGCTTTGCAAAAACCGATGTTGCGTTTGAGTTTAAAGCGTACGATAAGGGGTCACCAACTCTTAGCGGAAATGAAGTTTCGTATTCAAGTGCTAAATTTAATTCTAAGTCCTATCAGGTTGATGTTGTGCCATACATCACAGAAGTAACAACTGCGCTTTCTGCACTCAAAAAGAATAATCCAAGTGTTTACGCAAGAACGGCTCTTGGCCATTATGCTGTAGCAAGTACAGAAGCTGAAATTAAAATGAGCGGCTTTAATCTTTCGGGCGGAACTGTAAAGTTTACGCCAGCAACCCAAACCGACACCGCAGAAGTTGATTATGATATTGCAGGCTTTGCAATTCCAGCAACCGCCAAATCTGGCAGCGTAAGCATACAAGTTTCTGGCGTAGATTCGCTAAACAACAAAAACAACAACAATGGTAAAGGCTCCTTCACCGGCTCCGTAAACTTAGAAACAACTCCAACCGGCGACAAAACCCTTTACACCACCTATTACTACAACCGCCAGCCAAACGGCGACAACAACAACCTGCTCACCGATGATGTTGTGTTTGATGTGTGGGAAATAAATTCTAAGGCAGCAAAGCCTGTAAATGGAGCTGCAAAACAACCGTGTATGTCAATAAATCCTATAAATGGGCAAGTAGGATTTGCGTTTGTTAATGGAGCGCTTTTGTTTAGTATGGGAAGTCAAAATTATGCTTATGATTATTGGCTATGTGGATTAGATGTTTGGACAAGTGCCGGCTTTACTTATGATGAATTAGGTTATTCTTACGGAACGGCCGCTGGTGGAGATATAAATGCAGATAGCGCAGATTCATTTGCGGTTCTTACAAGCCGTTGGGGTACTGGAACCTTAAGAAATACAGATACTGGTCACAACAATGGAACAAACCAAATGCGTTTGGAATTAATTGGTCAGAAAGCTATTGATGAAAATGGAGAGGCTTATGGAAATATTGATAAGGAACGTATACAGTCTACGTCTCTTGCAACAACAGTAAATGGAACTAATACAAATGTTTACCTTGCTTATTATGATAATATAAATAATGAAATTCGTTTCAGGTGGTCAACTTATACAGGTACTTCTAAACCGGGCTCAAAAATACAAAATTTATTTGTAGATGCTTATGGTAGAGATAACGCTTTGCAAGGAAAGGTTGTTGCAAATGCACCTTATACTTTGGCCTATAAATCTTTACTTGCAGGACAAACACCAGGATATGAAGTTGTAGCAACAGATGGAACGGCTGTGTATGCAGGGCAATATGTGAGTATTTCTGCAATGAAAGCAAAGGGTGATTCTGATGACGCAGTTGTAGCTGTTTGGTATGATTCAACGAATAATCAAATGTTGTATTCATTTAATAAAACTCCAAAAAGTGTTACGGAAAATACTTTTAAGCAGGACGATACTGGCTGGAGTAAACCAGTTACCATTTTTGGTGCAGCAAATGGTATTGGCGAATACTGTAAAGTTGCAACTGATGAAACTGGTGGAGTTCATATTGCTGCTTATGATAGTTTGAATGGCGATTTATGGTATGCATACTTGGAAGCTTTTGATGAGCCGTCAAGTGCAAAATCTTGTGTAGTAGATACTTATGGAATTATTGGCACCGAATTAAATATAGATGTTGGATTGAACGAAAATAATAATCCAATTCCATTTATTAGTTATTATGCTGGTAGCTGTGCACGACCAAAAATTGCTTATTGGAATTCTCCTTTATCATTAAAAACAATTTCTCAAGACAAGATTTCTGGAGTAATTTCTGATTCATTTACAGAAGTTTGGGAATCAAGCGTAATACCAACTGAAAGCAAAGTTTCTATTGACCACATTAATATTGGTGTTTGGAAGAGCATAGAAGAAGAAACAAAAGGCCGTATTATTAATTCTACAGAAGGAGTTTCTAAAACCGAACAAACCGGCTCAGGTTTTAAATCTTCTGTAAGTAGAGGAAAGATTTATGGCAACGGCTCAAAAAATGCGATTCTCGGCTACGCAATAACGCAAGGTTCTGCCGGCTACATCGAAACTGCGCAGATGAAATAAAATAGTTGAGTTTGGCTTTGCTGTAAAAATAGTTTTGCAGAAGTTTTTGGGGCGTAAATCAAAAAAAAATACGCTTGGCTTTGGAAATTTTGGGGCTTAAAAACTTTATACTTGACGCGGGAATATTTTTGTAATTAAAATTTGGGTATGAATATTCATATTTTGGAAATGCCATTGGATTTTGGCGCCAGCAGACATGGCTCAGATATGGGGCCGTCTGCTATCCGTTTGGCTGGAATTAAAGAAAAACTTGAATCTCTTGGGCATACAACTTATGTTCACACAGACATTTTTAAAGCTACAGCTCAAGAATATGAAAAACCTGGAAATCTTAATGCAAAATATCTTAAACCGATTGTAAAAGCCTGCAATAAACTTGCTTCGTCTGTAGAAATTATAACTTCTGAAGGTGATTTTCCGCTAGTTTTGGGCGGTGATCATTCTATCGTTTTGGGCTCGCTTGCGGGGCTTGCGGCTACAGCAAAAAAGACCGGGCAAAAAATCGGGGTTTTGTATGTTGACGCTCACGGTGATTTTAATACAGATAAAACTACGCCAACAGGAAACATTCACGGCGAATGTCTTGCGGCTTCTGCCGGCTTAGGGCTTGCAGAACTTACAAATCTTTATTTTGAAGGCCAAAAAGTTGACCCAAAAAACATTTGTTTTGTTGGCTCTCGTGATTTAGACAGCGGCGAAAAACAACTTATGAAGCAAGCTGGCGTAACCGTGTTTACAATGAGCGACATAGACCGGCAAGGCTTTGATACAGTTGTAGAAAAAGTTTTAGAGTTCTTTAAAAAGGTAGATATTATTCATGTTAGTTTTGATATGGACTGTCTTGATCCAATGTTTGCACCAGGAACTGGAATTCCGCTTCCGGGCGGGCTTACAAACCGCGAGGCTTTGCTTTTAATGGAAGAAATGGCAACAACTGGCAAGGTAAAATCAGCTGAAATAGTAGAAGTTAATCCTATTCTTGATGTAAGAAATCAAACTGCAATTTTAGCTGTAAATCTTGCTGCCCGCTTGCTTGGAGAAAAGTTGTATTAAAACTTTTACCACTAACCGTCATTCTGAACTTGTTTCAGAATGACAATACTTTTTTCTTGCCGAAAAGGCTTTTTTCTTATTATCTTTAAAAATAATCTTAAAAAAAGAAAGAGGCTTTTGTTCAAATATGGCAAAATATGAATTTCAGACAGAAGTAAATCAGCTTCTCAAACTTATTATTCATTCACTTTATTCAAATAAGGATATTTTCCTTCGTGAAATTGTTTCAAATGGTTCAGATGCGCTCGACAAATTAAAGTATCTGACTGTTTCTGATGAGGCTTTTAAGGCAATTAAGTTCGAGCCAAGAATCGACATCACTTTTGATGAAAAAGACAGCGTTCTTACTGTTCAGGATTCTGGTATTGGTATGACAGACGAGGATTTAACAAACAACCTCGGTACAATTGCCCGCTCTGGAACTAAGGCATTTATGGAGCAGCTTACTGCAGAAGCAAGCAAAGATTCTGCTCTTATTGGTCAGTTTGGTGTAGGATTTTATTCTGCATTTATGGCTGCAAATAAGATTGATGTTTATACACGCAAGGCTGCTGGCGACGGAAAAATCTGGCACTGGTCTAGCGACGGTACAAATTCTTACGAAATTGAAGAAGTAGCTGCTGATTCCTCTGCTGCAAAAAAATATGGTTTTGACAAGCCTGAATTGAGCGGTTCTGCAATCGAAATGCACTTGAACGACGACAGCAAAGAGTTTGCAAGCCGCTGGAAGATTGAAGAACTCATCAAAAAATACAGCGACCACATTGCATTCCCAATCTATCTTCATTACGAACAGAAAAAATATGATGATAAGGGAAAAGAAACTGGCAGCGAAAACAAAATCGACCAGGTAAACAGCGCAAGCGCACTTTGGAAGCGAAGCAAGAGCGAACTTAAGGAAGAAGATTATAACGAGTTCTACAAAACCTTTGGTCACGACGGACAGGATCCTCTCCACTACGTTCATACACACGCAGAAGGAACTCAGGAATACACAACATTGTTCTTTGTTCCACAAACAGCGCCTTTTGATATGTATCAGGCAGATTACAAGAGCGGACTTAAGCTCTATGTAAAACGCGTATTTATTACAGATGATGACCGCGAGCTCCTCCCAAGCTACCTCCGCTTTGTTCGTGGTATTATTGATTCTGAAGATTTGCCATTGAATGTAAGCCGCGAAATTCTTCAGCAGAATCGCATTTTGGACAATATTAAATCATCTTCTGTAAAAAAACTTCTTAGCGAGTTTAAGAAAATGGGCGAAGCTGCAGACAAAGCAAAAAAGGTTGCCGAAGCAGACCGCAAAGATGAAGACAAAAAAGCAATCGAAAAGTGGGAAAAGTTTGTTCGCAACTTTAACCGCCCAATGAAAGAAGGTCTTTACAGCGACTACGCAAACCGCGACGAAATTGCAGAAATTGTTCGCTTTAAGTCTACAGACGCAAGCGGAACTGGCGACGGAAATTACACAAGTTTTGCAGATTACGTTCAGCGTATGAAGGCCGATCAAAAATCAATCTTCTACATCAGCGGAAGTGATGAAAAGAATCTTCGTGCAAACCCACTTGTAAAAGCCTACACAGACAAAGGTTTTGAAGTTCTTATTATGGACGATGATATTGATGATATCGTAATTCCAGGTTTTGGAAAGTACAAGAACGAGTTTGAACTTAAAGCTGTAAACCGCTCAGGTTCAGATGAAGATCTTGGTGGCGATAAAGAAGAAGCAAAAAAGAAAGAAGAAGCCTTTAAACCAGTTGTAGAAAAAATCAAAAAGGCACTTGGCGACAAAGTTAAAGAAGTAAAACTTTCAAAAACTTTGAGCGGCGAAAATCCTTCTTGTATTGTAGTAGATGAAAATGATCCAAGCTATCAGATGATTCAGATGATGCGCGCAATGGGACAGGCTGGTCCAGACCTCAAGCCAATTCTTGAAGTAAACGGCGACCACCCAATTCTTTCAAAAATCAAAGAAAGCGATGATGAAGCTTTGATTGCCGATGTTTCAGAAGTTTTGTTTACTCAGGCACTTATGATTGCTGGAATGGAAGTAAAAGAGCCAGCTGAGTTTGTAAAACACCTGAATAATCTTTTGAGCAAATAAGGAATTAATAAACAAGAATAATCCTAAAAAGGGAAAGGCCACTTAAAAACGCCTTTCCTTTTTTTAAGGAAAGCCGGCTTTTTAAAATAAAAAATCCTTCAAAAAAGGAAACTAAAAATCAATTAGTAATCCTTTTTTGAAGGAAAGTTTCTTAAATAAACGTTTTTTCTTTCTTTATTTATTTAATTGTAATACTACCAATCTTGTTTGCTTCAAGGTCTTCATTCCAAATACCTTTGTTTGCAAGGCGGATTGGATATTTTCCGTCTTTTGAAGAATCTGAATCTATATTACAAATTTTGAGGTAAACATCGTATTCGCCAGTTTTATAATTTTCTGGAATAGAAACACTTGTATTAATTGGTCTTTCTGTAAGGGTTAAATTTGCCTCTGTGTAATTACCTTTGAAAGGATGTTGATTATCAGAACCAATAGGAGTTTCACTGCCTGTAGGTTCTGTGTCTTTTTCTATAAGATATATTTTATAACCTTTTTCGCGGTGGAAAGGCATTTCTGCAAAACCTGCATTCTTAATTTTCAAATTAATTGTAAGACTATTATTGTTTTCTTTTATCTTGCTATCAGAAATGTAATATTTATAGCCCATATTGTATAAAATGTGGCGGAACAAAGGAGTTTTACTTCCATTGTCATATGTATATGTATATTTTGGGTTATTATTTTCAACTTTATCTAGATCTTCTAGTGCATCACCTTTATGAGAAATATTAAGAAATGACAGGTGAACTATCTTCATTTCATCACCTGCTGCTTGAGTTGTACCACCCTTATAGTATTCTTTTCCATCATCTGTTATTAATTCTCCACCATAACCTGTGTGTCTTAAAAAAGGTTCAAGGAATTTGGTTTCTATATTTCTACTAGGACTTGCATTTAGCATTTTGAATGTACCTGTATCGCTTTTTGAGCCTAGGTAACCATCATTATACATTCCAAGTTTTGTGATTAATGAAGAACTATATAAATTATCAGGTACGGTTGATGGTAAGTAGTCCCAATTAGTCAACAAGTTAATACTTTTATATGCAGTTGCATATCCATAAATAGTTTTCGGATATCGTACTAATAATGGAACATTTATATTATTGGTTTCTAATTCTTCTAAATATTTGTTTATTACAATAAAGGTATGAGCTTTTTCTATTCTGTTTTCTATTTTTACTTCCTCATAAGAATATGTGCCTTGATTATTAGTTACAGGAGAATATTCTCTTACAGTCGTTTCTAATCTTGATGTATCGACAGAGGTTGTATTCGCTGTTTGAAAATCGGTTAATGTCATATGGCCATTGCCAAAGGTTGTTCCATGCATTTCACCCCAAGGCCCAATTAGTCCGCATTCAACAGCGGTTAATACATCTGTATAATCTTTTAATAACGAGCAGATATCTTTGATGTGGCCTAAAATTGTTGATAGTTCTTGTGGTTCAACATCATAATAAACTGACTTGTCTTTTATTATGCGTTCTCCATTATCTTTATCAAGTGATAGATATTTTATAGGAAATGTTAAACCTCTAGCCTTTGGATCATAATGAAATCTTATAACTGCAGTTTTGTTTAACGTTCTAAGTTCATCTAAAATGTCTCCAATTTTTGATAGGTCAAGGTGTTTATCTGAATCTGAGTATGTTTTTTTAATTTTACCGTATTCTAGATATATTTTTTCTAATTTATATTTTGATGAATTTTCATCAAATGATTTTTGATATTCTTTTCCATATTTTTCTTTAAATTCAGCTTTCTCTTGAGCGGTGGTAGGTGTGGGGTAATTTTCATTTATATTTTCATGATTATTTTTGGCATTATTATAAGCATCCCACAGTTTCTGGCCATTTGCAGTATAATCATGTAAGTCGACCATAAGATGTACTAAGTTGCTAGGTACGTAGCTGCCTGCATCTTTTGCTTTATATGGATGATCAAAATTATCTGCTGGTTCTTGTTTAGCTTTTTGATCGCCGTCATACATAAGATTGCCAGTTTTGTCGATGCCAACTTTATAAGAGCGATAGAACCCCATATCAGGGTTTACAATATAGTCGTCAAGTGTATCAGCATATTCATATTTAAAGATGAGGTTGTTACTTGACGGATTGTTACTTTCTGCCTGGAATCTGCAGCTGTTTAGTGTGAGTGAAAGGAGACTTAGCGTACACAAAGCGCTAAGGATTTTGATTTTTTTCATTGTTTCTTCCTTAGTTAAAAAATTTTGGTACGTTTATTAAATTGTTTGAATTAAGATGACATTATGTTAGAAAATTGTCATTTTTGAAATAACCAATCAGGTTAAAAATGGTTACAAAAAAAACAAGCAAGATTGTAAAAATATTTATTTAAAGTGTTTTTGTTTTGCAAAAATAATAAAAAAAGCCGCTTAAAGATTCAAAAATCTTTAAGCGGCTTAATATCAACCTTAAAAAAGGTATTTTATATTTGAACTTAGTAAATCAAAATTATTTAATCTTAAATCCTAAGAAGCAAGAAGGGTAAAGTTCAAAATCATCTGTTCCGCCACCCCATTTGTGTTCAATAAGTTCAAAGGCTCTGTCGTTATAACCGTGAACGTTTACGTCTACAGTTGCTCCAAGGTTCAATTCAAAGTGCTTTGCTCTAAGGAAGTTCCAGGTTACACGAGCTCCGTGAATAAAATAATCTGTTCCTGAATAGTGTTCAGAATCATCTTCTTCTTTGTAAAATCCGTGATAAGTTCCAAACTTCTTGAGGTTTACAAACTTTGAAAGCACTTCAACATCAAGAGATGTAAAGCCGATTCTGAATTCTGTTCCAAGACCAACGTATGAAATTGCTGGAACTTCATTTTTGAACAAAGTTGTTCTTTTTTGAGCGGCACCAAGTGTAACAAACAGTTTTTGAGTACCAGTCTGTAAATAAATATCAAACATATCGTTTGTATCCCAGTAAAATCCTACATGGTGCATACCGTTTTTGATGATGTTGATTAAACCAATTGCAACACCGTCATTTTCTTCAGCATAGTTTATAAGACCAATCTGAAGTTTCTTTACTTTTTTTGCACCGTTGAAAACTCCGGCAATCTGCCCAACTTCAACTTCGTTTGCAATGTTTGCAACACCGGCTGCCTGAACTGCATCTACTTTCTTAGCATAGTTGAACACGCCGGCGCCCTGGAAGCCTTGTACTTCTCCACCAGTAATATTGAATACACCAGCGCCCTGAAAGCCATGAACGTTTCCGCCAGTAAGATTAAATACACCGGCACCCTGGAAGCCGTAAACATCTTTAGAAACAATATTAAAGTTTCCAGCGCCCTGAATTCCGTGTATTTCTTTTGCAATGTTGAAAACACCAGCGCCCTGGAAGCCATTTATAGTACTTGGTGTAATATTAAACACGCCGGCTCCCTGAATACCATTTACTTCTTTTTTTGTGATATTAGCAACTCCGGAAAATTGTCCGCCATAAACGCTTCCAGTTGCAATATTTAAAATTGGTGAATATTGAATAGCCTTTAAGTTCTGAACTTTACTTCCAAGTATACCTACTGAGAAAAGTGTGTCTTCTTTGTTACCACCAACAAAATTAAAACCTGGCACAAAAGCCAAATGGAAATAACTCATTTTGTCGTCTTCTGAAGAAGTTTTCTTTTCAGAATCTGATTCTGAATTTTGATTTGTATTTCTGTTGTCGGCAATTTCGTTTTCGTCTAAAGCTTCAAGGTCATCAACAGCGAGAATTACTTCTTCTTCGTAGTCTTGAGCACCATTTCCGCGAATTCTGTTTGACTTACGTTTGATTGTTGCAAGAGAATTCTGATCAAGAACGTAAACCTGGTCTTTTGCAAGATTAAAATAGCCCTGCTTTGTTGAATATTCATCAATAATTACAGCAGAATACTGATCTGAAGGAAGACCAATGTAAATTGGCTGGCCTGCATTTTTGTTGATTTCAGAAATCAGTTTGCCCTTTGAGTTTCTGATAATAAACTTTCCTTTTGCGTCTTTTGAAAGAGAAAGCATTGCGTCTGCAGTTGAAATATCAGAAAGAATCAAATCGCCCGAACCAACAAGTGTAATATTGTAATTTGGGTGCTGCGGGCCGGCGCGGCTTTCTTCTGTTTTAGAAAGTGTATCGTTAAATGCGTAAGAATAAAGTTCATTTAAGGTAACTTTATTGTCGCCACTTGCGTCGGCAGCTCCGCGCAAACCAGTAATCATTGCATTTGTAAAAAATGATGATTCAATTTCGTTTGATTCCTGAGAAACTTCGTTGTCTGAACTAGAAGAAAGGTAAGCGTGTCCTTTTACAACAGAAGAATCGTCTAAAAGGAAAGGCTTGCGCTTTTGTCCGCCTTTTGTACGAATAAAGTTTCCAGAATAGCAGGAATCCAAAATTACAACGTGAATATCGCTTGGAACTTCTGTAATTGCAGCTTTAAGTGATGAATAATCGTAAGAAACATCGCCTAAAAGAAGTGCGTTTTCGTCAGAATGTCCAGAATAATAAAAAAGAAATTCTGAACGTTTTGCTGTGCTTTGACTTGATTTAATCTGATTTGTGATTTTATTCAAAGTCAAATCAACGCTTTCTTTAGTTGGGTCAATCAAAACATAACTGTTTGAATCGTTGATTCCGCCAATTTCGCTCATAGTCTTTTGGAAATTAACGGCATCGCTTCCGGCATAAAGAAGCTGAGTGCTGTCTTTTCCGCCTTTGTTGGAACCAATGAAAATTGCGTATCTATCAACTCCATTTGAATTTTCCTGTGCATTCTGCGCAAATAAAGGAGTGAGACTTAAAAATGTTATCATTAATAAAACTAGTTTCTTCATAATATCATTCCTTTTCTATTTTTTGGCTATTTTTCAAGCACGAAAGTTACACCATCAGTCTTTTTTGGTAAATATGATAGTTCTTTAAGATAATCAATATCAGTTTTGTTTTTAATCTGATTTTCGATTCCGTCTAAAGAAAACTCCTTCATTGAAGTTACAAGGATAAAGCATTCAAAGTTTGGTGCATTATCAAGTTCATAAGAAAAATCAAGCGGAGTTTCGTCGTTGCGATGAATAAGTCTTTCTGCCTGCCAGCTGTTTTCTGGGAAATGGCGAGTTACGTTTCCGTTTCCGTCTACGCTAAAAATTACTCCAAATTCCTGAGCGCCGGCATTGTATGTAATCTGAATTACATCGCCAGAATGAGCCAAATCACCGTTATTTAATGCCTGAACTTCGCGGCCTTGTTGGCGGTAAAGTTTGATTTCAGGTTCTGTATTTGCTTGAATTGCGTTTCCTTTTGTATTTATAATTGGAAGCGAATTTGGCTGCATTTTTTCTGTGTTTGAAGACATCATACCAGCCGGAATTAAAATTGCGGCAAGAAATACTGCGGCTGCTGCGTAACTAATAATTTTGTGAGCCGGAAATTTTAGTATATTTTGTGAAACTGATTTTGATTCACAGGATTTTGAGCCATTTTTATTTGCGTTGAGTTTTGCTGCAACTTTGGCCTTCATATCTTCTACAGAATATTTATTGAGTATTTCTTCGTCAGATTTTTTTAAGTTTTCTAACGCGATGTCGATATTTTCTTTTCCATAAATTGAATAGAAGTCTTTAGCATCTTTTTCAGAATTTTTGATTTCTTCTAAGATTCTATTAGGAATTGCCATATCTTCCTCCTGCAAATTCTCTTAACTTTTCCAGACGCTTTCTGATTCCGGAAACAGACATTTTCATTTTTTGTGAAGTTTCTTCTAATGTATACCCGTCTACATAGTGTAAAATTGCAATTTGTCTGTCTTTGGTGTCGCGTTGTGAAAAAATACAGTCAAGAAGAATCGAAGTTTCAATCTTTTCTGTTCCTTCTGCACTAGCTGAATCTTCAACTATTTCTGCAATTACATCAAATTCTGGACCCGAGCGTATCTTATCTGCTCTGATTTTATTTAAACAGATATTTGTTGCCATTGTGTAAAGGAGACTCGAACACACCTTTGTTATTTTTTCCTTTCGTTCAATAAGGCGAACAAAAACGTCCTGCATTGCATCAAGCGCTTTTTCTTCATTTTTCAAAATGAAGTTGCAGCGTCGAAGCACCATAGGTCCATACTGGCGGTATAGATTATCAAAATCATCTATCGACAAAGTTTTCATTGTACAATTTGTTCCTGTCATTAATTTTAACAGCTGAGATAAAAAAAAGTGTTACAAACCAATAAAAAAAATCTCAAAAAAAGGCTTTTTTCTGGGATTTTTTGATTTTTAGCACTTTTTTGCAAGGCAAAAGGTGCCAATCAAACAATATCGTAAGCGACATTGTTTGATTATTGGTTAAAAGTAATTTACGTTCGCTAACTTTTTAATAATTATTCAGTGTGAGACCGGTATAAGTTTTTGCGTATTCTTCGCCCGCACTGCGAATTACCTTTTCCATCTCTTCTGTCAGATGCTTTGCGGCAATTGGTTCAGAAAGGTTTTTAAACTGTTCTATTTTAATTACCGGAAGCATTTTAATATCATAAAGATATTTCTCTACATGATTGTAGGATAACAGCGGGTCTCCTTTTCCAAGACCATATTTATCGCTACCTCCAATAAACAAAGGCTGAACATCACAACCACAATAAAGGGCAATTCGGGCGGCACCCTTTTTGTAAGAATTCTGACCTACGCGAGGCGAACGTGTTCCTTCTGGGAAGATTATTACGTTACAACCTTTGTCGGTGAGTTTTTTGCATTCAACAAGAATGTCATCAAACTCTGTTGTATTTGTGATATAAGCCTGCTTTATTACACCGCGAAGTGGCCCGTGTGTAAGACCACCGCGTACAATACAAGTTGAATTTGGCACAAGAGACATAATGTAAACAAAATCCAAAAGTGAAGGATGATTTGCTACTATGATTTTGCTGTGAATCTGGCGAAAGGCCTTTGGATCTTCTACTTTGCGAATTGAAGTACGAAGATAATGTAAGCCGCCAAGAAAAACTCTAAAGGTGTGCGAAACGTAAGCTCTTGCTATAATGCCAAAATCTTTATGACCTAACGAAAAAAGCCGAATAAATGGGAATATAAAAATTGCCAGAATAACTGCGCCAAGCCCAAAATAAATCAGTGCAAATACTTTGGAAATGCAATAATAGGAATACGAAAAAATATTTTTGATTTTTGGAAGTTCACTCTTATAGCTGACTTTTTTCTTACTCATAATCCAACCTATTTTAGCAGAAAGCGAAGAAATTCTACCGGCGATTTTTCTACAGCCGAAAAATCATCAAGGTAAATGCAGTTTTCTTTTTTTTCTGCGCTAATTACACAGGCAAAAGCAAGCGGAATATTTTCTGCCGGCCTTTTGTCTCCATAGCATTCAGGAACCAATTCATCTGCATAAACAAGAATTACCTGTTTTTCTGTGCCGGCTAAAACTGGCGCAGCCGCAGCTTTAAAGGCTTCTGAAAAATCATTTTTAGAAGGATATAATACAGAATAGCCGCCTTTTAAGCCAAAGGCAAGTGTAGCAGATGAAATTGGAGTATTAAAAACGGAAAGTGAAAAGCCTGCCGGAAGAATCATTCCGTCTTCAATAATTCCTTTATTTATTGTAAATTCCCGCTCGATTTCGCCGCGCAGGGAAATAAATACAAGTTTTGTTTCTTTTGAAATATCAGTTTTTTCAAGCAAAGAATGAACAACATGCACCGTCATTTTTGTAATTTGCGAAAGGCGGCGACGGAACAAAGGCTCTGTATATTCCAATTTTGGCGATTCTTTTGATTGTTCAATTTGAGCGTCGCCGTTAAGCCAATTCTGCCATAGTGTTTCATCATCGGTAAGGCCTGGCGCCCATTTTGTAATGCTTGAAATATATATTTCTTTCATATTTACCTTATAAAGGCAAGTAAAACTTGCCTTTGAGCAATTCCTTTGATTTTAAGCTTTCTTAAAACACAAAAGCGAGTAAGCATTGCTTCCAAGATTGTGATGTGCACAATCAAGTTTAAAGCCAGCTTCTTCAATTGCATCTACTAGTTCCTGGAAACGGTACATTTTACTGTTTCCGTTTGCAATACAAGTAAAGTAAAGCGAAGTTCCCATTAAAGAATAAGAACTTGCTTCAAACTTCTGCTGATCCCAAAGTGGTTCCAAAATCCAAACATTTGTGTTTTCGTTTGCTGCTTCGTGAACTTTCTTTAAAATCTTTGTTATCTGATGAAGGCTAAAGCAGTCCAAAAACTGGCTCATCCAAACTGCATCTGGGTTAGCCGGAAGTTTTGTTGATTCTTCAAGAATGTTTCCCATACTAAAGTCAACGCGGTCTGCAAAGCCTGCTTCTGCAGCGTTTTTCTTTGCAACATTTGCCTGGCCTGGTAAATCACAAATTGTCATTTTTACATCTGGATTATAACGGCAGCAGGTAAGCGACCATTTTCCTGTGTTTCCGCCAATGTCCAAAATATGCTTTGGTTTTTTAGCAAAAACAATTGGAAGTGCTTCTGGGAAAGCAATATCAGAATAGAAATGGTCAAATTCAAACCAAGATTTTTTTGGCTGGTCTGGCAAAGTTGAAAGGGCTTCGTAAACAGTAACCCATTTATCGCCAAAAACTTTAAGACCTTCTGGCTTGCCATTTTTAATAGAAGCTTCCAGGTCCCAAGCGCCTTCGTAACAAATATCATTTGTAAACCAGAAATTTACTCTTGTTAAATCATCTTCCAAAAGCATCCAGCCGGTTTTGCCAAGCTTATATTTTTCTGTTTTTGGATTTGATTCTGAATCTTGTGTAAGCTTTATAACGTTCATTCCAAGTGCCATTTCGCAAAGAACGCCAACTCCGTATTCAGAAAGATTTGTTTTTTTAGCGAGTGTTTCGCGTGTAATTCCTTTATCACCAGCGTCTTCAATAGCCTTAAGAATTCCAAGATTAATCATTGTTTTTATTGCCTGGAATGCAAGTGGTGCAAAGGCAATTTTTTGAGCTTCGAATTTTGCGTCTACAGCGCGCAAATCGTCTTTTTTGTATTTTTCAATATCGAAATAAGCTTTATCCATAATATCCTCAATATTAAGTAACACTTAAAGGTATACCATATCAAACCTTTTTGCAATAAGCGCTTTAAGTACGTTTTGGTGCCTGCTTGTACGTTGTTTTCTATATATTTGGCGGCCTTTGCTGGCAAATAGTTGCACAAAGTGCTAATACAAACTGCTTGTATTGCATTTTTTTTACTAATTATATAGAATACACTCTAATACTCGTATACTAACTGTAATAAGGGAATGATTATGGATCAGTTGAAAAATGAGATAAAGGAAGTAATTATCTCATCACTCCAGCTTGAAGATATTAAGCCGGAAAATATCGTGGATTCAGATCCACTTTTTGGTGAAGGTCTTGGTCTTGATTCTATTGATGCGCTTGAACTTGGAGTTGCATTAAAGAAAAAATTCGGAGTAAAATTTTCTGCTGAAAGTGGAGAAAATAAGAAGCACTTTGCTTCTGTTAATGCGCTGGCTGAATATATCACAGCACAGAAAGCGTAATTCTTATGTAAGAGGTTTATTATTATGGCAAAAGATGAAATTTTTGAAAAACTTAAGGGTATCCTTGTTTCTGAGTTTGAACTTGATGAAGCTGATATAACTCCTGATGCACTTCTTGGTGATGATTTGGATTTGGATTCAATCGATTCGATTGACCTTATTGTTAAAATGAAGGAATTTATGCCTGCTGATAAGGGAAACGTAGATCCTTCAATCTTTAAGACTGTAAAGACAGTTCAGGACGTAGTTGACGCTCTTGTTCCTTATATGGCATAAGGTGAACTAGAAACTGATGAGAAAATTTTTTCGGGCGCTTTTTTATGTGATTGCTGCCGTTTATCCAATCCTTGTTTTTACACTACTTGTAGTGCTCAAGGTGGATACAAAGATTCTTTCTTTGTGTATTGTCGCACTTGCGGCAGCATTCTTTCTTAGCGTTACGGGAAGCAAAAAGACCGGAAATAATGAAAAACGTGCATTAAACTGGAAGCCTCTTTTGAGTTCCGCACTTTTTCTTGCAGCCGGTCTTTTTTGTTTTATTACCGGAAAAGAATTCTTTTTGCGATTGTATTCTGTTGTAATAAACATAACGCTTCTTGTAGTGTTTGGAAGCACATTGTTTTTAAAACCAAATATCATTTTCAGATTCGCAACTCTCGCAGATAAAAGCATTAAAGGTTCTTCCTATGAAAATCAAGTTAATGTATACTGTAGAAATGTAACTATAGTTTGGTGCTGTTTCTTTATAATTAACGGTGCTATTGCAGCATACACAACTTTCTTTTGCAGCCAGGAAGTTTGGGCTCTTTATAATGGCGGAATTTCTTATGCCCTTATGGGAGTTTTGTTCGCTGTAGAATTTATAGTTAGAAAACTGGTGGACAGAAAAATGGTAAAAGCGTATCCAATTTCAAAATTTAAAGCAGATTCTCGCAAAGATGATTATATTCTTTGTTTTGAAGATTCTTGGAACAAAAAGATTTATAAAACCTGGAAAGATTTTCTTGTTGATACGGCAAAGGTTCGCCGCTACATTGAATCTTGCGGTGCTGATGAGTTTATATTGCACTGCGAAGATTACTGGTATTTTTTATGTACTTTTGTAGCGCTTTTGCAGAGCAAAAAGGCTGTTTATCTTACACAAAACATCACTTCGCTTTTTATGGCCGAAGTTAGAAAGCCTGGAATGGCTTTTTTTACAGATCAAAAAATTACTGAAACAAACGAAGCGTGCCTTTCGGACGTAACTTTGATTCAGGAAATTATAGAAGAAAGTGCGGAGCCACAGGAAGAATATTTCCGCACTTGCCCGGAAATCGATGCAGAGCAAACAAGAATCTTTTTGTTTACTTCTGGAAGTACAGGAAAGCCAAAAGCTGTTCCTCAGCGAATGAAAGAATTTGAAGAAGATAATGCGTTTATTATTTCTAAATGGGCAAAAGAATTTACAGAACGCAAACTTGTTACAACTGTAAGTCAACATCATATTTATGGATTTTTGTTTGGCATTTCGTTGCCGTTTACGCTTGGAACTCCGTTCCGCCGCTGCCGAATTGAATTTCCAGAAGAATTTGAAAAACTTGATGATACTTCGTATATTGTAATTGCAACGCCAGCCTTCCTTAAGCGAACGGTTGAAGTTGAAGAAAAACTTAATATGAAAGATGTCTGGATTTTTACAAGCGGCGGAGCCGTTTCGCCAGAGCTTGCAGTTCAGACTGAAAAAGTATTTGGATTTTGTCCGCTTGAAGTTTACGGTTCAACAGAAACTTCAGGAATTGCATATCGTCAGCAGAAAAAAGACGAACTTGTTTGGACACCTTTTGATAATGCAAAAATCTGGCTTGGTGATGACGGTTGTCTTAGAATTATTTCGCCGTATATCAAAAATCCAGAAGGCTTTGCAACTGCCGACCTTGCAGAAATTTTTGAAGATGGACGCTTTTTGCTAAAAGGCCGTTCAGATTCAATCGTAAAAATAGAAGAAAAGCGTATTTCAATGACAGAAGTTGAAAATCGGCTTCTTGAAACTGGCTTTGTTGAAGATGTAAAAGTTGTTGCTCTTAGCAACGATGTTCGTCAGTATCTTGCTGCAGCTTTGGTTTTAAATGAAAAAGGCCGCGAGCACTTTAAAGATTCTGAAAAGTATTTGATAAACCGCTATTTTCACGACTTTTTAATGCAATATTTTGAAAATGTCGTAATTCCAAAAAAATGGCGTTTTATGGAAAAACTTCCAACAGACGTTCAGGGCAAAAAGCATAAACTTGAAATTATGGCTTTATTCGACTAACTTGTTTTACTAGAAAATGGAGAAACTTTATGGATTTTAATAATCATGATATTGATAATGAGCTGATAATCAGCCGCAGCGAAAATGAAATAGTTTTGGAATTTGTGATTCCTGCAACAAGCGATTTTTTTGACGGTCATTTTCCAGAATACAAACTTTTGCCGGCCGTTGCTCAGTTTGAAATAATTACAAGATTTTCGCGCAAATACTTTGGCACACAGCGCTATGTTCCAAACATCAAGAGAATCAAATTTTCGGCTCCAATCAGACCAGAAACTAAAATTCACCTTGAACTTACTTACAAACGTGACAAAGCAAGCGTAACTTTTAATATGTCTGATGCAAATGTCCAGGATAAAGTTTATTCTTCGGGCAGTTTCAGCGTTTTGGTTGAATAATGAAATACGGGTTTGTAATTCCAGTTTACAGGCACGGTGCAACATTAGATTCCGTTGTAGCAAATTTGATTCAATACGATTTTCCGATTATTGTTGTTGACGACGGAAATGATGAAGAAAATCGCGCCTTTATAGAAGCTGTTGATAAAAAATATCCTCTTGTGACTTTAGTTAGCCGGCAGAAAAATGGCGGAAAAGGTCGGGCTATGTTCGACGGAATTCGTAAAGCCGCAGAAATGGGGCTCACGCATATTCTTCAGCTTGATTCTGACGGTCAGCACGATGCTGCAAGAGCCGCACGCTTTATTGAGCTTTCAAAGCAAAACCCTAAAGCGATTATTTGCGGATATCCCGAATATGATAAAGACGCTCCAAAATCACGAGTAAACGGCCGCAAATTTGCAAATGGCTGGATTCATCTTGTAACGCTTTCGCACGAAATTAAAGATGCAATGATTGGTTTTAGAATTTATCCGGTTGAGCCATTTTTAAAAATGCTTCGCCGCGCCTTTTACATTGACGGTAGAATGGGCGTAGATATAGATGTTTTAGTTCATTTGTTTTGGATGGGAGTTCCTGTAATTTCAGCGCCGGTAAAAGTTTTTTATCCTGCGGACGGAATTTCAAATTATAATTATTTTACAGACACAATCCGACTTTCTGGAACTTACGCACGACTTTGCCTTGGATTATTATTTCGCTTTCCGGTTATTTTGTTTAGGAATATTAAGCGAAAAATCAAGAAAGACGGGGCAAGCATTTCTTGCGGGAGCACAGATTAATGGAACATTCTTCTGAAGAACAAGATATTCATTGGGCTGATGAAGCTGAAGCAATCAAAACTAATAAGCCGCTAAAGTTTGTATTGATTTTGTTCAAAATTATGCCAACTTTTTTGATTCATGCGCTTAGTATTCCGGTTGCATTTTTCTTTTTTATTTTTTCTTCACATGCAAGACGAGCCGCAAGAAGTTATCAAAAGCAATTGCGCAAATTTACTGGCGGTAAAATACCTTCAAAAATCAGCGGTTATACGCAAATCATAAATTTTACCTTATGCGTTCTTGAAAAAATGGAAGGCTGGCTTGGAAAAGTTCGCTTTGACAGAATTAATTATCAAAAAGATGATGTTTCTGAAGTTATAGATTTACTTAGACAAGGAAAGGGCGTTCTTTTAATTACTTCGCATTTAGGAAATATGGAGTTGCTCAGAAGTTTGCAGAATTATAATACTGAGCTTTGCGGCCGCGAAGTTCCTGTTGTAATCATTATGGATATGAACGTTTCTGAGCAATTTACAAAAACAATGAAAGAAATAAATCCTGATTATTCTATGAACGTTGTTGACGCTTCAAATGTTGGCCCGGATTCTATGATTTATATTTCTGAACAGGCGGAAAAAGGTGCTTTAATTGTTGTTGCCGGTGATCGAACAAGTGCTCAAAACCGACAGAAAATAATTAGAAAATCTTTTTTAGGCAAAGAAGCTTCGTTTCCTTATGGAGTTTTTTTGCTGACTTCGCTTTTAAAACTTCCAACTTTTTATATGTTTGGAATGCGTTCAAGACTTTCAATTTTCAGCCCAAAATACAATGTTCATATAGAAAAATCTTTAATTGATTTTAATGGCCCGCGTTCAGAACGCGAAGCAAGAATTTCTGAATGTTGCGGCGAATATGCAAAAAAGCTGGAAAAGTTTTGTTTGATGTATCCTTATCAATGGTATAATTTTTTTAACTTTTGGGCATAAGTGAGGTTTTTATGAAGAAATTGACAATTTTTGCAGGTTTGCTGCTTTTTACTTTTACTTCGATTTTTGCACAGAATCTTACGCTCGAAAGTGTTTGCAAAAATCTTTCTGAACGGCCAAATACAACTGGCGATTTTGTTCAGACAAAAACAATTCAAGCAAATGGCCGAAAGTTAACTTCCAGCGGAAAATTTATTTTGAGCAAACTCGGAATTATGTGGAAAACAGAAAAGCCTTTTCCTTCGAGCTTGATTTTAACTGAAGATTCAATGGTGCAAATTGCGGCAAACGGAAAAAAATCGGTTATGAGCGGCAAAGACAATCAGATTTTTTCAAATATTTCTTCTACTTTGAGCTCGGTTTTTTCTGGTGATTCGCAAGCACTTATGAATAATTTTGTGTGCGATTTTTCTGATGACGAAAAAGGCAATTGGGCTGTAAAACTTTCGCCAAAAGATTCAACAATTGCTTCGGTTATGAAGATTCTGGTTTTATCGGGAAAATGGAGCGAGAACTCGGGGGCTGCGCTGGATTCTCTGGAATTGGCAGAGACTTCGGGCAATTCAATTTTATACGAATTCAAAAATCAGAAATATCCAAAGGAACTTTCCGCCGATGAAAAACAGAACTTTGTTGTTGAGTGAAAAACTAAAATCAGTTTCGCAAAAAAAACTTTTTGGAGCGTGGCTTTTTTATCATCTTGCCATTGCTCTGCTTTTTATAATTTCTTTGATTATTTTTGGCGGTAAAATTGGAATTGATTCTGATTTGTTTAATCTTGTGCCAAAAAGTATTTCAATGGAATCTGTAAAAAAAGCAGACGAGAAAATGATGTCGGTAACTTCGCAAAACGTTTTTGTGCTTGTTGCCAACGAAGATTTTTTGCAGGCTAAAAAAGTTGCAGAATCGGTTTACGAACAAATTAAAGACAGCAAAAATTTTGCCTCAGTTTCGCTTTACAGCGATGTTAGCTCAATGGGCGAAATAACTGATTTTTTGTACACTTACCGCAGTTATCTTATTGACGAAAAAACAGCCGACCAAATTCTTGCAAGCGACGAAGGCGCAGCTGATTTTGCCCTTGAAGCGTTATCAAAGGTTTACGGCGGTTTTACAATGCTTCCGCTTGATAATATTGATTCAGATCCTTTTTTGTTGACGGAATACAATTTGCAAAATTATCTTTTGGCTGTTCAAAATGCCGGAACTGCAATGACTGTAAAAGACGGCGTACTCGCTTCTAAATTTGAAGGAAAATGGTACGTTATGATTCGCGGGGTTTTGAGCCGCGACGGTGCTCGGTTGGCTTCGAAAAATAATGCGATTTCAGAAATTTATAAGGTTTGCGATTGTGTAAGATCTTCTGATCCAACCACAACTTTTGTTTTTTCGGGAACGCCGTTCCATAGTCACGAAAGTTCTAATTCTGCGAGCCGCGAAATTTCTGTGATTGCAACTGTTTCAATGCTCGCAGTTATTATTCTTTTGATTTTTATTTTCCGTTCTGTGCGGCCTTTAGTTTTTTCTGTTGGCTCAATTTTGATTTCGCTAGGCGTGGCTGTTCTTGCAACGCTTGCTGTTTTCCAAAAAATGCATGTTATTACGCTTGTTTTTGGAACTTCGCTTATTGGTTCGTGCATTGATTACAGTCTTCACTTTTTTACGCATTGGGCTGCAAATAAAAACTTAAAATCAAGCATTGAAATTAGAAATCATATTTTTTCCGGGCTTTTAATGGCAATTGTTTCAACGGGAATTTGTTTTGCGATTTTGCTTTTTGCGCCTTTTAGTATTCTAAAACAAATGTCGTTTTTCTGTCTTACCGGGCTTATTAGTTCATTTTTAACAACTATTTCAATTTATCCGTTTATCAAACTGCCAGAAAACAGAGGAAACGTTCGTTTTACAAACGGTTTTTCAAAAGTGATTTCTAAGCTTGAGCAAAAATGGGTTGGCCGTTCGGTTATTATTGTTTTGTTTGCTTTTTCTATTCTTTCGATTGCGATTTTGCACAAAAATGTAAAAGTAAAAAATAATCTTCTTACGCTTTATGATATGAAAGGCAAACTTTTGCAAGATGAAATAACGGCTTCGCAAGTTATTCAGTACACTCCTGGCGGCTGGTATATTATAAGTGGCCTAACTGAAGATGAAGCGCTTATGAATGAAGAAAAACTTCGCAAAGAATTTGAAGCTGCAACTAATGGCTCTGTTGGTTATGTAAGTACTTCGAGCTTTGTTCCTTCAAAACAAGTTCAACTAAAATCCCGGCTTGCATACAAAAAACTTTTGGGTTTAGCAGAAGAACAGTTTATTAATCTTGGTTTTGATGCAAATGAAGCGGAACTGCTTGCAAAATCAGAATATAAAACTTTGCCGCCGGATTTTTCTTTAGATGATGATTTTGTTTCTTTTTCAAACGGAAATGTTCCAGCGTTCATAGAATCTGCAATTTCTTCTGCCTGGCTTGGAAATGTTGACGGAAAATATTTTACGGTTCTTCTTCCAACTAAAGTAACTGATTATTCTGTATACCGTTCTTTAGCTGAGCAAAACGAAAATGTTTTCTTTATCAGTAAATCGCAAGATATAAGCACAGACTTAGACAGTCTTACTATTATGATTTTAAAATTCTTTATTGTTGCTTATATTTTGATGTTTGTAATGCTGCGCTTTTTTTATTCGTGGAAGCAGGCTTTAAAAATTATTTCGGTTCCGCTTTTGATTATTCTTGTTGTTGTTGCGGTTTTTGCGGTTGCAAAAATCAATATGGAATTCTTTTCGGTAACTGGTTTAATTCTTGTTTTTGGACTTGGCCTTGATTACATTATTTATATGATGGAAAATGAAAAAAAATCAAATTGTGATGAAGCTTCGCTTGAGCCGTTTGCAACAATGGTTTCGTTTGTAACAACTATTATTTCTTTTGGCGCTTTGGCTTTGAGTTCCTTTAAACCGGTTCATTTAATTGGCCTTTCGATTTTTGTTGGCTTGTTTACGGCTTATGTTAGTTCATTCTTTTATGGAAGACTTGGGGGAAATAATAATGAATAAACTTCAAAAAAAATCATTTTTGCCTTTTTTGATTTTTTCTGTTTTTGTGATTTTTAGTGTTTCTTCTTGTAAAACTACTCCAAAATCAAAAAGTTTAAGGCCGGTTTATATTACTAATTCTAAAAAAGTGAATTTGCTTGCGCCTGGTTCTGCAAATATAGTTTTAGACCAAGTTATTTTGCTGGAAGGCTCTTTTGGGAAAACAGATTTTAACTTAATGTCTTATACTTTAATTAATTTGGAAGAAATTAATCTTTCGCTTTTTAATGAATTTGGAACTGATATGGGCTTTGTTTCTTACAACGGCGAAGCTGTGATTTTTGATTCGGCTTATTTTCCAAAGGCACTTCCTGGCGAATATATTATTTGCGATATTCAAAATGCTTTTTATTCTTTTGAGGCTTTAAAAGCAAATTATGCAAATTCCGGTTTAATTTTTGAACAAAAAGAAAATTGCCGCCGCATTTTAGACGGCAAAAATCTTATAGAAGAAATTTCTTTTGCAGAAAATACTGTAGAAATAAAAAACCTTCTGCGCGGTTATTCGTATAAACTCACTATCGCAGAAGGCTTTTAATCAAAATTTGATTTTAAACTAATTTATAGTTTTCATCTTTTTTAAGAATGCAAAGGTTGAATCTTTTCCAACCCAGTGTCCGCAGCCTGCAAAAATAAAGGTTGTTCCGCCTTCATTCAAATAATTTGTAATGTCGCAAGCCCATTCTTTATTTCTGTCTGTAAAAAGCTTTTGATAATATTTTTTGTAGGATTTATCGCTTTTAATAGTCAGTTTTGTTGAATCAGTAAAACTTTTTTCAAAGCTTTGCATATCATCGTTTACATAATTTTCGTAAAGCTCGAGGGTTTCAGTAAAAAGTTTGTATGATTCTTCGGCATTAGTTAAAGTTTGGATTGTATCTTTTAAGTTTGTAATCTGTTCGTCGTAATCACCGAAAGTAAGGACTTCAAGCTGAACAGAAAGTTCATCAAGCCCGTCCCAAGTGCGGTTCATTTCCTTAAGATTATCAGTAAAGCTGTTATCAAGGCCAAATTCAGAAGTAAGCCCTGTTTGCTGGTAAATAAGTGTAGTTAAAGTGTTTGAAATAATCCACGGGTCAAGAGCGTTTATAGAATCATATTGTTGAAGAAATACAGTTTTTAGATATGCATTTTCTTCGTCATTCATATAATCTGAAATAAGTTTTCCGTCTTTGTTTGGAGCGTATAATATTGCAGCTTGATTTTCGAGATCTGCATAACTTTGTGTAGAAAGTTCGCCGGCATAGCGGTCTGCGTTTAAAAATGCCTGTTGAACTTCTTCTGAAAGAGGGAAAATCCTTTCGTCTCCAAGGTGGAATGTTCCCTGAATATAAACTGTACTTGGATTTCCGTTTTTGTCTGTTCCGTCGATTCTCCAAAAGGCGCGGCTTTCGGTTTTTGTAAGAGTTGCGGCAGCTTGTTTTGGAGCTGAAGCACACGATGTCATTACTAAAGCAACAAAAAATGCGCTTAGTAAGAATTTGAATTTAGTTTTTTGCATAAGTTCCTCTTAAAATCGATTTAGTATTCTATTAAAACGATTTTAATTATATAATGTTACAGATTTGATTTAAAGATGTGATTTTTTTTTATAATATCTTTTTCAAAGGATAAAGGATGGATTTATTTTTTTCAAAACCCGGAGTTATGAGTTGTGCCGGTAAAAATATTGATGAACTTTGGAACTCTGTTCTTAGCGGAAATCAGAGTAATATAAAGCGTGTAAAAGCCTGTAATGGCGATGAATTTTTTGCTGCAAGAATTTCTGATTCAGATTTAAAACCTGCAGATTCCCGTTATGATATGAAAATTATCAGAATAGAAGAGCAGGCTCTTTCGCAGATTACTGATGATATTAAAGCCGCTGTTGAACGTTACGGCGCTGAGCGTGTTGCCGTTTGTGTTGGCTCTTGTGATAATGGAACAGAGTTTTCGCTTGCCGGTCATAAAAAGTATTTTGCAGAAGGTGAATTTCCAAAAGAGTACAATCTTGAAATTCAGGGCGCAGATTATGTTTCTACATATATTGCAGAACGCTTTGGGCTAAAAGGGCCGGTAAATACTTTTTCAACGGCGTGTTCTTCCAGCGCAGGCGCAATTATCAAAGCGGCAGAAATGATTTTGGGCGGCCTTTTTGACGCTGCTGTTGTTGGCGGCATTGATATTGCTTCTGATACAACTTTGATTGGTTTTAGCGCGCTTGAAGCTGTTTCAAGCGAAATTACAAATCCTTTTAGTAAAAACCGGCACGGAATTACACTTGGCGACGGTGCGGCGTTTTTTGTTTTAAGCCGCGAGCCTTTGAAACGCGAAAATCAGAATGATTTTGGAATAAAATTACTTGGCTGGGGCGAAAGTGCAGACGCTTACCATATGACTTCGCCAGACCCAAGCGGAGCGGGCGCAGAAAAAGCAATTCGCCGAGCACTTGAAAGTTCCGGCATTTGCGCAAGTGATGTTGGTTACATTAATTTGCATGGAACGGGAACAAAATTTAACGACAGTATGGAAGCAAAAGCGGTTGCTTCGGTTTTTGGTGATTCAAAGGTTTTTGTTTCTACAACAAAGCCGGTTACAGGCCACACTTTGGGCGCAGCTGCAAGCCTTGAGCTTGCACTTTGCTGGAAGGCTCTTGTTGCAAATAATTGCGAAAAAAATGATAATAGGAAATTGCCGGTTCAGGTTTGGGACGGAGAATTTGATTCAGAACTTCCCGTTTTAAATTTTGTAGGCAAAGAAACTTTTGAAAAAAATACCGCAATAAAGGGCAATCTAAAAGTGTGCCTTTCAAATTCGTTTGCGTTTGGCGGAGCAAATGCCTGCCTTGTTATAGGAGTTTAAAAATGAAAGAAATTCAGCAGTATATTGAGCATGATGAACTTATTAATTATCTTCCGCACAAAGGAAAAATGTTTTTGCTTTCGCGCGTAACACAGCATGATATAAATCAGCATACAATTACAAGCGAATATGATATTACAGAAAATTGTATATTTTATGAGCCTGAATTTGACGGAGTTCCAACTTGGGCTGGTTTTGAGTTTATGGCTCAGGGAATTTCAGCTTTAACTGGAATTACAAATACAATGAAAGGCCGAACTCCGCTTCCGGGCTTTATTCTTTCAGTAATGGAATTTAAGGCTGATGTTGGATACTTAAAAAACAACACAACAATTCAGATGAAGATTGCAGAAGATTTTCGCGATGAAGAAAATCACGTTTACAGATATATTTGCGAGCTTTATGCAAACAAGGGCGATGAAAAGCCAGCCGCAACCGCAAAAATTTCTGTAATGGAAACGGAAGACGCTCACGCACTCTTCGGCGATTAATTATTGAATTCGGATATTTGAAAGCACGCACTGGTCTCCTGTGAGCGCCAAGTACACAGTTGCGGCTGGGTCAGCCAAAGTTGTTGTGCTTTCGATTAAAATTCCACCATTTTCCGTTGAAAGAAAAATCTGCGCGCCTTTTCGTTTTACCGTAATTGTGCTATCAAAGCCTTTTTTGTTAATTTCTTTCCAGGAATCCCAGCCTTTAAACTGTTCGGTTTTAGTCACCAAAAATTCATTTTTCGCAAAATCTGATTCAAAACTTTCGCCGTCTAAGCGTATAAACTGGAACATCTGATAATTTTCGCCGTTCAATTTTTGATCATCAGCATAAAAAAGCGCAATATAAGGACAATGCCAAATTAGCCTTGCAGTTTGAAGGCTAAATGTATGAAACGAAATTGAAAGTTCATCAACAACAGGAATGCCTTTTATAGAATCTGAACACCAGCCGTCAATTTGAACATTCGGAACATCGCCTTGCGGAATATTTGTATAACAGATTTTTTTTGCAATTCGCGGAATGTAAGTTTGATCAACCTGCTGTTCTTCTTTTTTAATATCAACTTTGCTGATGTGGCAATGCTCGCCGGTAAGCCCAAGATACGCAAAACGCGTATTATCCGGAAGCGCAATTATAATTTTAATGGATTGGTAAATATTCTTGATTGTAATTTGAATGTGGTCTTCTACTTTTACCGCTTGAATTTCGTATTCAATTCCTGATTTGTAAATTGGCGTCCAGTTTGGAGTTGGCGCGTCTTTGTTTGTAATAATTTCGCTTTTGATTTTGCGTGCGCCTAATTTTTCTGTAAGTCCGTCAAAGCGAATTGTTGCGTATTCGTAATAAGCCATTTCGAGCGTTTTTGTTTCTATTTGATGTATTCGCCCGTCGAGCGAATCAAAAAGTATTATTGTTGGAATTGTTTCTTCCGAAGCAAATTCCGGATTTGCCTGACAAAGTAATTTGATATTTGTGATTTTATTGTTTAGCAAAAGGCCTTCGGAATAAGAACTGCGATATTCTTCGCACCAAAGTTCATTTTTTCCGGCAAGCTCTTTGATTTCTTCGCTTTCTTTTAGCTGATATTCAGTATCAAGATCAATAAGATTCAGCATAATTTTTGCAAAAGCCGGGTCAAATTGAGTGTCCATACATTTAAGAATTTCTTCGCGAACTTTTTGCTGCGGAAGCGGGTCTCGGTAACTGCGTTTAGAAGTCATTGCGTCGTAAGCATCTGCAACGGCAATAATTCTTGCAATTTCAGGAATATCTTCGCCTTTTAAGCCTTCCGGGTAGCCGCGCCCGTTGTATTTTTCGTGATGAAAATTTGCTGCGACACTTAAATAGGGCGATTTACTAATGCTCGAAAGAATCTGTTTTCCAATTACAGGGTGTTTTTTTATGATTGAAAATTCTTCGTCTGTAAGTTTTCCTTCTTTGTTTATGATTGCATCTTGAATTCCTATTTTTCCAACATCGTGAAGAAGGCCTGCAAAATAGATTTCTTCGCAAAACTTTTCGCTTTTGCCGGCCTTTTCTGCAATTTTTCTTGCGTATTCTGCAACGCGTGTTGAATGTCCGTGCGTGTATTTATCTTTTGCGTCTATTGCGTTTGCAAGGGCGGCCGCTGTTTGTTCAAACATAATGTGCATATTTTTTTGTTCGGCTTTTAAAAATTCAAGTTCGTTTTTATTTGCGCGCACAACAGAATTGTTTAAATCAAATAATACAAAAACATAAAGGAAAATAACTTCTGTAACCAATATGATTGTTGTGAGTGAAATTCCATAAGCAAAAAACTGAATTATAGTTGCAATTATTGGAAGTGTTGTAAAAAGCAAAAGCGAAAATCTGATTATGTGATTTATACGCTTAAAATACTGCAGAATAACTGAAATCTGAAAAAATAAAATTATTGCCGGAATTATATAACTTAAAAAATAGGTGCTTGAACGGTGATAGTAATTTTGGTCATCAAAATAATAATAAAGTCCTGTGAATTGTGAAATTATTATAAGGCTAATTTCAACCCAAACCAGTATTTCTGTGATTCGCAGCCGTTTTGGCGCTTTTGGTAATTTTCCTTCGTTTGTAAAAAGATCAACAAGATAAAGATTAAAGGTTCTTAGAATTAATAGTGTAAAAGTAAATACAACAAAGTTGCAGATTCTAACGGCCCAATAGCCAAGATTTGTTGGATTTCCTCTATATATGTAGGCAAATCGGTCTGCAATTAGAAGCAGCGCGGCGGTTAATTCCATAAAAATTAACGCAAGCTTTTTTTTGCGCCGCAAGGTTGTAGTAAAAGATGCAAATACAACAAGCATTGCGCAAAGCCCGCTGAGTACAAGCATAATGTCTAGCTGATGAACTCTAAGAAAATCCATAAGATAGTCTTTTCCCTTTCTAAGTATATAATTGTAACAGATAAATGAGAATTTGGAAGTTTAAATTGGAGTTCTGCAAAGCAGATTGTCGTGTATGACATTTTTTGTAAAAGTGTCTAGCAAAAGATTTATGTCTGTGGTAAGATTATTTAAATTAGGAAAACAAGCGTTAGGCGGTGGAGCAGCGGCGAAGCCGTTCCGAAGTGAGCGTAGCGAATGTAGGAATGGAGCGATAGCGGAACTGCGCAAGCGCCGACCGGCTGCCGCGTCAGCCGGGAACGCCCAGAGGAGAAAAAAATGGAAAACGCAAATGCTGATAAGAAAGTTCTTGTAACTGGTGCGAGCGGTGGAATTGGCCGCGCAATTGCTGTAGAGGCTGCTAAGGCTGGATATTATGTAATCTGTCACTATAACGGAAGTCAGGGAAAGGCTGAAGAAACTTTGGCTCAGATTCAGGCTGCTGGCGGACAGGGCGAATTGATTCAGTTTGATGTTTCAAACCGCGAAGATTGTAAGGCAAAGCTCAGCGAATTGAGCGCTAAGCACGGTGTTCTTTGGGGAATTGTAAATAATGCTGGTGTTACCCGCGATAATACTTTTG
>JAGCVK010000003.1 GCA_017962415.1 Treponema sp. | reverse complement strand
GCATTTTTTGCTTCGCAAAAAACCGGGCTTTGCGCAGTTCCGCTTTCGCTCCATACTTTGCTTTGCAAAGTACGCCTGCGGCGCTGCTCCAATCCCTTGTCCGTTCTCAATTAATTTATAAGGCAAAAAAAAATACCATAAGTAACATAAACAAAACAGCGGCACAAAAGTGCCGCTGTTTTGTTTATAAATCTTACAAATTACACCAAAAGATGTCAAAAAATATACTGTATTTGTTTGTAGCTAAAAACTTAAAGTAAGGAGTTTAAGTAAAAGTTGAATTTCGGTGAATTCAGATGAATTTTATTGAATTGCCAAATTTAAAATCTAGTGTTATATTGTAGGTAACCAAGGGCAGAATACCACTATTTTTGGTCTTATTTGTCTATTGAAGTTCAGTTTGCTTCAGTTAAAAACAAAAAAAACACTCATTTCTGAGTGGTCTGTTATAGCGGGGGCAGGACTCGAACCATTACTACAGCTTGCAAACAATGTTAATAAAAACACGCTTCCCAACAACAATACCATTTTTGATAATTTTTTCATAAAAAACTCCTTTATAGTTTTATTTTTTTAGTAATTTATCTAATTTAAAATTACATACAAATCATTAGGACATTATTTTGCCATTAATTTTTTAACTACAAATCTTACCAAGATTAACTTCCAGACTGTGTTTGCACATAAATATCTGAAAAATAAACTGATAAATCCAACTAATCTGTAGATTCTGAACCTTTTTTTAAGCTGTATAAACTTCTATCCGACTTACGCACTATGCGTTTTTTTGATTTTTACTAATGGATTTTTTTATTTGCCGCTGGAGACACTTATTTTTGTGATTTGAATTTTGATTTAAAATATAAAAAGCCCGCAAGCTTCTGCGCATTTTTAATGCACAATCACATGCGGACGTTTCTAAAATATATTTTGAGACAGTTTTATCTATATGACTGATTGACTGATACTACACAGCGCACCAAAAAGTGTTAATGAGGAAATTAATCTGTATTTGCTTGTATCTAAAAGCATCATAGCAAAGGCTATAGCAAAAAAGTTTGCAAAAGGCTACACAATTACTTCAAATTTTGAAAAAATTTGCATTTTTTATGCCAAAAAAAGGGGATTTTTGCGCTTTTTTTTACAAAATTAACTGCCTAAACTTGCCATAAAGACTATTTTTTTACGCCAATCAAAAAAATTCTCAGTGAGAATTTTTAAAAACTCACTGAGAATTTTTTAAAAGTCAGTGAGAATTTTCAAAAAGTCACTGAGTTTTTTTGCCTCAGCGACTATTAAGAAAATTCAACTTTTGCCTATTTTTCAGGCTTAAGATATGCAGTTACAACTCGATCTTTGTTCAAATATTTGTTTGCAGCTTGAATCAAATTGTCTTTTGTAATCCAGGTTGTAAGAGTTTTTTCGGCCTTTGAATTCCACATTGGCTCATTTTGATACAAAACGCCGCCTTTAATTCTTTCGAGCCACCAATAATTATTGCGAACCGAAGTTTCATAAGTTCGTAAGAAAGTTTCTTTGAGTTTTGTCATCATTTCATCAGAAATGTCTCCCTTTTTGATTTCTTCTATAGTTTGCAAAACTGCCTGCTGCAATTCTTCTTCGCGCGCCGGCTCACAATTAAAAGAAACGTTCACTTTATAATATCTTTCCGGCCAGCCTTCCATATATCCGCCAACACGAACACCATAAGTTCCGCCTTTATCTTCGCGAATTACTTCGTGCAAACGAATATCAATCAAATTAAGCAATTGATTAAGAACAAATTGGTCTTCATAACTTTTTTCAACATTGCTTTCTGCAGGAAGTTCTCCACCAAAGCAAACAAAAACCTGACCTTTATTATCAATTCCTTTTTTTACAGTAATTGTCTGGCTTTTTTCTGGGAAAGGAAAGTAAACAAACTTTGTTTCTTCAAATTTTTCAGAAGTTTTTAAAGTTCCCAAATAGTACGAACACATTTCCAAAACAAATTTTTCATCAAAATCGCCAACAATTACAAAAGTAAAATCAGCCGGATTTTCAAAACGTTCTTTAAAAGCCCGCTTTGCAATTTCAGAATTCAAATTCTTTATATAATCTTTGTTAATTGGAGCAAAATACAAATTTTTGCCAAAAAGAACTTCGTTTATTTTTTCGTTATAAATCTGCTCTGGCAAAGCTCCATAATTTTGTGCTTCCTGATTAAAATTATCTATTAAAATATTCCAGCCTTCATCTACAAAATCCTGTTTTGTATAGAACTGATTTATCATTTGTAAAACGGTTTCAAAGCTGTTTTTATTTCCGCTTGCCTGAATATATTCACAAGTTGCATCAACAGAAATATTTATTCCAAGTTTTTTTGAACTTATTATTTTATTAATCTGATTTACAGTTTTTCCGTTTAAACCAGAATACCAGGCATAACTTGGACCAACTTTTGCAGAAGGAACTTCTTTTTCATCATACAAATAGTAGCCGCCTTTACTTCCGGCATACAAAATAAAGGAATCTTTTGCAAAATCTGTTTTTTTAGTGATTACTTTTATACCGTTTTCAAAAGTGTACTGTGTTGCAGCAATTTCTTTTAATGCAGTTTTTGATTTAATTTTTCCCTTTAAAGTAGGGCGCTCCATTAAAATTGCATCTCCAATGTCATCAACATATTTTTGTTTTGCAACTTCACTTTCGTAGTTTAGCCAAATATCTTTTATTTCCTTTTCAGAAGGAAGATTTTCGCTTTCTGGCGCCAAAACAAACAGCAATGAACCTCTGTCGCCAAACTTTTCTTTAAAAGCGTTAACCGCTTCTTTTGCTGTTATAGTTTTTAATATATCAAAACAAAGTTTAAATCTTTCATCATCATTGAGAACGACTGTTTTTCTAAGTATATGACTTTCGATTGCATTTGTACGAGTGCTTGTTGTAGTTTTATCTTTATTTTTAAAACCTTGCGTACAATATTCAAAATAGTTTTCTTTTAATCGTTCAAATTCGGAATCTGTAATTCCAAAATTCATAAATCGTTCATATTCATCAATGTATGCTTTTAGTGCTTCTTTGAACTTTCCTGTTTTTGGAATAACGAACAATTCTTTTACTTCGCTAGTATCGGTAAATATAGAATTTCCAATTCCAGCTTGTGTCCACAAAGCATTTGAAGTATTTGTTTTTTCGTTCAAACGATTATAAAAAGCTTCAATTGCCATTTCGAGGGCATAGTCTTTTCTAAATTGTTCTGCTGTTGTAATTGGTTCCCAATTGCCATTAACTTGAATCATACTGATTTCAACAACTGGCGATTCTTTATCTTTGAATATTACAAGCTCTTTGTCTGATGATGACGGAATTTTATAATATGGGCGTTTGATTTTCTTTTCAGAAGCTGGAATTTTGCCCATTGCTTCTTTGATTTCTTTTTCCAGCACACTTGGTTTTATGTCACCAACTGCAATTACAGACATCAATTCTGGTTTATACCATTTTTTATAAAAGGCTTTGATTCTTTCGTGTGAAAGATTTCTGATTGTTTCTTCATTTCCAAGAACCATACGTTCTCTATAAAATGAATCGCCCAAAAGTTTTTCTTCTACATAGGTAGAAACTCGGCCTGAAAAACCTTTTGTTCTGGCGCGAATTTCTTCTATAACAACTCCGCGTTCTTTATCAATTTCTTCATCATCAAAAGAAACTGCGCAAGCCCAATCGTGAAGAACTAAAAAGCTGTTTTTTATAATTTCCGGATTATCTGCCGGAATATCAATCATATAAACGGTTTCATCAAAATTTGTGTAAGCATTAAGTTCCGGGCCCCATTGCATTCCAATTGATTCAAAATAATCTTTTACGGCCATTTTTTCAAAATGCTCGGTTCCATTAAAGCCCATATGTTCTGTAAAATGCGCAATTCCTTTTTGATCTTCATCTTCCAAAATTGAACCTGCTTTTACAACAAGGCGCAACGAAATTCTGTTTTTTGGCTCATTATTTTCTCGAATATAATAAGTCATTCCATTTTCTAGTTGTCCAACCTTAATTGCAGAGTCCATTTTAAGCTGAGTGTTTCCAGCTTTGCCTTCTTGAACTTTAGAAGAAGAACAACTTGTGATACAAATTGCTGCAGCAACAAAAGCAACTACAAAAAATTGCTTTAGTACATTGTTAAATCGCTTCATTTTTTAAGCTCCTGTTTGGATTTTGTCCAATATATAGTTTTATTAAAAATTATAACAAATAGATTTTTTTTATGTAACCAAAATTTATCCTAAAAATCAAAAGTAACAAAATTTATTTCAAATGCTTTTCAAAAAGCCAAGCCTGTTTATAAAAATTTATGATTTTATATCACACAGCTTAAAAACCGCTTTTAATCACTTCCCATTTGCCCTGTTTCTTCCTATAATAACAAACAATGATTAACGAAACTGAATTTGCTAAAAAAACTATTTTTTCTTTTGAAGTTTTTCCTCCAAAAAAAACTTCTAATATCGAAACTATTTTTGACACTTTAGATGAACTTAAAGGGCTTTCTCCAGATTTTATTTCTGTAACTTTTGGAGCCGGCGGTAGCGAAAACTGCACTAATTCTGTAGAAATTGCAAAACACATAAAAAATGTTTGCGGCGTTGAACCTGTAATTCATATGCCTTGTTTAAATATGACAAAGCAAGACGCAACCTTCGTTTTGCAGCAATTTGCCAATGCCGGAATTGAAAACATTTTAGCTTTGCGCGGAGATAGGGTAGAGGGAAAAGAGCCTTCTAATGAATTTCATTATGCAAGCGACCTTATTGAATTTATAAATGATTTTAATGATCATCTTCCTGACGAAAAAAAATTTAAGATTTTTGGTGCCTGCTATCCGGAACTGCACCCGCAGTCTGCAAATGTTTATGATGATATTGATAATCTTAAAAGAAAAGTTGTTGCTGGTGCTTCGCACCTTTTGTCGCAGTTATTTTTTGATAATGAACAGTTTTATCGCTTTTTGGAGCGTTGCCAGATAAAAGGCATTAATGTTCCTATCGAAGCTGGAATTATGCCTGTAACTAACAAAAAATCTGTTGAGCGAATGGTAAGCCTTACAAACGCAAAACTTCCTAAAAAGTTTACTGATATGATGGAACGTTACGGCGACCACCCGGAAGCAATTCGCGACGCAGGAATTGCCTACGCTATAGACCAGATTGTAGATTTGGTAACGCACGGTGTTCAAGGAATTCACCTTTACACAATGAATAATCCGCTTGTAGCACGCAAAATTTACGAAGCTACAAAGAGCTTGTTTCAAGTAAGCCCGATTATTAACTAAAAAAATGACGTTTGCGTCATTTTTTAGTTACGCATTTTAGCTTTTTAAAAAGTGTTTAAACAAAAAAAAGCGGCTCCGTACGGAGCCGCTTTTTTGTTTATTCGCTAGTTTTACCTTATTTTACAAGCTTAACATCAAAACAAATATAAGAATTTCCAGGAATTCCAGCCTGTGGAATACCATAAGCGCCATAAGCTAACTCTGGCGGAATTACCATTTTGCGAGTTTCGCCGTATTTCATTTCCTGAACCATTTCGTCAAAACCTGGAATCATTTCGCCAGCTCCAACAGTAAAGGAAATTGGCTCGTGTCCCTGTGGGTGAAATTCTTTAGAAGCGTCAAAAATCTGTCCATTTGGAAGATAGCCTTTGTACTCAACAGTAACTTTTTTGCCTTTTCCGCAAACTAAGCCGCTTCCGTTTTTCAAAATCTGATAATAGATTCCGCTATCTGTTTTTGAACAGCCTTCAATTACTTTTGCAATTGTTTTTTTCTGAAGTTCTTCCTGGAAAGAAGCTGCCTTTTTAGCACCTTCAGCTTTAAGAGCGTCAAAACTTGCCTGAGTTACCTTGAATGCTTCTGCATCTTTTCCCTGACGAACAATCTTCAAAGATTTAATGGTATCACCCTGAGCAACAGCATTTACAACATCTTGTCCTTCAAGAACTTCACCAAAAATTGTGTGCTTGTAGTTGAGCCAGTCTGTTGGAACGTGTGTAATAAAGAACTGGCTTCCGTTTGTATTAGTACCAGAGTTTGCCATAGCAAGCTTACCAGGTTTATCAAATACATAACCTTCAACAAATTCATCAGCAAACTTATAACCTGGACCACCAGTTCCATTTCCCTGTGGATCACCACCCTGAATCATAAAATCAGCAATTACGCGGTGAAATTTAAGTCCATTGTAAAATGGCTTGCCCTTTGCAGCGTCCAAAGTACCTTCTGCAAGACCAACAAAGTTAGAAACTGTCATTGGTGTTTCTTTATAAAAAAGATTAAGAACAATAGTTCCCTTTTCTGTTTCAAGAACGGCAAAAACGCCTTCTTTTCCCTTTAATGATTCCAAATTTTTCTCCTTTGAACTTAATGCCGAACAAGATGAAAGTGCAACGAGCGCCACAAGTCCGCAAATTATAGCTTTTTTTATATTCATATTTCCCCCCAATTAAAACTGTTTAATAAACCATTTGTAAACTGCGTCCATTCGGGCAGACATAGAATCAGTTATTTGAGCCTTAATGCCTGGAAACTTTACGCTGTCCAAATCAGTACACAAATACAAAAGCAAATCATCGCCACAATCAATAACCAAAATGTTAATCATCATTTTGCCTGGATAGATTGCTTTGAATGGTCCAATTCCCATTTTATCAAGAATATCAAATTTACATAAAAGACAATCGTCTTTCTGGAAATAAGAAAGTTGATAAGTGTTTACACCAAAACTGTTATCATCTTGAATACAATATGAAACTTGACCGTCGGCATTGCCAGTATTTTGGTCTGCAATTTTAGTTTTATCATTTGGTCCTGCAATCATATAAGTTTTTTCATACAGAACTGTTTCTTTTTTCTTTGTACTTGAATAATATTTCATACCTTCCATTTTAGAAATAGAACGAACAACTACCGAAACATCATCAAGTGTAATTGTGTTTTTGCCTGAGCTTCCGTTTGCAAGAAGCTCTTTTTTATTAAGAAGATAAAGACCTTCGTAAGTGTAAGGATAGTTCTTAGGCTGCTTTTCAATCATACTGCTTGTGATTTTTTCACTATAGAATGATTTTGGCAAAAGCTTAAACTCTTTAGAACCATCGTCGCGGTATTCAGAAACTATTCCACTTTTTACAAGAGCTTCATAATATTGTGAATCTACGAGTTCTTTTACTTTAGCGTTTTCTCCTGCAACACAAATTCCACCAAGAACTGTTGCAGTAAATAAAAAGCCTGTCATTTTCTTAATTAAATTAAATCTCATTAACGAATTCCTTTGTAAAGAACGCGAACCTGCTTGAAAACACCTTCTCCTTCGCTTTTTGTTTCAACGTCTGGAATGTCGTTGAGAGTAGTGTGAATAAGTCGGCGCTCAAACGGATTCATCGGTTCAAGCAGAATTGAGTTTCGTGTAGAACGAACTCTGTCTGCTGTAGTATAAGCAAGGCGAACAAGAGTTTCTTCGCGGCGGATTCTATAGTTTTCTGTATCCAAAATTACGCGAACTTCTTCGTGTCCAAGACGGCCAGCATAAATATTTGCAAGAAGCTGAAGTGCGTCCAAGTTCTTTCCCTTGCGTCCAATAAGTATTGATGAATATGAAGAATCAAGTCTGATTCCAAGTTTTTTGTCTTCTCTATATGAAATTTCTACTTTTACATCGTAGCCCATTTTTTCAATTACATTTCTGATAAAATCAATGAGCTGCTTTTCAAATTCCCCCTGTGGAAGCGGATCTGCAACCAGGCGAGTATGTTTTTCTTCAGAAGAAGAACCTTCCCAGCCAGAACCGTCATTATCATCAAGTGTGTGCACTCTGATTTTTACATACCCTTTCTTGAAAAGAGAATTTTTCTGTGTTTCAAGAATTTCAACGTCAAACTGATCTCTTTCAAGACCAAGTTCGTTTACTGCCATTTCAATAGCATCTTTTTCTGTCTTTCCTTCAAACTCGTATGTCATTTTATAGTCTCCTGAATATTACATCGATTGAGCTTGTCAAAAGTACCGTTTTTACTGGTAGTTTCGGCAGACTCAATCTTCAGTATTTTTATTTTCTCTTACCTTTAGGTGGCAAAGTTTTTTGCACCTTTGCATTTGAAGCGGTTTTTTCAGCGCGTTTTTCCTTCATCATTTTGTTGATTAACAACTGCTGGAAAATCTGCAAAATGTTACTTGTAAGCCAATAAAGCAGAAGTCCTGCTGGCGCATTGTAGAACATAAAGAAGAACATAAATGGCATAAAATACATCATGTACTTCATTGTTGTTTGATTCTGTCCAGCTGGCTGACCATACTGAGTTATCTTACTTGTTAACAACTGACTAATCACATAGATTACAGGCAAAATGCGAAGATGATTTGCTGTAAAGCCAGAAATAACAGGAATTTCTTTTTCCCAGCTAAATACGCTGTCGCCAGAAGAAAGATCTGGAATCCAGCGAGGAATAAACATAGCGCCACGGAATTCAAAATAATTGTTAAACAAATCGTACATTGCAAACAAAATCAAGAACTGGAAAACCATTGGCAAACAACCGCTTGCAGGATTATATCCAGCCTGCTGATACAATTTTGCCATTTCCTGATTAAGTTTCTGCTGATCGTTTTTGTATTTATCCTGAAGAGCCTTCATTTTAGGCTGCAATTCCTGCATTTTAAGTGAACTAAGCGACTGTTTTTTAGAAATAGGGAACAATACAACTTTGAGCAAAATTGTCATTATGATAATTGCAACACCCCAGTTGTGAACTAATTTGTACAGCTGCTCCAAGAAGAATTTAAGAATGTTTTCAAGCCACTTCAAGAAATCATAAGTTTGCAAAGCCTGATTAACACGATAACCGCTTAAACCCCAGCCATTTTTATCTGAAACATTGTAGCGTTTAAGTTCTTTTTCATTTCTTGGGCCAAAATACATATAATATGAATCTTGAATATCAGAACCGCTGAATGCTTTGCGCTCATATTTTGCCTGAGCATTTAAGTAATCGCCAACTTCTACATTAGAAGCATAATAAGCTTTATTAATAGTTTCGATTGAAGAAGGAATCACAAGTTCAATAAAGTATTTTCCGGCAATTCCGCTCCAAATAAAATCTTTATCATAACTTTTGTTATTTTCTCTTGAAACAAGATGAACTTTTTTAGTTTTGCTTCCATTAAAGGCAATAAAATCGCGTGTTTCATAACGATTCTGTTTTGGATTAAAATGTGGTCCAATCTGCGGAGAAGTTCTAAGAGTGTAAGAAGTTCCATTAATATCAAGACCAGTAGAATCAGCTGTGTGAACTAAAACATCAAGTTTAAAAACATATTCACCGTCCATAAATGTATAAACTTTTCGCAAAGTTGTTTTTTTGCCGTTTACATTTAAAGTTTTAGTAAATGTGATTTTTTTGTCTTCAATTTCAGTATTAAAAATTTCATCAATGATTTTTTCGTCAACCTGGCCAAAAGCAATTGCACAAGTTCTGTTATTTGCGTTTACATTATCAGAAATCTGAACAAAATCATTTGTATCTTTATCTTTATGATCAAGAAGTTTATAGCTGATAATATCGCCGCCTTTGTTTGTAAAGATAACTTCAACTTTATCTGTTGTGATAGTAAAGTTTTCTTCTTTAAGGCCTTCATCATTAGAAGAATTTTCTGTTGTCTAATTTGATTCGGCAATAACTGTTTCAGATTCTGAATTTGCAGAAATATTAAGTTCCTGCGGTTCTGTAGATTCTTCGGCTTGTGCTTCTACATTAGTTGCACGCTTTAGAAAACCTGGCATTAAACTTGGAAAAAATATTGATACAACTATATACCAAACTATTATAACGACTGTTGAAAGTGCAACAGCCCATACACTATTTTTCTCCATAATTTTTATTTCCTTATTTTTTGAGGTAAAGCTAAAAAATGTTTTTGCATTTTTTTACGCTTTGCTATTTATCACGGTTGGCACAGTTGTTCCATTAAGGAACAGGATCATATCCGCCTTCGTGAAATGGATTGCATTTTAAAATTCGCTTAATAGAAAGTAAAAGGCCCTTACCTGGACCGTATTTTTTTATTGCTTCTAAGGAATAAGCAGAACAAGTGGGAGTAAATCTGCAGTTTTTTCCAAGCAATGGTGAAATACAAATTTGATAAGCACGAATTAGAAAACAGAAAAGTTTTGTGAAAAATTTACTTATGGCTCCGCCCAAAATGACGGCCAGTTTTTTCAACATAGCCTTATTCCTGAATTAATCCTGCCTTTTGACACAATAAACGAATTTGATCACATCGCGAGTGGAACGAATCATTTCCGGGATATATTAAGAATAGCATATCATATCCGGTGTTCAGATGTGATTTTAGTAATCGATAGACTTCACGGCTGTACCTTTTTGATAAGTTCCTTTCGACCGCGTTACCGTAGCCGCGCATCAAAGGAAAACCGACACGATTCATTCCAAGACCATTTTCTAAAAAGAAAAGTTTAGCGCCCGGAATACTTATCTTTTTTCCGTCTTTAAACAGCTTTTTAAAATCAGCGGGATTCTTTATTCGTTCCTCACGTTTAAAAAATCCCGTTTTTATCAAGTCTGTTTCCATC
>JAGCVK010000036.1 GCA_017962415.1 Treponema sp. | reverse complement strand
GCCAGCAGTTTACAAAAATCATCTACGACAAGATGGTTTCAATGCTCGGAGATACTAAAGTTGATTTGCATCTCAAAGGGCCTGATACTCAGTCTGTAATTTTGATGCTCGGTCTTCAGGGTGCGGGTAAAACTACTGCTGCGCATAAACTTGCAGCCCGCCTTTTAAAAGAGGGTAGAAAACCGCTTCTTGCAGCCTGTGACCTTGTACGTCCTGCCGCTGTAGAACAGCTTTCTCAGCTTGGTGAAAAAATCGGTGTTCCAGTTTACAAAGAAGATTCTAAAAATGCTGTTCGCAACGCAGAAGACGCAATTTCTTTTGCTCGCAAAAACGGCTACGATACAATAATCGTTGATACTGCCGGTCGTCTTCAGATTGATGAAGAAATGATGGCCGAGCTCGTAAAAATCAAAAAGGCAACTGGCCCTGTAGAAGTACTTCTTGTTGCCGACGCAATGACAGGTCAGAATGCAGTTGATATTGCAAAGACTTTTGACGAGCAGCTTGGTCTTACCGGTGTAATTCTTACAAAGTTCGACTCAGATGCACGCGGTGGTGCGGCTCTTTCTCTTAAAACAATCACAGGAAAGCCAATTTTATTTATTGGTACCGGTGAAAAAACAGAAGACTTTGAAGTGTTCCACCCGGAACGAATTGCTTCGCGTATTCTTGGTATGGGCGATGTTGTTTCCCTCGTTGAAAAAGCTCAGGAAACTGTTGACGCCGAAGCTGCACTTAAAATGCAAAAGAAACTTCAGCGCAATGAGTTTACATTGCAGGATTATCTTGAGCAATTCCAGCAGGTTAAAAAAATGGGAAGTATGCAGTCGCTTATTGATATGATTCCTGGAATGAGCGGAATGGACGCTTCGCAAATGGATCTTTCCAGCATGAAGAAAAACGAAGCTATCATTCAAAGTATGACTTACAAAGAGCGATTGAATCATCTTATTATTGGTCCTAGCCGCCGCAAGCGAATTGCAAAGGGTAGTGGAACTTCAGTTGCAGACGTAAATAAACTTCTTAAGCAGTTTGAAAAAACAAAGCTCATGATGAAAAAGGTTAGCCGCAACAAAGGTATGCAGGGCCGCATGATGAATCAGCTTGGCTTAGACCCAAGTATGATGGGTGGAGCTGGTGGAATGGGCGGTGCCGGCGGGCTTGGTGGTTTAGACCCAAGTGCACTCAAAGGCATGGATATGAAAAAGCTCATGGATATGGCTAAGAGATTCAGATAATCAATTTATGCTTTTTAAAACAGAATATAAAAATAAGCTCGTTCGGATTTTTGTTCCGATCATGCTTAGTAATTTAATTTCTCAAATTCAAATGTTTATCGACCGAATATTTTTAGGTCGATTGGACATTCTTTATATGAGCGCAGTTGGAAATGCTACAGCTCCGCTTTGGACAACAATTTCGTTTGTATTTTCACTTTCAATGGGCGCTTCAATTTTAATCAGCCAGTCGGTTGGTGAAAAAGATATTGAAAAAGCAAAGTCTTATGCGGCTTCTATGATTAAGTTTCATAATGTGCTTCCGATTCTTTTGTTCTTTTTTTGGCTGTTTTTTTCGCCGTTAGTTTTTAGAATTATGGGCGTTTCTCAAAATGTAATGAAACTTTGCGTTACTTACACAAGAATTTATTCGCCTGTTTTTTTGATAATCGGACTTTGGGCTTCTTATTCGGTTGTGTTTCAAACATCAAATTACACAAAACCGCTTGTAGCTTATGGAATTATCCGCTCGGTTTTAAATATTTTTTTAGATTACGTTTTGATTTTTGGAAAACTCGGATTTCCGCGAATGGAAATTGCAGGCGCCGCGCTTGGAACAACAATTGCAGAATACATTGGCGGATTTTATTTGATGTATGTGATAATTTCAAAGCGAAAAAAGTTTTTTACAAATCCAAGTCTAAAAACAATAATGCAGGCAAAACTTGCGCCGTATTTTCGTTCTATAAAGCTTGGCGTAAATACTGCGCTTGAAGATTTGCTTTGGAATGCCGGAAATCTTTGTATAATCAGAATATTAAATACAATAAACGAAACAGCAGCGGGAATTTATTCTATGGTTTTTACCGTAGAGATTCTTTTTGTTGTGATTATTGGAGCGCTTGGAAACGGCACTTTAACTGTTACTGGCGAAGCAACTGGCGCAAAAGACTTAAAATTGTACCGCGCGGTTGTAAAAACTGCGGTAAAATGGTCGTTTTTAGTTGCAGCTTTTGCTTTGATTTTTGTTTCGATTTTCCCGCGCTTAACTTTGAGCCTGTTTACAACAGATAAAGCTGTTATAGAAATGTCTGTAATTTACATCATTTTAGTAGCTGCAAATCTGTTTGGAAAATCTGGCAACATAATTATTGGAAGCGGAATTCGCGGTTACGGCGATACAAAATGGATGCTTATTACTCAGATTCTGGGAACTGTTGGCGTAATCTGTCTTTCGGCATTTTTTGTTTTTGTGTTAAAATTTGGAATGCTTGGCGTTTTTGTTGCAGTTTTGCTTGATGAAGCTGTTCGCGCAGTAATTAATTTTATAAGATTTTTGAAAATCAAATTTTAGATAATTTTCTGTCTTTGAATGAAATTCTCTGCTATAATCAAATTATGAATTATTATATTGCTTATTGTGGGTTAAACTGCGAAACTTGTGAAGCCCGGCTTGCTACAATTAAAAATGATGATGAGCTTCGCGACAAAGTTGCAAAAAAGTGGTCAAAATTAAATGGCGTGGAAATTACCGCAAAAATGATTAATTGCGTTGGCTGCCGAATGGAAGGTGTAAAAACCCCTTTTTGCGATACAATGTGTTCAATAAGGCAATGCGCAAAAGCAAAAAATCTTGAAACTTGCGGATTTTGCGCAAAAATGGCCGATTGCCAGAAAGTTAATGAAATCTTAAAAAATAATACAGACGCGCTCCGCCGGTTAAAAGATCAAAGCGGGCAATAATTTTACGAATATGAAAAAATCACAAAATTTTATACAGCAGACTCATTTTATTGGAGTTCTTGCGCCAGAAGATTTGAGCTTAACTCTCCAGGATTGCCGCCGTTATATGAAAGAGGCTTACGGTTGCAAAAGCGGCCATGCAACGCCGATTCATATTACTTTAATTCCGCCTTTTAAACTTTCTGATGATTTTTCAACAGAAGATTTGGTGAGCGCAATTGAAAAAGACGTTTTACCAAAAAATTTTAGTTTTTCGGCAAAAGTAAATAATTTTGATGCTTTTGGCGACCGCACTCTTTTTGCAAAGGTTGAGCAAGATGAAAAATGGACAGTTTTGCGCGACGCAGTTTATTCTGCGGTAAGTAAAGCCGTTCCTGGTTGCACTAAAAAAGATTCACGCCCGTTTACGCCACATCTAACGGTAAGTAACAGAGATATTCCGGCTGGAGTAACTAAAGACGCAATTCAAATTATGAATGAACTGAATCTTGTAGAAAATTTTTCTGTTGATAATATTACGATTTTTGAGCGAAACGGCGGCCGCTGGGAACCTGCGGTTTCGCTTGAGTTATAATTGTTTTTATTTTACTGTAAGAACGCTTGCGCTGCGGCCGTCGTTTGTGTAGATTTTCTTTGGATTTGTGTTGTCTAAAACCGGCGTAAGTCCAATGTAATAATTGTAATAATATTTTCCGGCCGGCAATGGAAGTTCCAGTTCATAAAGGCCCGGCGAAGTTTCAACCATTTCGTAAATCCATGGATCCCAGTTTGTAAAGGTTCCTGCAAGATTTACTTTTTGGCCAGATTCACCTTTGTAAATGAAATGTGCAAAATCATTTTTAGGCGATTCTGTGTAAACGTTTATGCTTCCAAGATTATCAAGTTTTGAAAAATACAGATTTACGTTTTCGTCGTATTCCTTGAGCGGATTTAATGGATCTGTTGTCCAAAGTCCGTCAAAAACAAGCCGATATTTTAGCGCTGTAAATTTATGTTCGCGTTTATAAACATAAAACATATGCTTTCGAGAAATTTTTTCTTCATCATCTTTTTGTGTGAGAATCTGAAACGGATGAATCACTTTGTAATCTTCAAAATCAAAAGCAATTCCCACAAAGCGATGTTTTGTGTCTGAAGTGAAAATTATATAATTGTCGGTTACAATCGGTGCACCGGGCTTGTCTATTGCGTGAAGCAGAGTGTCGAGCTCAAAATCCTGATAGTTTGTCTGTTCTGCGGCAAAAAGCGAAGCTGCGCAAAATCCGTAAAAAATAACGGCTGTCAAGAAAATTATAAGCTTTTTCATATTTTGATTATCGGATTTATTTATAATTTGTTTAGTTATTAATTTGTTGTACTTTTGCTGTGCGATATTCAATTTGTGCCGGCTGGCAATATCAGGTTAAAAATAATCTTCTATAAATAATCCTTAAGTCAAAAAAAAAATCCGCCGTTCATATAGATAGTATATTATACTTGTAATTTATAAGGGTTGTGGAGTAAAATTAAAATAGTATGCCAGGATTAAGTCAGCTTAAAAAATTCAGCAGTGATCTTCTTTCGTTGGGCGATGAAATAAATCTTCGTGCCGCTCGCGGAGAAAAGCCTGTAACAATTGAGATTCCAGATAACATTGAAGATAAAAACGACTCAGAAGAATTTGTTCTTGGTATGCCTGAAAATGAGGTTGAAGTTGAAGTTACTCCCGTTGACGAAGACCTTTCAGATTTAACAGCCCTTGTAAATCCTGCCCCAGAAAAAAAGCGCGAAGCTGAACCCGCTCCAACTTTTGAAGCTCCAGATATGTCCGCCCTTTTAAATCCTGTTGCGCCGCCTGCAGATGATGAAACTGGAATGCCAGATCTTTCTATGTTTGATGAGGTTGAAGAAGAACCTGAGCCTGAAGTTGAAGAAGAGCCCGAAGAAGTTTCAATTGCTGATATGGGCCTGGACGCTTTGCTTGCTGGCGGCGGTTTTGATGAACCTCAAGAGCCTGAAATTGAAGAGCCTCAAGAAAAACCCGAAATTGATTTAAATGATTTTGAAGAAATTTCTGATTTAGATGATATTGGAAAAGAAGAGTCGGCAGAATCTCCTGTTGAAGAAATGCAGAGCGTTGATTCTGTTGATTCTTTTGAAGAAGCTGAACCAGCTGAGCCTGCTTCTGAAATTCCTGAAATGCCAGAGCTTTCTGATTTTGATTTGCCCGATGATTTGGGCGAGCTTACCGAGCCTGGCGATTCTGGCGAAAGTTTTACCGAGCCAGCTGCCGCTACTGAACCTCAAGAAGAATTAGAAACTGCCGCGCCAGCCGAAGAATCTGCAGAAAATTTGGAACTTGGCGAATTTGATGAGCCTTTGGTTTCTGATGAACAAGCTGCAACTTTGGATTCTGAATCTTCAAACGAAGTTGGAGAGCTTGGCGATCTTGGTGATTTGGGCGATTTAGGAGAGCTTGGCGAACTTACAGATTTTTCAGGATCTTCTGATTCAAACGAGCCTTCTGCTGCAACCGAACAGTCTGCAGAAAATTCTTCTGATTTTGATGCGCCAACAGATTTTGATATTCCAGAAATGCCCGAAGATTTTGGTGAAGAACTGCAAAGCGGTGAAACTGAATCTTTGGAAGAAAAAACAGAAGAAAATTTAGCACAAGCGCCTTTAGACGAAACTGAACTTTCGCCAAGTGACTTTACGGAAACAGAAAGCGCAACTTCAGAAAACGACCTTTCTGCAAGCGATGTTCCGCCAAGCGACTTTTCGGAGCCGTTGCCAGAAGATATTCCTTCTTTGGACACAAATGATTCTGAAATTAATGATTTGGAAAGCGAATCTTTGGAAGAGCCTGTTTCGGAAAATGCAACTTCAGAAAGTGAGCCAGCCGATTTTTCTTTGCCGGAAGAGGAACTTTCTAAGAGCGACTCTGCGGAAAAAGCTGAAACTGGCGCGGAACTTGGAGAACTCGGCGATCTTGGAGATTTGGGCGATTTAGGAAATCTTGGCGATTTAGATTCGCTTGGAAATCTTGATGAAGCGCCTTCTACAGAAAACGAAACTTCTCAAAGCGAAACTTCAGAAGCGGAAGACGTACAATCAACTTCCCCAGCTGAAGATGAATTAGCTGGAACACCACCGGCTGGACTTTTTGATGTTGGCGACCTTGATTTTGAAAATCCAACAGCGCCTGCTTCTGATTTGTCGGCCGATGAAGAAATTCCAGACTTTGATGATAATGCAGATTTAGATGATTCTTCTTTTGATGAAGAAAATTCAGGCGAGCCGCTTGAAATTTTTGATACTTCCGAAATGGAAGGAATGGATTTTGGAATCCAGGATACAGATTCTCAGCTTGGCGGCGACGGCAACGATTTTGAACTTGGCGAAACCGGCGACTTTGCAATGGAAGGCGAGTTTGAAATTCCGGGCTTTTCTGATGTTGCAACTGCAAAGGAAGAAAAATCTTCAAGACCAATTCTTTCACAAACAAAAGACAAAGGTAAAAAAGGTAAAGGAAAAAATCTTCCAGAACCTGATTTTACCGGCGCACAGGAAAGCGAAGATCTTCCGCCAAATACACTTTCAGACGAACAGTATAAAACCTTCCTCGCAAATCTTGCAGAATATCCGCTGAACGTTCGTCTTGCCTTTGAAGATTTTATTGTTCAAGATGAATTTACAGACGACGCAGAATTTGAAATTATCGAAAAAATCTTAAATAAAGCTCCGGCTCGCCAAATTGCCGGTATGCTCGAAAAGATGCTCGATACTTCAATTCCAATTCCGCGCGATTTTGAGCACCGAACAGCAGCCGAATACGAGGCTTACAAAAAATCCCTTTCATATCAGCTTAGAAATAAAATAATTCCAGGAATTTTACTTGGAATTGTTCTTACAATTGTTGGCTGGGGACTATATAAATTCGGCGATTATTGTATTTATCGTCCTATTTCAGCTAATTCTCTTTACAAACAAGGTTACGCTTTGCTTGAAGCAGATGAATATCCGCAAGCTGAAGAGCGATTTAATAAAGCAAAAGATAAACGCATAAATAAAAAGTGGTTCTTTAAATATGCGCGCGGCTACCGTGAACACAAACAGTATCAGCGGGCTGGAAATATGTATCAAAATATTTTGCGATATTTTAAGCATGATAAACTTGCCGGTCTTGAATATGCTGATATGGAGCTTAACGATCTTGCAAATTATGAGCGCGCCGAAGAAATTGTTCGCCGCGAAGTTTTGGATTATCACATAAACGATCCTGACGGAATTTTAAAGCTTGGCGATGTATTCCTTGAATGGGGAACTGAAAAAGACCCTTCAAAGTTTGAGCTTGCCCGCGAACAATATGCAACGCTGATTCAGCTTTATAAGCCAACGGATTTGTATCTTTCTCGAATGATGCGCTATTTTATCAGAACTGATAATTTACGCGAAGTTTTGCAGCTTAAAAAGAATTTTGATAAGCGCGAAAAATCTCTTGGCTCAGAAGATTGGGCTGAGCTTAGCGGTTATCTGCTTGATAAATATTATGGAACGCTCGCTCCTTCAGAAGAATATCTTCGCTACGAAATTGAAGGCCTTCGCGGACTTTTGTTGCGCGCGGTTAAAACAAATCCAAATAATCCGATTGCGCTTTATAATCTTTCAAAATACTTTATTCAGACAAATGAAACTGGCGTAATTGAGCCAACACTTCAGGCTGCAATTGAAAAATTCAACAACGTTTCTTCTATTAAGCGGCGCGATCTTTATAAATATATTGATTCGTATCGTTTACTTGGCGAGCATTATATTACAGCTTCTGAATATCTTCAGGCTCAGGAACAGTTTGCAGAAGGAATTTCTTTGTTTACTACAGAGCGCGATAACGCTGGTTTTGTTGGAACTCCTGCCATCGGAAAACTTTATGAAGATATGGGAAACATCAAATACACTATTTCTGGTGATTATGATGATGCTTTGTTTAATTACAAATATTCTGTGGAACTTGAAAACGACAGTCCGTCTTTGCGTTATCGAATTGGATTTATTCAGTATAAGAAAAAGAATTATGCAGAAGCGCTTGGCGCCTTTATGAAAGCCGGCGACGGAAATATCAAAGAGCGAAATCTTATGCTTGCAATGGCAAATACGCTTTATCTTCGTGGCGATGATTATGCAGCCGAAGGTTATTATGATCAGCTGATTGATTCTCTTGATAATGAAATTGCTGAAAGCGGTTTGGTACTTCCACAGGCTAACGAAAAAGATTATGATTTGATAAATACTTATTTGTACGCTGCCAACAATTATGGTGTAACTCTTTACAAACTGGCTAAGCGAACAGGTAACAGCGCACTTAACGCTCAAGCAATTGTTCAGTTGAGCCAATCAGTTCGCGCTTGGGACGCACTAACGCGTAATCAGCAGACAATGGTTCGTCTTGGCGGCAGTAACCTTGCTGAACAAAATATAAAATATATAACGCACCCAATTCCAGAATTTGAGCCTTCTGTTTACACAGATATTTCAAAAACACTTTTGGATAACGAGCGTTTATAAAAGGGATAAAAATGCAAAAGAATCCTATATACGGAATTGTAGAACGACAGCGGCTTAATGCGCTTTTAAAAGAACTTTTTAGAAAATCAATTCATATTTGTTCTAGCTTTGTGCCGCTTTTTCTTTCGTTAGCATATTGGCCGATTATAATTCTTTTGATTTTGGCTGCAGTTGTTTATATTGTTAGTGAATTGCTGCGTGCAAAAAATATTTATATTCCTTTAATTTCGCGGATTACAGAAATTGCGGCTCGTAAGCGCGATGAAAATCGTTTTGTACTTGGTCCTGTAACTTTGGTTTGCGGAATTTTGCTGGCGGCTTTGGTTCTTCCTTTGGAATATGCGCGCGTTGGAATTTTTGCGCTTGCTTTTGGCGATGGGCTTGCAAGCCTTTTTGGAAAACTTTTTGGAAAAATCACAATTCCTGGTGCGCACGGAAAAACTGCCGCCGGAAGTCTTACTTGTTTTTTTGCTGTTTTTGTTTCAACTTATTGCTGTTCGCAAAGCTGTTTGCTTTCTTTGATTGTTGGCTTTTGCGCTATGATTATCGAAGTTCTTCCGCTTGCAGATTTTGATAATCTTATTATCCCAATTTCAATTGGCAGCGTTTACAGCTGGCTTTTGGTTGCCCTTTGATTTTTTGATTTTAATAAATCAGTCTTAATCAATCCAAAGATAATGCTTGTGCACTTCATTTAAATAGATGAAGGTTCCAGTCCCAAGACAAATTGTTCCCAAAATTATACCTGCAATATTGTAGCAGTAAAAAATCTGCGAATAACCGATTGTTAAAATCACAAAACCAACAGAAATGATTTGCTTGTATTCATTTTTTTTGTTAATGGCAATTAGCGCAATTGTACTGACTATGCTGATTGTCAAAACAAAACCTTTTATTGCTTTTACATGTCCGTAAGAAATGCAGAAATTTGGCAAAATGATTGCAGTATTAAGCGGCAAAAATTCAGCAAAAAACATTGCAATGATAATCAGAATAATACAGTTGCGGTCTGTAGTTTGGCGGAATTCTTCGGTGCTTAAAGCTGCGCAACCCATTAAAGCAAGCGGCGCTAAAAGGCGTGCAAAAAGGTGAATGTTTCCGATTTTTAAAAGAAAAAGCGTAAAAGTTCCCGAAAGCCTGAAAGTCGGAACTAAGATTCTTGTTGTATCGCAAAGGCAGGCAAAAAGAAAAAGCAAAAAATATACAATATCTGGCGCCTGCGTTTTTTCAAAATTATGATGAATTATCATAATTGTTATACAAACGTAAGTCATCAAAATAAAAATTCCAATAAAAGTGTAAAGTGGCTTATATTCAAACAGAAACTTTTCGGAAAGCCCTTTTGAATAAACTTCCGGCAAAATCAATCCGTTAGAAAAAAACTGATATGTTGGAAAAAAAACGCCGAGAAAAAGCCAGGTAATCGAAATAAAGAAAAAAACAAAGGACATCCTGTTTCTGAATCTGATAGTCATAATTTAAAGATAACGCGAACATAAATAATAGTAAAGAGTTTATTTTTTATTCCGACAATTTAAATGGAATAATAAACCCTACGGGAGTGTGATAAAATTTACATTTCCTGTGCAATCGCAAACGCGGAGTTATTTATGGGAGGAATAAAATGAAGAAGTCTGTTATTTGCAGTTTGCTTTTTATTTTTGGACTTAGTGCTCTATCTGCAGGTGATGTGGCGACCTTTGTTGATAAGGGATTTTCTGAGGACGGAAGATATTATGTGTTCGGCCAATATGGAAAAACTGACAAAAAATTTCAGGGCTGGGCTGAATTATATCAGGTTGATATTGCGGCTAACGATTATACTGATAACGGTGTTTTTAAAACCAAACCTTCTGCTGTAACTGCCGACAAAAATGGCCGCGAAGTTTTTGAAGCTCTTGAAGGAAAAAGTTTTTATTATTTTAAAGATTTAAAGTGCGAAACTGCTAATCTTGAGCACGTTCTTTATATTCTTGATGATGTGAATAAATCAGGAACTGACGAAATTGTTTTCAAGGATTTTAGAAAAGGCGATGTTGAAAATGCTGATGTTTATCATATTCGTTTGTATCCAACAATTAACGGCTATGGAAAAAATACGCGTTCATCATTTTATATCATTCTTGAAAAAAGAGATTTTGAAGGCAATATAATTTTGAGTCGAAAAATCGGTTCTCCAGACATCAGCCGCAAAGGCGTTACAAATTATAAAATTGAACGAATTTTCTGCGATAAAAGCGAGCGTAATTTGATTTTTGTAATTGAAAAAATGACCGAAGATGATACAGGAACTTCAATTCGTTATATGGTTGAAGCTGCTCAATTCTAAAAATCAAAATTACAAAATAAGATTGCAAAAAGAAAATTGCCGATTTTTTTAATTTTTTTTTCTGAATTTTGTATAAAAACGATAAGTTTGGTCCATTATATATATAGGATTTTGAAAGACATGGTTTACGCCGTGTCTTTTTTTTATTACAAGCTGATAAGAAAATTAGCAGCTTGTAAAACGGCTGAGTCAAGGGGGCGAAGCGTGCCTTGACCAGACGTATGCTGCGTGACTTAGTTCACAAAATCAAGGAGAAAAAATTGAAAAACAAAAGTTGTTTTGCGTTGCTTGTTTTGCAGGTTTTTATGCTGTGTTCTATTACTCTTTTTTGTGTGGCGCCAATTTCCTGCAAACTAACCGAAGAAGGCGTGCTTATGACTGGCGGAGATTATGAGCCGCCAAGTATTGTAAGCTTTGATGTTGTTGATGAAAAATCTGTGCGGCTTATGTTTAGCGAAGGTGTGAAAATTGATACGGCCGTTGTTTCAAAGCAGATTGAAAATGTTTCAGATTCTATGGAACATTCGAGTTCGCAAAAGGCTTCGGCTGCCCTTGAGGCTGCGGCCGGCGCTAATGGCACCATTAATTCTTCGGTTGTTATGTCGGAGGATAATCTTTGTGCCACAATTCTTATGGAAGAATCCTGCGAAATTGGCGCGCATTATGAACTTTACGGTTGTGTTTCTGATAAAATTGGAAACAGCTTAACGTTTTGCGTGCCTTTTACGGGCTATAATTGTTTTGTTCCAAAGCTCATTATGAGCGAACTTCAGATAAAGTATGCAAAAGGAACTTTGAGCGGAAAAGCTGTTTTTAGAAGCGAGTATATAGAATTTGTTGTTTTGGAAGACGGAAACTTGGGCGGCCTTGAGCTTGTTAGTGGTTCAGATGGTGAAGATAAAAAATACTGTTTTCCGGCGATTGAAGTAAAAAAAGGGCAGGTTTTTCTAGTTCATTTTAGAACTATGGGAGAAGGTTGTGTTGATGAGCGGGAAAATTTAAGCGAGGCTTCTGCAATTTATTCTGTACAAGGCGTGCTTGATTTGTGGTCTGGTTATACTTCTGCAAGTTTTAATGACAATAGTGATGTTTTGATTTTGCGAAACGGTTGTACTGGTGAAATTCTTGATGGCTTTATGTATTGCTCACCTGAATCAACTGAATGGAAAACCGGGCCTGCAGAATTTGCAAAACTTTTGGCGAATGCTCAGATTTATGAAAGTGGAAATGTTTTTGAAGCGGCTTTAAGCAAAGGTGTTACTGCTCAAAAAACATTTCAACGGCAGAATGTACGCCAAATCCTTGAATCTGTAAATAATCAAAATGAAATTGAATATCCAATAAAAAACAATTCAGATTTTTGGGTTATAAAAGCGGCTTCGCCTGGTGAAATTTCAGAAAACTAGGTTATGCTTTAAAAATAGTTATTAATATGATATATTTCCCAATATGGTAGAATTATTAGCCCCTGCGGGAAATATTGAATCACTTGACGCTGCAATTGGCGAAGGTGCGGACGCTGTATATCTTGGTTTGCGTAGTTTTAATGCGCGAATGCGAACTTCAAATTTTGCATGGAATCAGTTTGAAGCGGCCGTAGAAAGTCTGCACAAAAAGCAGAAGAAAGTGTATGTAACTGTAAACACAGTTTGCGAAGAGCGTGAAACAGAGCGCTTATATCGTTTTCTCTCTTATTTGAATGAAGTAGGGCCAGACGGTCTTATTGTGCAGGATTATGCTATAATGCGTATGGCTCAGGAATTTTTTCCAAATCTTGAGCTGCATGCTTCTACTCAAATGAACGTTGAAAGCGCTTCTGCTGTAAAGTTGCTTCAGGGCTGCGGCGTAAAGCGCATGGTTTTGGCTCGCGAGCTTGGTCTTGATGAAATCAAAAAAATTAAGGCCGAAACTGGTGCTGAGCTTGAAGTATTTGTGCATGGCGCACTTTGCGTAAGTGAAAGTGGACTTTGTCTTTTTTCAAGTTTTCTCGGGGGAAAATCTGCTAACCGCGGTATGTGTACACAGGCTTGCCGCCGCTATTATACGGCAGAAGTTCCAGGCGGTGTGCGTCAGGGCTATTATTTTTCGCCTTGTGATTTGCAGCTTATCGACCAGATTCCAGACCTTATTGAAGCTGGCGTTGATTCATTCAAAATTGAAGGCCGTATGAAAAGTGCCGAGTATGTTGGAAGTGTTGTTTCGGCATACCGTTATGTTATTGATCATTATAAAGAAGATAAAAAAGGCGCAATTGCAGCCGGTAAGCGTATGCTTGCTTCTGATTTTGCGCGTACAAAAACAAATTACTGGTATGGTTTTAAAAGTCTTGAAGAAGGCGTTGATAATGCAGCTGCAAAGATTTTGAATCCAGATCAGGCTGGTGGAACTGGTATTTATCTTGGAAAGATTTCTTCAATAAAGCCTGCTCCAAAAGAGCTTGTTGCAGCAATTAACGAAACTATTTCCGCTGATGCTCCTGATGAACAACGTCATATTCAAATGGCATTGCTAAAAGGCGGCTCTTATGATCCTGATCCGGGCGATTCTATCCGCTTGCATAAAAAAGATGATACTGGCCGCGTGAGCCACAAGGTTCATTCTGTTGAAGTTGAAGATGACGGTACAAAACGCTGGATTGATATTCCTGGCGGTTTTTCTGTTGGAGATGAAGTATATCTTTTGCAGATTAAAGCTGGCTCAAAGCGTTATAACAGAGTTCTTCCAAATGATCTTGGCCGCTACCGAAAGCAGCCTAAAGATGAACGGCTTCCTATTCTTGATGTAACACCAGTTGCTGCAAAAGAGCTTTCATATTTCCCGGAAGGTATTTACGCTCAGGTTTCTTCTATTCAGGATTTATTTGCAGTTCAGGGACTTAAGCCGGTGCGTGTAATTCTTGAGTATAACAGCGAAACTTCTTATGATTTATTGAATCATAAAACTGTTTTGCCATTTTCAAAAAAGCAGATTTTTATTTCGCTTGATCCTTTCTGTTCTGCTGCGCAGGAAGATAAACTTAAGACTGAACTTGAACAGTTGATTTCAGACGGTTATACAAGTTTTGTGGCAAATAATATTGCACATCTTCAAATGTTAAAGGATAGCAAAGTAAATGTAATTGCAGGCCCTTACCTTTATACATTTAATCGCTGGGCTGTAAGCTGGCTTGAAAATCAGAATGTTGGTGCATTTATTATGCCTTACGAAAATTCTCGCCGCAATCTTGAAGCAACGTGGGAGCAGAATGTTCGTGCTCGCGTGCTTGTTCCAGTTTTTGCGTACCCGGCTCTTTTCCGTATGCGTTTTAAACTTCCTTCTGATTATGATTTTACTTATTTTGAAGATAAAGAAGGTTCTGTTTTCAAAGTGAATTCAACAGCGGACGGTTCTTTTGTAATGCCAGAAGAGCCATTTGCTATTACTGATAAAACGGACTTTATTACAGGTTCTGGTTTCAAGAGAATCTTGGTAGATTTTTCAAAAACGAAAGTTTCGCGCAGTCAGATAAAAGCTGTTTCTACTTCTATGATAAAGGGGCAGCCGCTTCCTGGAGTTTCGCGTTTTAACTGGAAAGACGGTTTTTATTCTCCACAACAGATAGAAGAATATAAACTTGCTGCTGAGCGTGCTGCTGCAAGAAAGGCCGCAACAACTTCTGGTTCTGGCGCTGCACGCCAGGAACGCGGCAAATCTTCATCAAATAGAAAAAATGGTGGTCGCCAAAACTCTCGTGGCGGAAAGCGCCGCTAAAACGAAAATGCCGGCTGTAAGCCGGCTTTTTTTTTTGAGAATCAAAAATGCGTCAATCAAACAATGCCGTTTGCGGTATTGTTTGATTTTGAGCACTCTTTGCAAAGTAAAAATGCGTCAATAAAAAAATCGTTTACTATATTTTTTTATTAAAAGACTGCTTCTTCTTCAACAAGAACTTTTTCTTTTTGAGGTTGAAGTTTTGCTTGTAGCTGCGAGGCCGGTTTTAATCCTTTTTGTTCAGGAGAAAAACTGTTTTTGCCTGTTTCGGAAGTTTCCTGGTCTTCGGGGATTTTCTTTGCAGGCTTATATTCAATATGTTCTGCAACAACGTAGATTCTGCTATTGCTTTTGCCTTCCGTATTTTTCCAGACATCTTGCTTTAGCCTTCCAACAACGCGGACTCCGCGCCCTTTTTTTCCTTTTTGTTCACAATATTCTGCGATTTTGCCGTAGCCTTCTATATCAAAGAACGACACTTCATTTACATCTTCATTATTTTTGTTTTTGTAAAATCGATTTACTCCAACTGTGAAAACGCATTTTTTAAATCCTGGTGATGGTTCTAAAAGAACGGCATCGCGAACAAGATTTCCTTCCAAAATCAACGAATTTAACTGGTTCATGGCACAACCTCGAAAATAAAATGTAAATGATTTCCGGCCGGGCAATCATAATGCAAATAAAAAAACTGCACATATATATAATTGCCCTGATATTCGTTTTTGGACAAAATTTGCGAGAAAAATCAGAAAAAAAAGCAAAAATCTTAAGTCTTAAGAAAAATTACTGATGAGCCTTAGCATATAAAGTACAACATACTCATTCAATGCTTTTTCATCTTTGATTTTTTGCATATTTGGAGTATTTACAAGCGTTTTTGCAAGATTTTCAATGCGCTCGCGGGTAAAACTTGTGGAAGTTAGCGTTTTTACAACTTTTCGAGTGTAATCACGAATAAGCGCGTTTACATCATCAGTAAGATTATTGTAGGCTTCTTTTGAAATCATTCTGTTCCATTGTTTCAAAAGAAAATCAAGCTCGCGGTCGAGACTTGAGCCTTCTGGAATAAGATCTGAAGAAACTTCTTTTGCTTTTGAAGCAAGAGCCTGCGTTTTTGTAAGTTTTGGCCCAGAAGATTTTTTTTCTTCGGTAGTTTCTTCTTCGGCCTTAAAAATTTCAGTTTGAATTGTTTTTTGCGCGAGTTGTCTTTGCTTTTTTCCTTTCTTTTTTGAACTGAAAAGGCTTACAAACCAGGAAAGAACCGGTACTAAATAATAGAACGGAAGCAGCGATTTTGCATTAGCAAGAATTTTTGAGTTTCTAAGCATCAAAAGATCGCTGTAAGGCAAAAGTTTTCCATCGGCAAAAAGTCTGAACGCATCAAGATTATCATCTTCATCATCATGCTCGTAAGACAAAAGATTCATAAAATTTGCATTCAAAAGCGCATATAAAATTGGCGAATTTTTTTCTACAAGGCCGCGAAGACAATTTTCAAATTCGGAAGCATTTGTCATTTCAGGAAGTCGTTCAAAATGCAAAAGGTGAGTGTACCAGCTGTCTTCAAGATATTTTTCGATAGAATCGTGAGCTTCGTTACAAAGTCGCACAACAACCTGCTTTACTTTTTTCTTGAAAACGTAATAGCGAGTTCCTGAATCAATTTTAAAAACAAGCATTGGCGGAAGTTCGTTTGCAGCACCTTCGGTTGTCATTTTTTGAAGATACTCTTTAAGATCTTCTTCTGTGTATTGGCCGTAAAGCACGCGGCCGCTTTGATCCTGGAATTTGATGATTTGCGGCATTGAATAAAAATAAGGCGGCTTTGCAAGATTTGTTTCGAGCGCCTTGATTGCTTCGCTGCGTTTTTTTTCGTTTTGAAACTGATCTTTTAAGAAAGTGCTGTGAATTTCCAAAATCTGAATAGCCTGAAGCATATTTGTATCTTCAACAGTTCTATCCTGAATTTTTTCATAATCCTGGCGAATATAATACAAAGTTTGATTCCAAATATAATAATCATCGCCTTCAGTAAATTCAGCAAACTGATAATTTTCAGTATCAACAAAATTTGCGTAAAAATTGCGAATTGAAATTTCTTTAGTTGGATTAGTGCTGCGAAGTTTTTTTAGAAAATAATCGTGAAATTCTTCTTTTTTGAGAATCTTTCTAACTTTTTGCTGAGCAGTATCAAGAAGAACATTGATTGGAACACAAGCTGGCAAAACCATTGCAGGTAAATCGCGGTTAAATTCAAGAAGATATAAAAGCGGCGATTTCGAATTATCTTTAGAAATCAAAGAAGGAATATACTGCCCGATAACTTTATGCTCCAAAATCTGAGTTGGAAAAAGTTTTGGCAAATCAGTTATTAAAGGGTAGGGCAAAGCCTCATTTTTCATAATTTCTTTAAAATGATTTGCGTATTTTACAGAAAAATATGAAATAGAAACAATCGTTTTTTTGTTATTTGCATTAATTACAGCTACAAGATGTTTTTCGGAAAGTCCTTGCAATTCGGCAACGACAGTACTCGTTGGGTCGCCAAGATATTTTACAAGGTCGGCCTGTTCTTCAACATGATGTTCTGCATAACGTTTTACATAGGCACAGAATTCTTTTAAATCAATAAAAGGCGATTTTTGTTTTTCTGCGTAGAATCTTATAATTGAACTTAAATTAGATGATGTTGCCATATTATTATTTTATATCATAAGTCTTTATTTTTAAAGTCTTGAATCCTAAAAACGCGAAAACTAAAACTGAAAAATACAGATTTTCTTGAACTCTTTTTTACAATGCACTAAAATATAAAAGTTAGTTCAATTTTTTCAGGAGGTTTGTCTATGGACAGTGGTTCGAGTTATCCCATACGTTCAATAATCACAATTTTAAGCCTCCTGACAAATCTTTTTTAATACTCTTACTTAAAATGTCAGAAGGCCTCACAAAAGATTTTAAACGAGGTTCATTATGATTACTTATTGGCAGCAGATTGACGGCCAGTTTTCTAAGACCAAAAAAGATGAAATAAATACAAAACTTCCTCTTTGGATAGACGCGCGAAATGTAACTCGCGACGAAACTGCTTTTTTGCAGGAAGAATATCAGATTGAACAGGATCATATTCTTGATATTTTAGACCCAGATGAACTTTCTCGAATAGAAGACGGTGATTCAGGTTATATACTTACAATTGTCCGCGTTCCAGTTTACGATCCTTCGGCAGAAACGCCATATTTTACAGTTCCAATCGGTATTATCGTAAAAGGCCGCACAATTATCACACTTTGCTGGACAGATTGCGAAGTTCTCAAGGATTTTGGTTCAAACCGCGTGCGAAATGTCCGATTAAATGATTTTCCGTCTTTTATCGTTCATATTATGAACCGCGCAAACTTAAACTTTTTGCGTTACCTTAAGGAAATAAATCGCCGTTCTACAAGCATACAAAACGAAATGCGGCTCGAAATTGAAAATAAAGAAATTATTCTCATGCTCGGCCTCGAAAAATCGCTTGTTTACTTTACAACTTCGCTCAAAAGTAATTCGCTGCTTCTTATGAAAATGAAGAGCACACGCCTTATTAAATTTGATGAAGATGACCTTGATTTTGTTGAAGGTGTTACAATCGATAACCGCCAGGCTATAGAAATGGCCGATACTTATGCAAACATTCTTTTTGGCGTAATGGACGCTTATTCTTCGGTAATTTCAAACAACTTGAACGTTGTAATGAAAAAACTTGCAATTATTAACCTTGTAATGATGGCGCCAACATTTGTAACAAGTTTCTTTGGAATGAACTTTAAACTTCCGTTTGATGATTTGCCCGGTTACATTCCAGTTATAATTGCAACAGTAATATGTCTTGTTTCAGTATTCCTTTGCAGTTGGATGCTCAATTTTAACAAAAAAACAATAGGAGCATTCCGAAAAGCAAAGAAAATGAATCATAAACAAAAGCAAAAACTAAAGGCAGAAACAAGAAAAATCAAAAAGCAGGAAAAGAAACTGAATAACTAGCGGGCGATGCTTGCCGATCTTAGCGGGCTGTGCAGCAGATTCTAAAGCCCATATAGTTGTAGCATTCATTTGGGTCGTAGCTGTAGCGGTCGCCGGAAAAAACAAACATAGTGTATTCGCTCCAGCTGCCGCCGCGGCTTACACGTTCAAAGCCAATTTCCGGGCCGTAAGTGTTAGATGATGTATAGTCTTCAAACCAATCCCAGCAGAATTCCAAAACATTTCCGCTCATATCAAAAAGGCCTGCTGCGTTTGCATTGCCGGTTGCCGGCAAAGACTGGTCGCCAGGATCAAAAGGAAGTCCTGCTGTTCCAACATTGTGAGATTCTTTTGAGTTCTCAAAAGTCCAGGCGTACAAAAGCCCTTCTTCCGAGTTCTCCGAGCTTTGCCCGCTCACAAGGTCGCCGCGCTGAATACCTTCGCGAGTTTTTCTGGCTGCATATTCCCATTCCGCCTCACACGGCAACCGAAAACCGTCGCATTCCCAGTCACAAACACACAAATCGCAGGCCGCCGTATCGGCGGAATCGCGAATAATTTCGCCGTTGTAAGTGTAACACGGCGTTCTGCCGCGAAGCTCACTCAAAGCATTGCACCACACAACAGCATCGTACCAGTTAATCATCGTAACCGGTTGAGCATAATTGTCATCAGTTGGAGCTGCAGCGCGTTTACCGTTTGAGCCAGCTTGGCCCGGATTTGCAAAATTATAGCCGATTTTTTCAGCTTTTACGCGAACCGAATGCCAAAGCGTATAAGTAGTTTCAAATTGATTAATAGAAAACGGCCGAAGTTCACGCTCGGCAGTATAAGCCTGAGTGTCTTCGCCAATTGTAAAATCTAAATCAGAACGAAATGTAACAAGACTGATATGTGAAAAAGAAGACTGTGCAAAACTTCCGGCAGCAATAAAAAATGCGGACAAAATCAAAACTGCTTTTTTATAGTTTTTTTTCACTAAACCACTCCTAATTTAATACAAAAAAACAAACTCGGGTTTAACAAAAGTTTTGCCCGAGTCTTTACTATAATTTATAATTTGCAAAATTCAGAAGAAACAACTTTCCAGCCGTTTCCGTCTTTTGCAACTTCAAGCCAGGCGTAAGTTCCTGCTTCACCAACAGAGCCCGGATTAATTACAACCGTTTCTCCGATTTTTTCAATGCCAGCGCCTTCGTGAATATGGCCGCAAACCACAGCAAGCGGCTTATGCTCTTTTATAAAATCAGTAAATTTCTGGCTTCCTGCGTGATGCTCGCCGTCAAAAGAATCAAGTTTTTGAGCAACCGGCGGATTATGACTAATCAAAATCAAACTCTGCCAAAGACTTTCGTCGCTCTGTTCTGCCGAATTTACAACAATATCAAAATCGCTCAAAACTTCTTCTTCTGTGCGCTCAAATTCAGTTTTTCCGGTAAAACGAGTTCCGCCGCCACTTCCGGCAAAACCAAGTCCTTCGTGGAACACTAAAGCTTTTTCTACACAAATATCCTGATTTTCAAGCTCTTCCATAAAATCTTCGTTATCGCAGTTTCCAAGAACCGCAAAAATATTTTCATGCTTAGAACAAAGTTTTTCAAGAGCCGCTTTTCCAGTTTCCGGTTTAAAACATTCAGCAAAATCGCCGCCAAAAATTACAGCGTCAGCCTGCTCAAACTGAGCGTCCATTTTATCAAGCACCTCGTTATGCGCGTGCAAATCACTAATAACCAAAAGTTTCATTAAAATTCTCCTTTAGGAGGGGAATGCCTTCCCCTCGCTCCAAACCTGCGGTTTTCCGCTACCCCTTCTGCGGGGATAAACAGCTTCGCAGTTTACCCCGCAACGCCCCACTTAGATTTCTTTAATAACAGTCTCAAATGAAAGTCTAAGTTTTTCCATTTGTTCAGCAGTTCCAATTGTTATACGAACAAAATCTTCTATTCCTTTTGTTGCAAAGTGTCTTATTAAAAGTCCTTGCTCTTTGATTTTTTTGTAAAGTTCATCGCCGCTGATTTTTGGGTGTTTAGCAAACAAAAAGTTTGTTTCGCTCTTTAATACATAAAACCCTTTTTCGCTCAAAAAGTTATAAAACTTGTCGCGTTCATCAGCAACCTTGCGCGAAGTTTCAACATAATAAGCAACATCGCGGCAGGCAGCAGTTCCGCTAACCTGAGCAACAGCGTCAATTGGAAAGTGATTTACGCTGTTTTTTACAGTTGTTACAATATTCACAAGTTCCGGATTTGAAACAATGTAGCCAAGTCGCTGGCCAGCTCCGCAAAGGCTCTTAGAAAATGTTCTTACAATCACAAGGTTTTTAAATTCAGCTAAAAGTCCAATACAAGATTCGCCGCCAAAATCAACATAAGCTTCGTCAACAATAAAAATATCGTCGCTATTTGCTTTTTTTAACATTTGACGAACCTGTTCTCTTGTTAAGCCAAGTCCGGTTGGTGCATTTGGGTTTGCAAAAATAATTCCACCGCCATTTTTGCCTTCGCGCTTTAACATTTCGTCTGTATCAAGGCTCCAGTCAGCTTTTAGCGGAACTTGATCCATTGGAATATTGTAAAAGCCTGCATAAACCGGATAAAAGCTGTAAGTAAATTGCGGCATTACAAAATGTTTTGAAGAATCAAAAAAGGCATAAAATACAAAGGAAAGCACTTCATCTGAGCCGTTTCCTGTGTAAATCATATCTGGAGTAACTGTAAAAGGAAGTTTATCCTGTTCTGAAGGCTGAACTTCGCCATTTTCTACGCGGGCACGGCACAAAACACCGCCACTTTTATTGAGCATTTCGGCAATTGCAGCGTGCAGTTCAAGAGAATCTGGATCTGGGTAAAGTCCCAGTTTTTCAGGATTATTTTTTACAAAATCCATAACCGCGTTAATCGCTTTTGGACTTGGCGGATATGGATTTTCATTTGCATTAAGTTTAATGTAAGGGCGATCTTTAGGTTGTTCGCCCGGGACATATGGATTTAGATTTTTAACACGATTTGAAATTATCATATATCCATATTATCCCTTTAACCTTTTTATTTCAATTGTAATATTTCTTTCATTGAATCAATAACTTGTGGACTTGGAATGTCGGTTTTGCCGTTCAAAAGAATTACAAAATTGTCTGCAAGAATTTCTTCTGCGTGAATTACATAGTCTGTGTTCATTCCAACTTTTTCCATATAATCAGTTACTTGATCAAACTGAATCAATTTTAAATTGCCGTTTTCTACTGCTAAAGTGCAAGGCTCGCCAAGCTTTACTTCTGCAAAAAGGAAAGTCATATATTCAAAAAATTCTCCGCCTTTTTGCTCATCGTATGGAGCTGCTGCTAAAAGTAAAGGCATTACATTTGCAGGTTCGCCGTTTACAGTTCCTTTAAAGTAATAATTGTTTACAACAGAATCAGGATTTGTAATTTTGATTTTTGCAAGAGCGGCAGGCAATTCAAGATTTCCTGTTTTGTAATAGCCAAGTTTGTTATACAATTTTTCTCTTACATCAAGATTGTTCTTTGAATAAATATGGAACAACTCATGAATACAAAGATTTTGTATATTATCGGTTCCAGCTGCCATTGGCTGTGAAATTACAACAACGTTTTTATTTCTGCAATAAGAAGCCATTCCTTCTTCGCGGCCAGTTGTTTTTACAAAATACACATTTTTTGGAAATTCAAGATTGTAAGGTTTTCCAAGCTCTTTGATTTTTTTGAAAGTTTCTTCAAAAACCTTTTTTTCGGATTTTGTCCAATCCATTGCTTGTGCTGAAACAAATTTTAAATATTCTTCTTTTGAAACTGGTTTTGAAACCTTAAGTCTTGCAGAGCGGTCAAAATCAGATTGTGCACTTACAAATTCATCATCTTCTGCTAAAAGTTTTTTAGCCTGAGATTTTGTTGCAAGCACAAAATTTACATTTTCAAGTGAAGTTTTTTCCTGCGCAAAAGCTGGTACAAATGCGCAAATTAAAGCAAATGCCAAAATAATTTTCTTTTTCATTTTCTATCTTCCTTCCTTATATCAAAAAATTAATTAACTCTGATTGCGCCGACATTTGTAACGACTTTTATGCTGCCGTTTCCTTTGCCTCTTGCGTTGTACTTTTTTCTATATGATTTACCGTTAACTTTTACTTCGCCAATATTGGTTTTTAAATCAATATCATATTTTGAAGTATCCGAGCCTGTATTAATATCAATTTCGCCAACATTTGATTCGCAAGTAATTAAGTCAAAATTGCAATTGTACAAGTCAATTTCGCCAACGTTGATTTTTGCCTTAAAAGAATTTCCGGCAAAATTTTCAATTTCAAAATCGCCAACATTCAGTTTTACATCAACAGAATTAAACTTTGTGCCAGCTGGAACAGTAATTGAAACTTTACAATTATTGTTTCCATTGTTTCCTTTAAGTTTTTGCTGAGTAATTGAAAGTACTCCATCGCGAACAGAAAAACTGGGTTTAAGCGATTCTTTTGAATATTTTGCTTCAATGCGAAAGGAATCACCTTCTTCAATATTAACGCCCATTACGTTCGCTTTTACTTTAATAGAAGAAAATGCTTCGAGGTTTGAAGAAAAATAGCCTTTTTTTCCAGAAGTTTCGTTTGCATTTTCATCAGTTTTTTCGATGATTTCTTCATCTTCGTCATCATCAAAATTGAAAGACCAGTCAAAATGACCATGTTCGCCTTTATGCCAATTTGATTTTAAGTTCAAATTCTTAAACGAGCCGAAAATTATACAGCCAATTGTTATTATTCCAAGAATTGTTACAAGAACCGATTTTTTCATCTTTACACTCCTATTAGTCTTCTTCTTGAGCTTTTTTATCTTCTGCTTTTTGATTTATAAAAATTGCTTTGATAATTGTTTTTGCAATAGCTGCTACCGGCCAGATAATCCAGGTGATTTCCCAATCGAAAGTCAAAAAACTTATTGAAAGGTAAATACAAGTAATTATTGTCCAATAAACATCTAAAATTGCTTTTGCAGTTTTGTTTTCAATCATATCATTCTCCATTTTTTTATCAAAATCTATTTTGTTATTTGTTCCAAGCAAATTAATAAAAGTTTTTTTCATTTTTCTTGCGTAAACTAAAAGAAAAACTCCCGTAGCAATAAAGGAAAAAAGTCCCACGCCGCCTAATTCCTGAATAAATCTAATATCGATTTCATCAAATACAATTTCTGGAACAAAGCAGAAAATGCACAAAAGTATTCCAATAGAAGAAAGTACGGTGTAAGTTGAGGTAAAATCTCGTGCTTTCTTTTTCAGGTAATCAATTGAAACTGAATCTATGCTGCAAGGTTCATCCTTTAAAAAAGCCCATCTTTCAATATATGAACGCGAAAGGCTTATAAAAACAATTCCAACGCCTGCGCTTATAAACATAAGACTTGGACCAAAAAAACTTGGAAGTCTGATTGCGTCGCAAATCATATTAAAAGCCACGCAGAAAATACACAAAGCAATTCCAAGCGCCTTAAAAATTATGGAGCGTTTTTTCTGCACAAGATATTCAGAAAGCTCGTCGAAAGAAAGCTTGCGGCGCTTTACTTCTGTGTATTTTGACTGATTAATTATGTCTTTAATGCCCAAATCTTCTGCAATATCTTCGAGGTTTCCAAAATTCTGAATTACTTCGCCAACTGCTTCATTTTCTGTTTTGCCGTCTTTTATAAGTTCAGTATATTTATCTTCCATCATCTGTAAAAGTTCAGATTTTGCACGCATAACTTTGTTTGTTAAAGGAAGCCCCCTAAACATAGATTCCAAATAATTTCTGATTGTTTCCATTCCCTAAACCTCATTACTGCAAAATTTTTCTACAACCTCTTTTGTGAGGTGCCACTCTTCGCATTTTTCTTTGTAATAACTCCGACCTTTGTCTGTTATGCGGTAGTAAGTTCTTCGCTTGCCGTTCTCAGCTTCCTGAGAATAAGACTCTACATAACCGTTGGCTTCCATTCTTGTAAACGCAGAATAAAGGGTTGTTTCCTTTATTATGTATTTTTCCGCAGATAAAGATTTTATATCTTTGGAAATTTCGTAGCCATACGAAGGTTTTTTATGGAGCAAATACAAAATCATTGTGTCGTTATAACCGCGTATAACATCACTACTGATTGCTGTCATTTACAACCTCCGTCTGTCGTTGCTACGGCTGTCGTTACTTCGTAAAACGTTGCAACGACTGTCGTACTACGGCTGACGTAGTAAAATATAATGCCAAAAATATTTTGTGTCAAGTTTTTTATGATTTTTTGCAAAAAAAAGACTGTTTTTTTTAAGTTTTTTTGATTTTTTTTGTCTAAAAACGAATATGAAGGAAATATATATATGCGGGGCCGGAAAATCTTGGGCTGGTTATTTTTGATTTTTTGAAAGCTAAAAGTTTTACAGATTGGTTTGAAGTTACAAAAGGACTTTTGCTGCTTTTGCGGTTGCACAAAAGAAATTTTTTAACTGCAGCTTATATGTGTTTTTAGATTATTTCAGAAAGTAATAAAATTTTATGAAAAAATATGATGTTCTTGTTTTGCTTCAAAATCTCGGCAAAAAGCAGGCTTGGCGATTGTTTTTTCAAAACTCAAGATTTTTCTGTCTCGTTTTTTAGTAAAAAAAATTGGGGGAAAGCAAGTGAACAGCAGATTCGATTTTAAACTTACACCGGCGTATAGTCTTTATTATGGGGCTGCGGTTTTGGAGCAAAATGGCTCAAATATTAAATTTTTGCTTGAAAACAAAAAGGATTCTGTACTTTGCGGGCAGCTGAAAAATGCGTTTTTTAATCATCTTCAAAGAGTTTCAAGAATAAAAGATTGTCCAGAAAACTATAAAAATCTTCCTTCGGTTGAATTTATAAAGGGAACGCACAGGCAGCTTAAAGATTGTGTTTCAAAACTTTATAAAAAGGAACTTAAAATCGCAAAAAACTGGCGTGCGGCTGATTCTGTTTCTTTAAAAACGTATTTGAATAGGCAAAAGCTTCCGCCTTCAATTGAAAGTCTTGGTTTTAATAGTGAGCAATGCGAAAAGTTAAGGCAAATTGTTGCAAAAAAGTGCGGGCTTATTCTTGTGTGTGGCGGTGCGAGTTCTGGAAAATCCACGACTATTGCGTCTTTGTTTGCGGAAATTGAAAAAGCAGCCTACGGTTCTAAAAAAATCATAAACTTTGAAAAAGCTTTTGATTATTTAATTCCGTGTGTGGCTCAAGCAAAAATTGATGTGGAAAAAGAGTTTTCTGATAATCTAAACCAAAATTTTAAGCAGGAACCAGATGTGATTATGATTGGCGAGATTTGCGATAAACAAAGCGCGGCCGCAGCAATTCGTTCTTGTCTTACCGGGTATCTTGTTTTTGCAACTCTTAATGCTGGAAGTTTTGAAGAAGCTGTTTTGCAGCTTGAAATTCTTGGAATAGAACGAAATCTTTTGTTTCAAGTTATTTTGGGAACAATTTGTCAGGGGCTTAATTATATTGGCTGTGAAATCAGGCTTTATGCTGATGTTGTTTTGCCAGCTAAAAAATTACAAAAAGTAGTTTTAGATTCTGAACTCGAGTCTTGTATGGAGCATTTCACTAATTATTCTGAACTTTTGCAGGCAACAAAGAACTTACTTTTGGGAAAAAATCCGAACGAAAAGAAATCTGCTGTTAAAAAATCCAGGCGCGAGCGTGTTCCTTTGTATAAAAAATATATTTCAGGGAGGAAAGTATATGAAAGTTAAATCAAGGAGGATTTCTTATGAAATCAAAAAGTTTGCAGAAATGTTTGCAAAAAAATCAGTTTTGTATTTATTATCGCAAAAATGGAGCGGAACATAAACTGTTTTTAAGGCAGGCAATGATAAAAGGCGAGCCTATTTTGAGCATAACCGGTGTAAAGTTTTCTTTTTGCCGGCAAAGATTTTTAAGGCGCTGCCCGTTGTATTTTTCTAATTCAGTTTCAAATATTAATAGAGCAAAAAAAGAGGGGAAAATTTCTGATTTTAATTTTGCTTTATATAAAAAATCAAAGGAGGATTGTATTGATGAAAAAGAATAATTTTAGAAAAGTGATTGTTTTTTTTATGGCGTTTTTGATTTGTTTTACGGCATTTTCGTTTGAAAATATTCCATACCAGCTGAATGCTCAATTTGTTATAGATGAAAATTCAACTGATTATCAGAATTGCGGTGTAAATATTGATTTTTGTAATTCTTCTGAAAAATCCGTAAAAAATTTTGAAGTTGTTTTTTATCTTTTTGATAGGGACGGTGAGCCGGCGGTTGAATATTGGGACGAAATTTCTTTTATTATTGAAAATGAAGTTGGTTTGGGAGAATTATTTTCAACGTGCTTGAGTCTTGATTCTTATATTAATGAAGTTCCCGAATATCTTCTTATGGTAGATTATCTTTTTATTAGAAAAATTGAATATGTGGACGGCTCTGTTTGGGAAGATCCTTATGGTTTACTGGCATTTATGTGATTATTAAACAAGGTTGTAAATGTCTTTGTTTGACGCAGTTTTACTTTGCAAAAATTGCAAAAAAAACTCCGGCATACTGCAAAAAAAGCGCTTTTGCCGGAGTTTTAAAATTAATTTATGCAGGTTATGAAATTAGTCCAGACATGCATCGAGGCTTTTTGAGATTGCTTCTTTGTCTAAGTGTCGGCCAATGATTACCATTTTAATCATTCTGTCGCCAACTTTTTCGTCCCAGTCTTTTTTCATTTCTGGTTCTTCTGCAAGAACGCGCTGCTGTTCTGCTGGTGGACATGAAGCAAGCCAGTTTCCTGAATAGCCGGCTTGAATCTGGCGGCCAGAAGTTTCAAGAACGTAAGCCATTTCTTCTTCGTCGCTGAACCAGATTACGCCTTTTGAACGGATAATATTTCGTGGCCATTTTGTAGCAAACTCGTCTAGCTTTGAGCGGTTGAACGGACGGCGGCGGTAATAAACAAACGAGCCAATTCCGTATTCATCTTCGCTTTCGCCTTCGTGTTTGTGTTCATGGTGATGATGATGAGAATGTTCATGCTCGTGATGATGTTCGTGTTCGTCGTGATCATCGTCATCATGTTCTTCTTTTTCGTGCTCTTCCAAAGCTTTTACCCAGCCTGCGCTAGAGTAAACTGTTTCAAAATCAAAACGGTCTGTGCCGATAATTTCTTCAACTGGAACATCACAGCGGGTTGTTTCAATAACTTTTACTGTTGGCTGAATCTTGTTGATTACAGCGCGAACCATTTTAATCTGTTCGTCTGTTACAAGGTCGCGTTTGTTTACAATCAAAGTTGAGCAGAATTCAATCTGCTGAATCAAAAGCGATTCAATATCTTCTTCATCAATATCTTTTTTAAGAAGTGCTTTACCTTCGTCGAATTCATCAACAAGGCGGCTTGCGTCAACAACGCCAACAACATTATCAAGTTTACCAATTTCAATAGTTTCGATTGCTTGAGCAATTGGCATTGGTTCGCAAACGCCGCTGGCTTCAATCATAATATAATCAAACTTTCCGCTTTTCATCAGATTTTCAATCTGAGTTACCATATCGCTTTTGAGGGTGCAGCAAATACAACCGTTTGTAAGAGGAACAAGGCTGCTTGAATCTTCGATTTTTGCCTCTTTTGAAATCAGGCGTTCGTCTACGTTTACTTCACCAATATCATTTACAATAACTGCTACTTTGTAGCCTTTTTGATTTGTAAGAACACGGTTAAGAAGAGTTGTCTTTCCAGCTCCAAGATAACCGCACAAAAGTGTAATTGGAATCTTTTTATTTGCCATTTTGGTTTAACCTCGCGTATTGCTATTGTTGGTTTGTGCCAACTTACATTGCTTACAAATATAATGAAAAAAATCAATAAAGTATATGTTTTTTTTGATTATAAATTCCGTTATAATGAACAAATCCCGATTTTGAGGGCGGGCAAACTGGAGAAAATATGAAACGAATAATCACTGTGCAGGATATTTCTTGTGTGGGAAAATGCTCTTTAACGGTTGCGCTTCCTGTTATTTCTGCAATGGGAGTTGAAACTTGTGTGCTTCCAACGGCAGTTCTTTCGACGCACACGGCATTCAGCGGTTTTACGTTTCGCGATCTTACGCAGGATATTTTTCAGATTACAGAACATTGGAAGCGTGAAAAAATCAGTTTTGATGCAATTTATACGGGCTATCTTGGCTCTTTTGAACAAATAAATCAGGTTCAAAAATTAATTGATGATTTTGGAAGCGGTGGCGCAAAGGTGATTGTTGATCCTTGTATGGCCGATAACGGAAAACTTTATGCGGGTTTTACTCCGGATTTTGCGGCTGCAATGGCAAATCTTTGTTCTCGCGCAGATGTTATTGTTCCAAATCTTACAGAAGCCTGCTTTATGCTTGGAAGAACTTATGTGGAAAGCGGCTATTCAAAAGAATATATAGAAGAAATTCTCGAAAAGCTTGCGGCTTTTGGTGCAAAAAATGTAATTCTAAAAGGCGTTTCTTTTGATGATAAAAAACTTGGAATTGTTTCGTATAATTCGCAATCAAAAAAAATCAGCTGGTATTTTCATGAAAAAATGCCGGTTAGCTTTCACGGAACCGGTGATATTTTTGCAAGTGTGTTAACTGGTGCTCTTATGCGCGGTTTTTTGTTGGAAGAAGCAAGCCGCCTTGCTGCAGATTTTGTTGTTGAAGCAATCAAGGCGACTTTGAGCCACAAAGACTACAATTGTTATGGAGTTGACTTTGAAAGTGCAATTCCATTTTTGATTTCACGAGTAAATCAGTAAATTATTGTGCTGCATTTTTGTAGCTTGCTCTGATTTTTTCGGCAAAGAGTTTATTTTGATCTTTGCGTTCTGGAACAGAAAACTGCGGCTTTCCATCTTCTGGAGAAATTCGCCAAATTCGCATTGGATCTGAAGCGTAAGCTGGACTTCCCGGATTATTAATCCACCAGTCAAGAACGGAAATAAAGCACAAAGTATATTTTAAAAGATTTGCATTTGTTGCACTTGTGTTTGAACCTCTGTTTTGCGCGCCAAGAAGAACATCAAGGCGTTTTGAAACTTCATTTGGAATGTCAAACTTGTAGTGTTCCCAAGGATTTTCAATAAGCGCGCATTCTGTTTTTGTTGCGGCTTTTTTATCGCATTCATTGATTACCAAAGTCAGATATTTTCGCACAAAATCAGTTCGGTGAAATAACGGCCGATATTTGCTTTCATCAGTTGGGTGCTCAAGCAAAAGCTGCTCAAACTTAAAATTTGGCATATAATGATATGTTGTTTGCCACAAAAGCGAAGTTATGGTCTTTTTTCCAATATGTGATTTTTCAAAACCTGGCTGCGAGTAAACTGAATTTACTAAATCGCAAAGCGGTTCGCAGTAAAGCTGTTCAAAAATATCTTCGCGGTAAGCCGACCATTCGTCCATAACTGCGGCGATTGTGTCTGCGCCTTTTTTTTGTTCTGCAGGTTCTTTAAAGCGAATGTTTCTGCAACCTTGAAAGCATTCTTCAATAATATGATGAAGTACACAAATTGTTTGAATAGGATTTTCTGGCGAAAGAATGTTAAATCCGTCTTTAAAATGGTAAAGCGGCTGAAAGTATGGAAATAAATCCGGGTGTTCGTCCAGTTTATTAAAGCCTGCTTCTGGAAACATTTGGTCGAGCAACTTTAAGCCTGTGATTACCGAAGAATCTTTTACGCCTTTTTCCGGCGGAGCAATTTTCGGCTTTTTTTCTTCTGGAGTTGGCTCTTTTGGCTTTTCTGGCAAAAGAAGGTCGAATTTATGAAGCCCAACAAATTTTAAAATTTCGCCGACTTTTGCGTTAAAAAAGTTCGGGTAAGGTTCAAAACTATCGGAGCACATTCGCATTAAAAGCGGGTAAAGTTTTTTGATTACTTCAGTTTCTATATAAAGCCATTCTGTGATTGCCTGTTTTGCATATTGTGAAAGTTTGTCTTTTGGTGAATCTGGATAAGCTGCTTCATCAGAATAAACTTCCTTAATCAGTTTTGGAATTTTTGTGTTTCCATAATAGTAAACTGTAATAAGCGGTTTATAAATCTGCCTGATTAGCGGAATTAAATCTGCAACAATCATTGGCTCTGTAAGGCCTTGAAGATTTATGTATTCTATTTTGATTGGCTGCATTGCCCAGCCGGCAACGTTTCTTAAGAATTTGAACTTTGTTTCGGCGCCGCTTGCTATTTTTGATTTATAAGTCGAAGGTGCAATTTGAATCAGCGTTTTGATTACGGTGATAAAACCTTCCATATGCTCGGTTGCCTGTTTAAGCGTGAATTCATAAAAGTCTGGAACGATTTTTTCGAGGCCGTTTTTCTGGAAAGAGCGGATAAAATTGAAAACTCCGTAATTCGGTTTGATTTTGTAGTCGGACGACATCATCAGCTTGTCCATTGCTACAGCTGATTTTTTTGAAATGTTTGGAAGATCTTCTCTGCGTCTGCGGCTTGAATTTCCAGCAGAATTCTGGCTGGAGTTTTGTGCACCGCCTTTGTTTTGTGAATTTCCGCCGGAACTTTGGCGTACAATTCTTCCGGCTCGGTTTACTCCGCCGCTTGGCGAATCTGAAGAACGCTCGTATAAAACCTGGCCGCCAAGTTTTTTGGCCATATCGGCAGCGTCTTTATCGCTTATTTCTCCAATGTTTTTTCTAGTTTTGTCTAAAGTGCCGGGAGCCCAATCGGCAGTTCCGTTAATTTTATCGCCCATTTTTTATTCCTCCAGATATCCGCCTAAAGCCTGAGCAGCCCTTTATGAAGCATGCCCGGGAAATTTTTCAGAATTATTTTATCACCATCAGCTGTAAGAAGCACTCCTTCAAAAGTGCCGTACATGGTGTAATAACTGGTTCGCAGCGCAATCAGATTTAGAGTTCGTGAATTCACAGATGTTGGAGTAAAGGTTAAATCAACCATACTTTCCGTATCTTGAATTATCCAGTTTTTTTCAATTCCAAAAGGATGAGTCATATAAACTGGTGGGAGCGCAGTTTGTTTTCCGTCAATAACAAGCATATTGCAGTTGTAAGAATCAGAATCGGCTGCGTCCATATTTGAAGTTTTTAAATAAAATACAATTTTTTTATCTTTTACGTTTCCAATGCCGTAAATTGATGATGATTTTGAATGAAATTTGTAATAAGCACGGTTCAAAATCATCATTCCAAGCCCTTGTGAATTATCTGCGGTTTCGCCGTTTACAGAAATGTGGCCTGAAACTTTCATAGAAGAAAACCAGGTTGCGCTGCAACGCGAAGAAGCTGGAGAAGGGCAAACTGAAAGTACATCTGCGTGCATTTCATCTTGGAGTGGAGAATATACAAAACCTTCTGCGCTTGGCCGGGCATTGTCGCCTTTTACTTTGAATGTTAATGCATGATGTTGATGCTGGCGACCCCAAGAAATCTTTATAAAGCGGGATTTTCTGTAGCAGGCACAGATTCCTCGCGAAGAAAGCGCTGGAACAAATCGCCGTCGTGGAGCCATAATTGTGTGATAAACATATTTTTTGCCGGTTTCTTTATTCCAAAAGATGATTTCGCCAAGTCCAATAACTTTAAAATCATAAAACTGAGAAAGCCCTATGAATTTGTCTAAAGAAAAAGCATATTCCAGCCGGCTTTTTATTCTGAGATTTGATATAAATGAAGGAACAGGAACACCTGCATAAGGGGCACGCATTCCCCGAATGTCAATTTTTGGGGAAACATCTGAAAAAGTGCCAAAGTGTGCCTTACCGTTTTGGACCAGATGTTCTGGTGGTTCACTAAACTGCCGTGAATACATTCTTTCATTATAAACTATGTTCCGTTAAATTACAAACCCAACAAATAATTTGTGTTATACGTTTTTCCGTTTTATAATTAGTTATAAATTCTACTTGCGGGGGTTGAGTATGTCTATTAAGTGTTTTTCTTTGGGAGCTGCTGAAGAGGTAACTGGTTCAAAGCACATTTTTTCAATTGATGACAGAATGTTTATGATTGATTGCGGTTCTTTTCAGGGAAAACGAAAAGAATCAGATGAAAAAAACCGTAATTTTGATATTGATCACGAACGGCTTGAATCTGTGATTTTGACGCACGGACATCTTGACCATTGCGGGCTTTTGCCGCTGCTTACAAAAAAAGGCTGGCGCGGAAATATTTATGCAACTCCTGCAACACGAGATATTGCAAATCTTGTTATGATGGATAGTGCGCGCATTCAGGCTCACGATGCAGAATTTCTTGCAAAGCAGGCTAATAAAAAGGGCGAAAAATTTTACTGGAAGCCTTTGTACGACGAAAACGACTGTGTTGCCGCTGCAAATCAGATTATTTCTCTTTCGTATAACCGAAAAATGTATATTGCGCCTGATGTTCAGCTGGAATTTTTTGATGCGGGCCATATTTTAGGTTCTGCTTTTGCTCATGTAACAATTAATCCGAATCCAAAAAATCCCGAAAAAGAAACTCGCCTGCTTTTTACTGGCGATATTGGCCGAAAATGTAAGCCGATTATTAGAAACCCGGCAATAAATATGCCGGCTCCAGATTATATTTATCTTGAATCAACTTATGGAGATAAACTTCATGATAATCACGATCTTGCAATGAAAGAGTTGATTCGTATTGTGCGAGATGCTTGTGCCAAAAAAGGAAAAATCATAATTCCTTCTTTTGCAATTGAGCGTGCGCAGGAACTTGTTTTTTATCTGCATCTTCTTACTGATCAGAAAAAAATTCCTGTTGTTCCGATTTATGTTGATTCTCCAATGGCAAGCAATGCAACTTCGGTTTTCCGTGTTCACCCGGAGTGTTACGACGAAAGTGTAAACGAGGCGTTTTTAAAGCATCATAAAAATCCTTTTGGTTTTAATTCGCTGATTTATACAACCAGCGTAGAAGATTCAAAGGCTCTAAACAAAAAAGAAGGCCCTATGATTATCATTTCGGCAGATGGTATGTGCGAAGCGGGGCGAGTTCTTTATCATCTTGCAAATGAAATTTCTGACCCAAAAAATACAATTATGATTGTTGGCTATATGGCTGAAAATACTCTTGGCCGCCGCATTTTTGATGGTCAAAAAGAAGTAAAAATTCTTGGCGATATGTATCAGGTAAAGGCAAAAGTTGAGCGCTGTAACGGTTTTTCGGCTCACGCTGATTATTCAGAAATGATTGAATGGCTCAAAGAAATTGATACAAGCCGCCTTAAGAAAATCTATTTAATTCATGGTGAATTAGATCAACAGCAGGGATTTAAAGAGCATTTGGCACAAGCGGGCTTTAAAAATGTTGAAATTGTAGCTCCAGAAACCGAATATACGCTCGAAAACTAGTTATAAACTCTGTTTTTGTATATAAAAACGCCTCAAAAATCACTTTTGCTATTGTCACAATGTGTTTAAAATCGCTATTCTATTTTAAATTTATTTTAGAGGTGATTTTTTATGAAGAAAACTAAACTTTTTGCAGTTCTTTTGGTTCTGCTTTTGGGTTCTACTCTTTCAGCAAAGAGCTTTGATTGGTCAGAATGTTGGTGCAACTATGGTGCTGGCGTTGAAGAAGGTGACTTTATCATAAATGTTGATACTGGTTTATATTATACTGATATGGTTTACAGACAGTATGATAATTTCTGGTTTGTTCCACCTGTAGTTGTTGATGTTCAGTATGCTAAGAAAATTTGGAAACTTCCATTTACATTTGGTGGCTATGCTGGTATTCATGGTTATGGTTTTGAATATGATCATTGGGATAATGTTGATTATCGTTGGGAAAAAAGAGCAACTTCATCTTGGGGCTTGTTCGTGGGAGCTGAAGCTGCTTACCATGTAAAAATGCCTGTTGAAATTCTTGACCTTTATGTTGCATCAAAAATGGGATTTAATATTCCATTCTCAAAGCCAGATGCTTACTGGGTTTCTGATTACTTCCATTTTGATGAAGCAATTGGTGCAAACTTCTTCTTTACTAAAAATGTTGGCTTGAATGTTGAAATTGGTTATCCATTCACAAAAGTTGGCGTTGCAATTAAGTTCTAATTAAAAATTCCGCTAGATATAGCGTTATATACTTGTATTCTAGTATGTCGAGTGCGAAAATACTTGATAACTTGAATACAAAGTATTATTATCTAAACAGACCGATACGGAAAGTTTTTCCATTCCGCGCAAAAATCATAAAGGAGTTTTGTTCGGAAATCGGCAATATTTAGGCTAAGGGAATCATAAAGGAGTCCCAAGGCAAAAGAGGTTTTATATGACTTTAAGACCAGAGTGGGAAGGATTCAATCCTAACGGTTTATGGACAAGCGAAGTTAATGTTCGTGACTTCATTCAGGCTAACTACACACAGTATGATGGAGATTCATCATTCTTGGCTGGCCCTACAAAGGCAACAGAAAAGCTTTTTGATGAACTTCAGAAATTACAGAAAGCAGAATACACAAAAAAATCTGTTGGTTTAGACGGAAAAGAGCGCAACGGTGTTCTTGATATGGACACAGACGTTGTAACAGGACTCACATCTCATCCAGCTGGATATATCTGTCCAGAAGGAAAAGAGCTTGAGCAGGTTGTTGGTCTTCAGACTGACAAGCCTTTGAAGAGAGCTTTTATGCCATTTGGTGGAATCAAAATGGCAGAGCAATCTTGCGAAATGTATGGTTACAAACCAAACGCTGAACTTCACAAGATTTTTACAGAATATCACAAAACACACTCTGACGCTGTATTTGATGTATACACTCCAGAGATTCGCAAGGCTCGTAAGGCTCATATCCTTACTGGTTTGCCAGATACTTACGGTCGTGGACGTATCGTAGGTGACTACCGCCGTGTTGCTCTTTATGGTATCGACTACCTCATCGAGCAGAAGGAAGCTGATAAGGCTAACTGCGGAAACGGTACAATGACAGAAAATATCATTCG
>JAGCVK010000035.1 GCA_017962415.1 Treponema sp. | reverse complement strand
TACAACATCACAATCAAAAACCCAAGCCACGTTTGCAAGGGCGTTAAATCAATGGTTGTTGACGGCACAGCTGTTAACGGCTGCGTAGTTCCATACGTTGAAGGCAAAAAAGAAGTTAATGTAGAAATTACATTAGGCTAATTAAAATACGGTGGTTGAGCCTGTCGAAACCACCGCTAACTTCAAAACAAAAAAAACACGGTAGTTTCGACAACCACCGTGTTTTTTTTATTTGAGCACTTTTTGCAAAACAAAAATGCGTTAATCAAACAATGACTTGTACGCCATTGTTTGATTTAACATTCAACTTCAATCTTAATCGGGCAATGATCTGAGCCCAACACATCAGCTAAAATAACAGACGATTTTACTTTATCTATAAACGACGGATTTACACATTGATAATCAATACGCCAGCCAATATTTTTTTCGCGGGCATGAAAGCGGTAACTCCACCAGGTATATTGTTTTGGCTCTTTACAAAAATGACGGAAAGTATCTACATAACCAGCTGCAGTAAACTTGTCCATCCAGGCACGTTCTTCTGGTAAGTAGCCGGCATTCCCTTCGTTTGCCTTTGGATTTGCCAAATCAATTGGCGTATGAGCAATGTTATAATCGCCGCAAAGAACAATATTAAAACCGTCAGCCACAAGCTGATTGCACTTTGCAAGCATTGTATCGCAAAAAGCTAATTTATAGTCCAGGCGAGCACCAGCATCCTGGCTGTTTGGAAAATAAGCAGAAATTACTGCAAGTTTACCGTATTTTGCAATTGTTACACGGCCTTCATCATCAAAACGCTCATCGCCCATAAATTCTACACTATCCGGCTCTGTTTTTGTAAAAATCGCAGTTCCAGAATAACCTGGCCGCTTTGCACTAGAAAAATAACTTTTGTAAACTCCGCCCGGTGCCAAAAGTTCAGGAGAAAGCTGTCCCGGATTCGCCTTTGTTTCCTGAATACAAACAACATCTGCGCCGCTTGAAACAAGCCAATCTATAAATCCTTTTTTTTCAACCGCACGAATGCCATTTACGTTCCACGATATGATTTTCATAATTATTTTCCTCAATTAATTAAAAGTTTTTATATAATTTTTTCTATAATAGCTTAGATTTTTTTATAAATCTATTAGTTCTTCTTTTTCTTACTTTTTGAACGGCTTTTTATCTTATCAAAAAAATATTCAACTGCAAGAATTGGAGCCAACAAAATTAAAAATATTGTACTTTTTGCTTTTTCCTGCTTTTTGTATTTTTCTTTTAATTCAGGATTCTTTTTTGCAAGTTTTTTAATCTTTTTATTTCGATTACGATTTTTCTCAAATCTATATTCAATAAATCTTGTTAATAATAAAATCAGCAAAATTTCAACTGCACTCAACAACTTTCCAATTATTTTAACCCTTTTAAAGGATTTTTTTTCATTTACCGGAAGTTTAAAATCATTCTTATAATCCCGAACAATTTTTATTCGTTCATTTTCATAATATTCTTTGGCTGGCTTAAAATCAAAAGAACAAAACTGACTTTCATTTTCGCCAAGCAGACTGTATTCCATTTTTACATCATAATAGGTTCCAGATCTTCTTGAACGAGTTTTTACGGAATAAGATTTTATAACAACAGTTTCTATAATTCCATACTTTTCCAAACGCCAAAGTTTATAACAATTTCGCCCTGCAAAAAACAAAGAAATTATAATCAACAATAAACAAAAAATTTCCCAATTTCGATTTTTATTGTCTTTCTTCATTTAGCCGTTTACGAGGATTTCAGAAATGTTGAAACAGTTGTCGCCAATGTGCTCGATTGTGCGGACAATGTCGATGTACAAAAGCTCGGATTTAACGTCGGCACCGCCTTCAAGACGCTTTCGTGCAACTTTTTTAAGGTCTTTGCGGAATTCGTCGATTCCATTTTCAAGTTCGCGGGCAAGTTCCAGCTTTTCGGTTGTAAGCTGCTTGTTGATATTTATGCGGATAAACTGCAAGAACTGGCGGGCAAGTTCCAGGTAAGGCAAAAGCCGCTCCATATCTTCAGTTTGAAATTTCATTTTCTTTTCGATACTGCGCGAAATCAACATAATTGTTCCGTAACAACTGTCGCTCATATTTTCAAGTTCATCAACAATCTGAATCATATTAGAAATGTGATTCAACTGCTTTTCTGTAACCTGAAGACTTTCGCACTTAATCAAATAATGCGTAATTTGCTCGTGCATTTGATCAGCATAATCTTCGGCAAGTTCGCAGGCTTCGCCATATTTTTCAATAAAATCATGATTACGCTTAGTAACGCCAAGCTGAATTTTGTCGAACATATCAGTTACAATATCAGTCATATCTGCAATTGCTTTTTCAGCCTGCATAATGTGAGTTGTAACGCTGTCTTTTGAAAGAAGTTCTGTAAATTCCAGTTTGTAAATATTTGATGTGCCAGCAGGATCGTCTTTGATAATCTTTTTTGTAAGATTGATAAGCGGATTTTGCATTGGAAGCAAAATAATTGTAGAAAGCGTTTTGAACACAGTATGAAGCATTGAAATGCGAATCGCAATGTTTGAATGCTGTCCGCCTGGAGTAACAAGCATAACCAAATCCAAAAACGGCCGGAAGAAACACAAAGCCAAAACAGTACCAAACAAGTTAAACATAACGTGAATTGCTGCTGAACGGCGAGCATCTGCATTTGAGCCCAAAGCGGCAAGAATCGCGTCAATAGTTGAACCAAGGTTACTACCAAGCGTCATAGCTGCAGCCATTTCCCAATTAATAAGCCCGTTATAAGCCATTGTAATTACAATCGCAGAAAATGCAGAAGAAGAATGCAAAAGTGCAGTAATCACAATACCGACCATAAAGCCAATAAGAATTGCAAAAGGTCCGCTGCCTTGAATTCTAAACAACCAGCCAACCTGTTCTGGCGTAAATACATCAGAAAGCCCGCTCAAACCAAGAAAGAGCATACCAAAACCCATAAGAGCTTCGGCCCAGTTTCTATAACTGCCTTTTCTGATGATTGAAAGGAAATAACCAATTCCGAAAACAGGAATGGCAAATGCTGAAATCTTAAAATTGAATCCGAAAATTGCAACAATCCATGCGGTAATTGTAGTACCGATGTTGGCACCAAAAATAACACCAACAGACTGCGCAAGAGTCATAAGTCCGGCGTTTACAAAAGTAACAACCATTACAGTAGTTGCACCCGATGACTGAATAATCATCGTAACAAAAAGACCTGTAAGAAGGGATACAAAACGGTTTCCTGTCAGAACAGATAGTGCACGCTGCAATTTTTCACCGGCACTCTTTTGAATACCGTCACTCATGAGCTTCATTCCGTACAAAAGGAAACCCAAGCTACCGATAAGTTCTAAAACGGGCTTTATGACATTCATATATCTATGATACCGAAAACCTTTGTCCTTTTCAAGAAAAATAAAATACATTAGAATAGAAGAAATGGTGGAGAAAATATGAAAAAAAACTGTGTAAAAATTGTATTAGGCTTGATGATTATTGCCACATTTTCCGGCTGTAAAAAAAATCAAAAAAGAAATAGCGGCGAAAGTCTGTCGCTCACTCTCGATAAAGCAGAAGATTCTGATTTTAAAACTGAACCGCAAAAATGGCACGTTACAAATAAAAAACTTTGCGTGCTTTTTGGATATGACTTCAATAAACCCGAGCTAAAAGAACCGCTTCTGAAAATGCTTGGAGAAAACTTTGGGCTTGCGGAAGACGGCGGGCTCATTTATCCGCTTATTTACCCAGATGATTTTAAACATGGCTCACGCGGTTATGCTTCTGATTTTGCAGCAATACTTCAAAGTGAAGATTTAGACCTTTGCGGAATTGTTTTGCTTGGAGCTCCAGAAAATACTCACAAAGCGCTTGCTAAAAATCAAGATAAATGGGAACAAAATGTGCCTTACCCGGTTATTGCACTTTTTCCACAAGATGATGTACTTGGAATCGAATCAACTTGCGATATAGTTGTTGATAAAGGCCAAAACGCAGGATTAACCGGCGAACTTGCTCCAGAAGAATCAGACAGCTCAGTTCACGAAGACGCTCCGCAAATAATTAACGAAACAATCAGCTACATTTTGCTTTTAGACGGCGCTCCAGAAAGAACAAAAAGTCTGCAAACACATCTAACGCAAATGCTAAAAAAACATTCGTTCCATAATTATACAGACCCAGAATCTGGACTTTCATCTATAAACCATTTTGTTTTGAATCAGTAAACAAAAGGCGCAAAAATGATAGAAATTACTCAAAGACACCAAAATATTATTGGCTCAAAGGCTGCAATTTCTGCGCTCGAAACAAAAGACCACGCGCGACTTTTAATAATCTCGGATTCGCATGAAAATTACCCGGTTTTTGAAAAGATTGTCCGCCGCTACGGTGCAAAATGTGATGCGGTTGTTTTTTGCGGAGACGGAATTTGTGATATTTCACGACTTTTGTACGCAGCTCAAACAGATTCAAAACTGATGGAATGTGTTCCGCCGGTAATTGCCGCCGTAAAAGGAAACTGCGATCCTTCATCATATCCGCTGGATTCAGCTTCGCTTTATTTTTCTGAACTGGTTGAACTAAAAGTAAACGGCCAAATCATAATGATTTCGCACGGGCATAATCAAAGTGTTGATTTTGGGCTAGAAACTTTTGGCCTTGAAATGCAGGTTTCAGAAAGCCGCATTGGATTTTACGGCCACACGCACATTGCCCGCGAAGACAATATAAACGGTTACAAAATGGTAAATCCGGGAAGCTGCGCAAGACCGCGCGGCGGGCAGCCGGCAAGTTTTGCGATTGCAACAGTTGAAAAAACTTTTACAGATATTGCTTTTATCAGAATGAAAATTGAAAGCGACGGCTCAACCAGTTTTAATTTATGGAATCCGATTTAAAACTAAAACCAAAATTATCGTGACCGGGATAAACTAAAGTTCCATCGGGAATTTCGCGGCGCAATCTTTCAAGACTTTTATGGATTTCGATTTCATTTCCGCCGTACATATCAGTTCGGCCGTAACCGCCATAATCAAAAAGAGTGTCACCGGAAATCAAAACACCCTGCCCAGATTCGCCGGCAGTTGCATTATAAAGGCAAATTGAGCCAGGCGTGTGACCAGGAGTATGAATCACTTTCCAGCCAAAAAAGATTGAATTATCTTGTAAAGGAGTGTCTGCAGCAGGCTGTGCTGCAACCGCTTCAAAAAGCTGAGGCGCTCCAAAGAATTGCATAACAGAAGAATTCATTGGGCCAGGCGGCGAACTTAGTTCTAAAAGCTCAGCTTGATGAAGGGCAATTTTTGCATCAGGAAAAACCGATTTTAAGCCGGCAATTCCTGTAATATGATCAAAATGTGCATGAGTTAGAACAATAGCTTTACAAACCAGGTTGTGAGCCGCAAGAAAATCCGTAATCACAGAAGAATCACCAGAAAGCTCACAAGCCGCAGGATCTACAACAAAGCATTGATTATCGCAAATCGGAACAATTAATGTGTTAACTTTTAAAACGCCAGTTCTAATAACATGCAGTTTCATTAAATTCTTAGTTTACTCCAAAAGGAACCTTGTCGGCAGCAGCTTTTTCTGCAGCAGCATAAGCAGCGGCATCTTCAGCAGCCATTTGAGCAACTTCTTCAGACTGAACCTGAGAAGCATAAGATTCTTCAGAAGCAGGAGATTCAGATTCAGAAACTTCGTCATTTTCTGATTTCTGGCGGCTGTAGCTTACAGCAAGTTTGCGGCCGCGATATTCATAACCATTAAGTTTATCAATTGCAGTTTGAGCGTCAGAAGTGTAAAGCTGAACAAAAGAATAGTTTGCAAGAACTTTAATGTCGCCAATGCGCTCGCGGTCGATTCCAGCAATCGCAATCAAAATACCAACTAAATCGCGAGGATAAACGCGGCGATTTTTTCCAATGCTAATAAAAATAGAAGTCGCTTCATTTTCCGGGATTTCAACACGAGGATGTCGCGGGCGTTCCTCTTCAGAAACTTCAGCTACCGGCTCAGAAACACGCTCCGTTCTTTCCTGGCGGAAACTGCGTTCCTGGCGTGAACGATTATTGCGTTCGCTGCGTTCATTTCGTTCATTGCGCTCAAATCTGTCGCGGCGATTTCCAAAAGGATGATAGTGTTTTAAAGCTTCTTTTAGCAAATATGCAATCACATACTTACGAACAGTAAGTGGAACATTCTTCTTAAACAATTTGTTCAAATCTGAAAGTAAATCAACATTCTCCGAGGTTCTTACTCTGTCAGTTGCTGACTCAAGAAATTCTGAAAGCTGAGCTTCGTTAATCTCAAAATCACGATTAAATGCCATTTTTTTATTCTCCTAAAGATAAAATATAGCCGGAGTTTATTTTTCTAAAACCTGAGCGCGTTAGTAACGGCTGCAAAATATCCGGCGCAATTGTATTGGGAATCAAAACCCAAGATTTTCCGCATTTCTGAAGCTTGGACATACACATAGAAATAAGTTCTGTTCCTATTCCAAGTCCGCGGAACTGATCAGGAACAAAAAGACTTGTAATCACCATAATCTTTTCCTGATCTTTCAAAAGTGATGCTGCTGTAATACAACCTGCAAATTCATCAGAAAGGCTGAAGCATAAAAAACCAGCTTGGTCTGTAGCATCATTATTCTCAAATTGAGTTCGCCACAGTTTGTAAAGCGCTTCGTTCAATTCTTGCGGCAGTGTATCATCTTCGCAGGAACCCGCAGTAATATTAAAAAGGATTGTTTCTTTGTCAACGTCTGAATCATAAGCCTTGAACGTAAAATCATCGTGCACTAAGGTTTCATCAGATTCCAAAAGTTGATCCAATTTTTCCAATCCCCATATTTCTCGCAGGGAATTGTACCATTCATTGATACGTGCCGACATAAATTTGTGCTTATAAATATGCCATCGTTTATCAACTTCAGGGTAACTTTTTAAAACATTTCTGAAATTCTTAAATACCCCCCTTCCCGAATGCAAAACATCAAGCAATTGATCGTGAGCCACCGGAGAATGAAGCGAATTCACAAAATTCTCGCGAAGCTCAAAACCGTCTGACGGTCCCCATTCTGGCAAACTGTAGTACCGCTCATCATCAGGACTATGCCCATCTGAATCTGATATAACAAGCTGACCTTCCACAGCGTCAACGGCATATTCAACATCTTGATTTTCCATAGCAGAGATAATGTCGTTTATAAGCGAATCGGTCAGACTAAAATGCATAGGCTAATTTGGTAATTCTGATTTTGCAGAAACAATTTTGCTGATAAGACCATATTTTACAGCTTCATCTGAATCCAGCCAATAATCGCGGTCTGTATCTTTTGTAACCTGCTCAAGAGAAGTTCCTGTAGCTTCAGCAATAAGTTTATTTAATTTAGCACGGATTTTTTCCATATCCTTTGCATAAATTTCAATATCAGTTGCAACACCGCGCATTTGACCAAGTGGCTGATGAATAAGATAACGGCTGTTTGGAAGTCCAAGTCTTCGCTCTTTTGGAACTGAAATAAGAATTAAAGTAGCAGCAGAAGCAATAAGACCCATTCCAATAAGATAAACAGGAGCTTTTACAAAACGAATTACATCATAAATAGCAAAGCCTGCATCAACATCACCGCCAGGTGAATCAATATACATATAAATCGGGGCTTTTTCGTCCTCAGAATCAAGAATAAGAAGCTGCTTTGCAATAGAATCTGCAAGCTCCTTGTTTACTTCACCGGTAAGAACAATTTGTCTTGTTTTAAGGAATCTGTCCGAAAAAGGATCCGGCATTTTCTGTTTTTTTTCTTCGTCCTCATCATCAAAAAGAGGGCTTTTATAAATTGATTTAATATTCATAATATAAATATACTAAAAAAATGGTCAGTTTTCAATGAAAAATCTCGCAGCTGCGCAATTTTACTAAGTAAAACTGGTTTTATTTAGAATGATTTTATCATACAGCAATTTCCTAAAAAAATCACTTAAAGAAATATAAAAATTTGTTTTATTAATGATTTTCTACTATAATAAAGTTATTGGCAAAGAAAGGTTGTTCTTTTTTAGAGGAGAGTTTTTATGAACGTTCATAACCTGATGGAAGATGTTGTAAAAAAGGCAGTAAACACCCTTTACGACAGAGTTAAAGCAGACAATATTGCCTGGTTAACCTGCGATTGCGAAAATTGCCGTCTCGATACTGTCAGTTATGTTTTAAACAGAATTCCCCCAAAATACGTTGTTTCTGGACGCGGAGTTACACACGCTGCAGAATTTTTAGCAAGCGCACAACTTCAAGCTGATGTTGATTCTCTTGCCCTTGAAGGAATGAGAACTGTAAGTGCAACAAAGCGACCTTATCACTCAGAAGACCGAAAAGATTGCGTAATCAAAAAAGATTCAAAACCGGCATTTAACTTTTTTACATTTATTGGCGTGGTTTTAGACGGAAATACCTTTGAGCCGGTTTTTGATGCAATAATCAATTTAAAACTGGAAGGAAAGCAAGCCGAAATGGTTGATAAAACTTGGGCAAATCCATATAGAACTGTGCGAAGCACAAACGGAGTTTATTCTTTTTGGGTAAAATCGCAGCCGGCAAGAAAAGCTGGAATTACAAAACTTTTTCACTTTAGCTTAGAAGTAAAAGCCGAAGGTTACAGCGATACTGTTTACCATTTTGAAGCCCCTTTGATGAGCGAATCTTCTGTGCGCAACGAGCTTGATTCAACCTACACTCTAAAACTCAAAGACCTTGTGATTTTCAAAAAATAAAAGTCCGCGTTGCAGATAAGCATTTGCAATCACACATTTCAGTTACGCCTTTGCAGCTACAAGTTTACAGTTTCGCTTTTCAGTTTTGCTCTTGGCGCTAATGACGATATATCACAAAAACTAAGAGAATCATACAACAAAAAAGCCGCATTTTCCCACATAATCACATTGCGTTTTTGAAGATTGCATAGTACAATTTTGTAAAACGTTTAACCAAAAACATCAAAAAAAAAGGGAATTTTTATGGACACAATTATTGTAAATGCAGACCTCGACGGCAAGCAGATTAGCCGCGATATTTATGGTCACTTCAGCGAACATCTTGGGCGCTGTATTTATGGCGGATTTTGGGTTGGAAAAAATTCAGACATTCCAAATATCAACGGTTTTAGAAAAGACGTTGTAGAAGCATTTAAATAGCTTGAAATTCCAAATCTGCGCTGGCCAGGCGGTTGCTTTGCCGATGAATATCATTGGCGCGACGGAATTGGTCCTTACGAAACTCGCAAAAAAATGATTAACACACATTGGGGCGGCGTTGTTGAAGATAACAGCTTTGGAACACATGAATTTTTTGAACTTTGCGAAACACTTGGCTGCAAACCTTATGTAAACGGAAATGTTGGAAGCGGTTCAGTTCAAGAAATGAGCGAATGGGTTGAATATATGACTTTTGGCGGCGAATCACCTTTGAGCAAAATGCGCGAAGCTAACGGCCATAAAGAAGCATGGAAACTTCCGCTTTTTTGCGTTGGAAACGAAAACTGGGGCTGCGGCGGAAATATGCGTCCAGAATATTATGCAGACCTTTACCGACGTTATCAAACTTATGTACGACAATACGGTTCAGAAAAAATCTTTAAAATTGCCTGCGGCCCAAATACCGCAGACTACAACTGGACAGAAGTTTTAATGCGCGAAGCCGGAAAATTAATGGATGGGCTTTCTCTCCATTATTACAGCGTAGAACCAAGCTGGGACGAACGACCAAAGGCAACAGAATTCAGCGAGCACGGCTGGTATAATATGATTGCAAAAGCAAGTTATATGGAAGAACTGGTTCGCCGCCACGATGAAATTATGACAAAATACGATCCGGAAAAACGCGTTGCCCTCGTAGTTGACGAATGGGGCTGCTGGCACAAAGTAGAAGACGGAACAAATCCGGGCTTTTTGTATCAGCAAAATACAATTCGCGACGCACTTGTTGCTGGAATTACATTGAATATTTTCAACAATCATTGCGACCGCGTAAGAATTGCAAACATTGCGCAGGCAGTAAACGTTCTTCAGTCGCCAGTTCTTACAGAAGGCTCAAAAATGCTCAAAACGCCAACCTGGTATGTTTTCAATATGTACAAACCACATAAAGACGCCACAAGCCTTACAACTCGCGTTGCTTCAAATCAGATTGGCCCCGAAGACGCCCGCATAGATTCAATTACAGCTTCCGCTTCGCACAAAGCCGGAAATTACACCGTAACCTTTACAAATGCAGAACTTCAAGGTTCAAAGCAAATAAATATCACGCTTGCTGGCCTCAAAGGAAAGATTAAAGCCGCTTCAGCCCAGCTTCTTACCGCAGAAAAAATGAACAGCTGCAACACATTCCAAAATCCACAGCAGATAGAAACACAGTCGCTCGAAGTAAAAGTAACTGCCCAAAACGAACTTACCTTGCAAGTTCCCGCAATGAGCGTTGTTGCAGTAGAAATTCAAGCATAGGGAGGGGAAAGTCTTCCCCTGCGCCCGCACTTTGTTGCGGGCTACCCCTTCAGCGGGAGTTCCCGCAACGCCCCTAAGTTTTACCTATGAATCCTTGTCCAGTATGTGAAAACAAAGCGTATCTTTCCTCAATGGAGTTAACACCAGAACTCGTGCAAGAAATGGCAGAACAAGAGCCCGTCGCCGACTACGTCGGCGACGCCCTTGCCTCTCACCGCTTGCAAATCTGCAAAAAATGTCCACGCTTAATTGCCGGTATGACCTGCGCAGACTGCGGCTGTTTTGTGCAGTTTCGCGTTCGCCACAAAACCTCATTCTGCATAAACGGGAAATGGTAATAATCACAAAATGTCGTAAACGACATTTTGTGATTATTACCATTGAATGATTCACGTTTTTTTCTTCGTAAAAAAAAAGGGCTCTTGCGAATAGGGAATGTTACCCGCAAGAACCCAAAAAAAAGAAGGAGAATTTTTTATGAACTTTTTTAAATAATTTTTACTTTATTAAATCTTTTTTAAATATCTATTCTAAAAATTGCCGCCACCAAGTTTAAGGCCAATATGCATTCCAACAGTTGGATTAGTATCAAAATCGCTGAAGTTTAACGTTGGTCCAACATTTACGCTAAACTCTTTAATCGGATTGTAAGTAAGCAAAAGCTTTGCATAAAGTGTTGAAATATTATCGTTGACATCTTTTACATAACCTGCAAGTTCTGCATCAGATTTTCCAGCCGCTTCAGGCTTAAGCATTCTTATATCATTTGCAGTAACATCTTTTGCACCAAAATTAGCTTTTGCAAAAAGGCTAAGGCTCAAATCTTCATTATTAAACAACTCTGCTTTTGTTACATTTACAAATACATTGTGTCCGTAAAGGTTTGTTCTGCTTAAAAAATCAGCATCATTGCTTTCAAATGCATACTGTACAGCAAGGCTGATTTTTGGCTCTTCTTTCTTCATCCATGCACGTGCAAAACCTGCAGTTGCCTGGAAAATGCTTGTTTTATCATCCCAGTCAACATTTTCTTTCCATTCTTTGTCCGCACCGTAACTGTAAACAAACTCGCTGTAAACCTGCCAGTTTTTGATTGCTCCGCTTGCAGTAAACATTGCTTTTGGCGCATTCTGATATTTATAATAACCGCCAAGTCCAAGTTCACAATCGCCAACTACAATATCAGCTTTTCCGGCAAATGCAGTTTCGCGAGCATAGCTTTCTGCACTTTGATTTTCAAAATCCATAGAAGGAATTACATACAACCAAAGACAATTCTGTGAATTTGGGAAAACAATCTGTGTACGGAGATTCAACGAACCGTCAACCTGTTTATCAGGATTTTCAGGGTCGATTGAACTTGTATTTATCAAATCTGATAAAGGACTGTAAAAATAGCCGGTTCCCCAAGAAACTGTATGAATACCAAAGCGGAAGAATGCTGTATCTTTATAAGAAAAATCAGTAAACAACTCTTTGAGCTTGAACCAATCTGTTATAGAAACTTCTGGCTTGTTTGGATCTGCAAGAATCACATTAGCTTTGTTTTCAAATGGATATGCAAAACCAAACTTTGTGTAAATACGAAGGGTTTCTGTTGGTCTAGCATCTACAGAAATCATAGCATTCAAATCTGGTGAAATTTTTGTGTTATAAATATTTTCGCCAAGAGAATCGCCATTCTGCTTATACAAAATTGTATCTGTATTAACTTCTGAAGTAAGGCTTCCGCCAATTTTTACACCGCCGGCATTAAAAATAATACCTTTGCTCATATCTGATTTTGCAGAAACATCGTCTAAAACTTCAATTTCAGCATCGCCAAAAAGATCTTCGTCGCCAAAAAGATCTTCGTTGCTCTGCGCAAATACTGCAGTTGCCATTAAAGCTGAACATAAAATAAATGATAATTTGCGTTTCATTAGTTTCTCCTAAGTAATTAAGGCTTTTTTTTTACTCTAAAGCAGCGCATTTTTGCAAACTGCTTTAGATTTTTTTAGTTTTAGACTTAGTTAAGTCCTTCCAAATATGCTTTTGTAAAAACCTTATCTGGAATTGTGTCAAATGTCAGGTCAGAAACAACAACCTGTGTCTGCTCACCCTTATTCAATTCATCTCTATAAAGTCCCTGAACTGCTAAATATCCATTCGGAACTTTTGTATATTTAGGTAACAAAATTGTCTGCATAAGGCGACCAGAACTTGTTAAACCTTCTTTTTTCAAACAAAGTGGAATATCTTTACGGATATAATATCTTTCTTTTGAAAATTCTGGTTCAGAAGTTTTTGCCTTAAGAGTAATAATGTCTACAGGTATTTTTCCAAGCATTCCATCTTCATAAGCATCAACATCGTAATTAACACGCCACTTATCATCATCTTCCAACATATCGCCTATAGAAGTATTTGAATTACCAATTTTCTCTTTTAATGTTTTATGTGTAAACTTTCTACTAACCGAATCATATTCCCAAACATGATCATCAACCAACAGCAATCCATGACCTTTATCTGCTTCCGGAAAAATCTGAACAGCAGTTCCCATAGAAGCCTTTCCTTTTACAACACGTCCAAAAACCTTATACTGTACATTCTCTTTTGGTTTTCCCGGTTTTTCAATTATTTCTGTTTGTGTAAATGAATAGTCTCCTTTCTTTGGACTCAACTCATCTGCTGCCTCTAAAATCTTATAGCATTTTTCTGCAACGTCCGCAGAAACCTGAGCTGTGGCAGCTGCTGTCAACATTGCGGCAGCTGCAAAAAATGTAAGAATCTTTTTCATGTTTTTCTCCTTATATATAAAATTATCTTACAGAGCGCAAAGCTGCAGCTGGACTCATTTTTGCAGCCTTCTTTGCACTTCCACGAACAGCAAGCGCTGTAAGCACAATCAAAATTACAAACTGAATTACAGTTGGAATTAATTGCAGTTTGAATGTAAAGTGTCCATTTTTCAAGAAGAATGACAAAGCATCATTATTGAATGGAATAAAATGGAACACAGTCATTAAAATTACTGAAGATACTAAACCTGCAGTTGCACCAATCAAACTAAGAATTATAGCTTCCTGGCTGAACATTCTTTTTGTATCTTTTCCAGGCATTCCAATTGCACGCATTGTTCCAATTTCACGAATACGTTCCATCAAAACCATTCTGTAAGTATTTGAAATACCAACGCAAACAATCAAAAGAATCACAACAAGAATAATTGTCGAAATCATATTTACATAGAACAAAATGTTCTTTAATCCTGGTTGTTCGTCGTCTACAGTTTCTACCCTATATTTTGTTCCTTGCCATGCATTTTCCGGTTTTTTCGGATCAGTTTGCTTTTTAAGTCCTTTATGAACATCATTTGGATTTGTCTTTATAGCAAGTGCACGGTCTGTAACATTAATCATAGGATTTGATTCACTATCCTGACGAATTCTCTGTTCAACCAAGTGTGCAATTTCGTCCTGCTTATTTTTATTAGGAATATGTACTGCATAAACTACATATCCACCTTCTGGCATTTCGACAATCTTGTTCAAACCTTCTATATCAGCATATGCAAAAATTGTATTTACAATTCCATTTGATTTTAGAATACCTGTAACTACCATATCACCAAAAGTATTCTGTCCCAAAACGTTAGAAGTAGTTAAGATTACTTCGTCACCAACCTCAATATTCAAGGTTTCTGCAGTTTTATCGCTGATAATAAGAGCATTAGGAACACTATTATCAATTCCGCCACTAACAAACTTGAATGAATCTTTTAAGTCTTTATCATTTAAATCACGACCAAAAATCCTCAAGTTAGCCTTTTTACCATTAAAAACTATCTGACCATCTGCATATGTATAAATAGAAGAATAATCGTAATCAATTTTCAATTCATCTATAATGTTCTTAATATATTCCTTATCGCGGGTAACATGAATAGTTTTTGCCTCGCCATCAGAGGTTTGTGCATCACGCCATTCAAGACCTTCAATAATTACATTTCCACCATAAAGCTGGGCAAAAAGATTTTCAAAATTATCACCCATACCATTAACCAAACCATTAATGGTTGTTACTACAAAGAAGCCAAAAGCAATTGCAATAGCAAGAACTGCATTACGTCTTTTACTTCTTGTTAGATTTCTTAATGCTAACGATACTGTTTTCATTTCCGCTTTCTCCTATTCCTTGCTCAAAGCCTTAATTGGTGTAATCTTGAGCGCAGATTTTACAGGGTATGCATTACTAATAATACTGCCCAGCAATGTAACAAACATTGTTGAAATTATAATTGTAAGGGTTGGAGTAAAATGCAAAGCTCCACCAAAAACGCCTCTTACAGTTTCACTTTCAGGCACAATATTAAGTGCATTAAAGATACCCATTAAGATAAACGCAAGGATAATTCCACCGATAGATGAAAGTGTTGTCAAAACAACAGTTTCTGTATAGAAAAGCCTTTTTACAAACTTCTTTTCTGCACCAATTGCACGCATTGTTCCAATTTCGCTTGTGCGTTCAATTACAGATACTATCATTGTGTTCATGATAATGATGAATACTACAACCGCAAGAATCACAATAAGAATCTTAAACATATTTCCAATTGAATTAAGGGCAACTAAATATAAATAAGCTCCATCATGCCAGTTAATCGCATGGACATTAAGTCCTTCTTCCTGGAAACGTTTATTAAGTTTTGCAATATATGCTTTATCAGCATTAGGCTTTTTAAGTTTTGCAAGAATATATTGCCATGCACCGTCATCTGCTTTATTTAATTCATCGCGCATACTTGTATCGCCAAGAATATTATCAAGGTCTACAGTTGTTCCAAGAACAGAAGTATCTTCTTCTATGCCGCCAAACAAATCATCTCCAAAAAACTCGTCTTCTGACATTTCTGAAAATGAAAGATCTACGTTATCAGGTAATTCCTGAGTAAACGAAGAACCGTAAGTCAAATCTGCAAAAGGTCGTGCAAGACTTGCATCACAATAAACAATTTTATCAACAATTGTATTTTCGCTTGCAGGATTGAAGAAGCCTACAACCTTACCTTCTCGCAATGTAGAACCATAATAAAGTTTAATAAGTATACTATCGCCAAGTGCAAGGTCTTTATCATATACCTTCTTAAAGCTTTCAATAAAACGGGCATCTACAATAACTTCGTTTGTACCAGCTGTTGGATAGTGACCTTCAATCAGTTTCAAATCAGGAAAGAGTTCCCAATATTTATCACTTTCACCAGCCATGATATAGCCGTATGGCATATCACTAGACTTCAAATCTTTTTCGTCATCGTCCAATGCATCTGCATCAAATTCTTCATCGCCAGAAAGCAATACTCCAGCTGAAATATACTTTGACTGAACTTTTATATCATCTGTTTCAGCAAGAATCTGTTCTACGCGTTCCAAATCTGCAATTGCAGGCACCTTTGGCACTTCGTCCAAATAAACTAACTGTGTAACTCCAAAAATGTCATTAACAGCACCTTTTTTTGGAACTGTTGTAATAACAACGTCGCCAGTATAATTTGCTCTAAAATCGTTTTCCAAGCCGCGGCTAATAGACTCAATGAACGAGTTGCCCATTATTACAATTGCCACGCCAAAAAGCACGAACATTGAAATAATCAGGGTCTTAGATTTATGTTCCTTGAGGTTCCGCAAAGCAAGCTTAATTATATCTTTCATTTTTATCTCCGTAAAAGAAAATCATAAAACGCAACAAATGTGCATTTTCAGCAGATTTTCTGTTATAACCTTAAATCTTATAAACGTCTGAACCAGCTTTGTATTCGTCGTTTGTAACTTTACCGTCGAGAATGTGAACAACATGGTCACACATATCTACAATTCGTGAATCATGAGTTGAGAAAATAAATGTTGTCTGCAACTCAGGATCGCGGTTCAAAGACTTCATAAGCTTAAGAATCTGCTCTGAATTCTTTGAGTCAAGGTTTGCTGTTGGCTCATCGGCAAGAATAACCGGCGCTTTTGTAACAAGAGCGCGCGCAATTGCAACACGCTGGCGCTGTCCACCAGAAAGCTCATTTGCTTTGTGATCTCTCCATGCTGAAAGACCAACTTTTTCAATAAGATAATCAATCCACTGCTGTTTCTGAGCCTTTGAAAACTCATCAACCGGGCTCCTAGAGTTTGGATCTCTTGAAGCAAGCAAAAGTGGAAATTCAATATTTTCGTAAACGTTCAAAACCGGAATAAGGTTGAATGTCTGGAAAATAAAACCAAGATGAGAACGGCGAAGTGCTGTAATTCTTCTGTCCAATTTTGAAGGAATAGCAACACGAGCCTTTTTCTGCTTTCCGTCTTTTTTATCCGGGCCAGAAGAAGACCAGCGAGTGTTAATAATTTCTGTATCAGCAAGATTAACACCCTGATAAACGTCTGTGCCGCCAATCGTAATAGAACCATCACTTGGAAGGTCAATAAGACCAATCATATTCAAAATTGTAGACTTTCCTGAACCAGATGGACCTGATACAGCAGCAAATTCACCTTTTTCGATATCAAAAGAAACACCGCGTACAGCTTCAATTCTTTCCTTTCCAAGTGGATAAGATTTGCGTACGTCTTTTAAACTAACAACTGCCATCTATAAACTCCTTAGCATTCTGCTTGTGTATTGTTGTATTAAGTACATAATACAGTAACACAATAATTATGTCAATATATTATTTATACACTTATAAAATTTTTTTTTGCCACCTTAAAATTATTTTTTTTGTGATTTTTTTTTTGCGTAAACAATACGGGAGAATTAAAAAACTGACATTCTGAAAACTAAACAGAACGAACGCATTATTTAAGTAACATTTTCGTTTTTTGGGTGTTTGATTTTTTGTCCATACTGTATTAGTATTGATATACCAAAAAGTTTCAAATTTTATTTCAAAGGAGCTTCTTATGAAACTTAGAAAAATTATTGCAATTGCTGGTATTGCATTTCTTTTTAATAATGCATTTGGTGCCACAAGCAGTTCAGAACTTAAAAATGATTTATCTTCGGCACTTACCGATATGTCAAATTCTATGCTTGAAGAATTTGAAACCATTCTTCCGCAATCAAATTCCTTGCTTAGTGTTCAGCCAGACGCTTATATAGGAAAACTTTTACCTTCTATTCCACCACATTTTGCAGTTGGCTTAAACTTTAGCGTTACTCCTGTTACTGTAGATTTTATTTCTGATAATATTGATAAAGTAACTGATGTTATCAAAGGAATTGATGGCTTTGACGGAAACCTTGCTTTTGATTTGCCAATTTCTGGTAAATTGCCTTACCCTGCTGCTGCCATAAATGCACGCGTTGGCGGACTTTTCCTTCCATTTGATGTTGGAGTTAATGCTGTTACAACAGGCTCGATTTTTAATGATAAATCATTTGGCGACAAACTTTCGCTTGATTTTAACTATACTTCAGCTGGCTTTGATCTTCGCTACGCAGTTCTTGAAGGAAACGGTCTTTTGCCAAAAATCTCTCTTGGCGGTGGTTATCAGTTTGTAAGACAGCAAATTGGTTTTGGTTTTTCAAACAGCTTTGAAGCAGATATTGACGCAGAACATAGCGCAGATGTATATACTAGCGCAGATGTAAACCTCAAAATTGATACACACACAGTTTTTGCTCAGATTCAGGTTTCAAAAACTTTGCTTATTTTCACTCCATACATTGGACTTAAGGCAATGTTCACAACTGCAAACTGTGCTTATGACTGGAATTACAATACAAAACTCAATGGAAATCCTTTTCCACAACTTTCAGACAGAGCAAGCGACTCTTACAAAGACACAGTTGCCGACATTGGCATTCAAACACAAGTTTTTGGCGGTTTGAGTTTGAATCTTGCAGTTTTCCAGACAAGTTTCAATGCAGCCTATAACTTCAGTTCAAAACTGTTTACAGGCGCAATTGGTTTAGCTATAAAACTCTAGCCTAAAGCAACATCAAGCATCATCATAAGGGCAAATCCTATCATAAATAGGATTGTGCCCCAGTTTGAATGCTTACCTTCTGCCATTTCCGGCACAAGTTCTTCTATTACAACATAAATCATTGCACCGGCTGCAAAACTTAAAAAGTAAGGAAGAACAGAAATTACCATAGAAGAAATAAGAATAGTTATAAAGCCTGCTATTGGTTCTACGATTCCCGAAAGGATTCCAAACCAGCAGGCTTTTGCTTTTGAAAGCCCTTGCGAACGTAACGGCATAGAAATAATTGCGCCTTCAGGAAAATTTTGAATTGCAATTCCCAAAGCAAGAGAAAGCGCGCCAGCTTGTGTAATCTGCACCGAACCAGAAGCCCAACCAGCATACAAAATTCCAACAGCCATTCCTTCTGGAATATTATGCAGCGTTACGGCAAGAACCATCATTGTTGTATTTTTAAGTTTAGATTTTGGTCCTTCAATCGTATTATCAATATGCATATGCGGAATCACAATATCAAGCAATAGTAAAAAAAGCATTCCAAAGCAAAAACCAACCACAGCCGGAATAAAAGCAAGTCGCCCCATTCCTTCAGACATATCCATAGACGGAATCAGCAAACTCCAGATTGAAGCGGCAACCATAACACCAGCCGCAAATCCAGAAAGCATTTTTTGAACTTTTCGATTCAGTTCCTTTTTCATAAAAAACACAAGAGCCGAGCCAAGCGAAGTTCCCAAAAAAGGAATCAAAAGTCCTTTTGCAATAATCATATTCATAACTTTATTATAAATGTTTTTAAAAAGAAGTGAAGAACGATTTTTAAGTGATTTTTCTAAAACCCCAAAAATTAACGCAAATCAAGAATCTTAAAAATTGCAAAAAAGAAATTATATTGACTTTTTTGTTAGTGCACACTAATATTAGTCAAATCTAACAATTGTTACATAAAGCTAACATTTGTTATTTTATAGGAGCGTTCAAAATGCCTTTGACTCTGGCAAATCAACAAGAGCAATTTCTGATAAAAAAAATCAACGGAAAAGAAGAAGTAAAAAGATTTTTAGAAAATTTGGGATTCATTGCAGGAGCAGAAGTTTCTGTAATTTCAAAAATCAGCGGAAACGTAATTGTTCAAATAAAAGACAGCCGCGTTGCAATCAGCCGCGAAATGGCTCAAAAAATCATCGTTTAATACGATTTTACAAAAGTACATTTTATAGGAGAAATAGATTATGACTTTAAAAGAAGTAAAAACCGGCCAGACAGTTACTGTCGAAAAACTGCTTGGCGAAGGTGCGGTAAAGCGCCGAATTATGGATATGGGAATCACAAAGGGTACTGAAATTTTTGTGCGCAAGGTTGCTCCGCTTGGAGACCCGGTAGAAGTAACAGTTCGCGGTTATGAGCTTTCAATCAGAAAAGCCGATGCAGAATTAATTCAACTTAAATAACAAAAAGGCGATACGGTAATTTCGACAAAAATCATCGCTAAACAGGAGATTTAAATGATTAAAATAGCACTTGCGGGAAATCCAAATGCGGGAAAAACCACATTGTTCAATGCGCTTACGGGTTCAAATCAGTTTGTTGGAAACTGGCCTGGAGTTACAGTAGAAAAAAAAGAAGGAAAATTAAAAGGATACAACGGCGAAGTTGTAATTATGGACTTGCCTGGAATTTATTCCCTTTCGCCATATACGCTCGAAGAAGTTGTTTCGCGAGATTATCTTGTAAAAGAACGCCCAGATGCAATTTTGAATATCATAGACGGAACAAACCTTGAACGAAATCTTTATCTTACAACGCAGCTTGCAGAACTTGGAATTCCAATGGTTGTTGCTGTAAATATGATAGATGTTGTAAAAAAGAACGGCGACAAAATCCATATTGAGCAAATGGAAAAAGAACTCGGCTGCCCGGTTGTTGAAATTTCTGCACTCAAAGGAACTGGCTGCATAACAGCTGCTGAAATTGCGGTGAACAAAGCAAACGAAAAAAAGCCAATGATGTACAAACACCGCTTTGAAGGCTGCGTTGAACACGCGCTCGCCCACATTGAAGAAGCAGTTCTTCATAATCTGCCGGAAGAACAGCACCGCTGGTATTCAGTTAAACTTTTTGAGCGCGATGAAAAAGTTATCGAAGCACTTAAAATTTCTAAAGAAAAACTTTCGCACATACAGGCCGATATTGCTTCCTGCGAAAAAGAACTCGATGATGATTCTGAATCAATTATTACAGCAGAACGCTATAAATATATTGAATCAATTATCAAAAACTGCGTTACAAAAAAGAATCGCAATAAACTTTCAACTTCAGACAAAATTGACCGCGTAGTAACAAACCGCTGGCTCGCGCTTCCAATTTTCGCAGCTGTTATGTGGCTTGTTTATTATGTTGCAATGGTAACAATTGGAACTGCGGCTACAGACTGGACAAACGACAACCTTTTTGGCGACGGCTGGCATTTATTTGGAATTGGAACATCAGCGTATGAACAGGCTTGTGAAGAATACGGCGATACGTCAGCAATTCTTGAAGCACTCGAAAACGGCAAAACAACTTATACTTTAATTGATGATGAAACAATGGAAGTTTCAGAGCCAATTGAAATTACCGAAGAATTAGCAACTCAAGCTCAAGTTATGGCACAAAAATACGGCGAAGAAGGCCCGTCTCCTTCTGAATATGGAATTTGGGTTCCAAGTATTCCGGCCATTATTGAAAGCGGCTTAGACGCAATTAATTGCGCAGACTGGCTAAAAGGCCTTGTGCTCGACGGTATTGTTGCCGGCGTTGGAGCGGTGCTTGGCTTTGTTCCACAAATGCTTGTACTTTTTATCTTTCTTGCGTTCCTTGAAGCCTGCGGATATATGGCGCGCATTGCCTTTATTCTCGACAGAATTTTCCGCCGCTTTGGACTTTCTGGAAAATCGTTTATTCCAATGCTTGTTGGTGTTGGATGTGGCGTTCCAGGAATTATGGCGTGCCGAACAATTGAAAATGAACGCGACCGCCGCATGACAATTATGACGACAACGTTTATTCCGTGCGGAGCAAAAGTTCCTTTTATTGCCCTTATTGCAGGAGCTATTTTTGAAGGTTCCGCGTGGGTTGCAACTTCTGCGTACTTTATTGGAATTACTGCGATTATCTGTTCAGGAATCATTCTTAAAAAAACAAAGCCGTTTATGGGCGAAGTTGCTCCGTTTGTAATGGAATTGCCAAGTTATCATTGGCCGACAGTTGGCAATGTTTTGCGTTCAATGTGGGAACGCGGCTGGTCATTCATCAAAAAAGCAGGTACAATTATTTTGCTTTCTACAATTGTGATTTGGTTCCTTTCCTTCTTTGGTTGGACAGAAAATGAAAGCGGCGCTCTTGCATTTGGAATGCTCGAAGAAGAACAAATGGATTCAAGCATTCTTGCAAAACTCGGTTCGCTTATTGCATGGATTTTTGCACCAGTTGGTTGGGGAAACTGGCAGGCTGCCGTTGCTTCAATCACAGGCCTTGTTGCAAAAGAAAATATTGTTGGTACAATGGGAATCCTTTACGGTGGCGAAGAAACCTGGACAAACCTTGCAGCTGCATTTACTCACCCAGCTGGAATGTCATTTTTGATTTTCAACCTTTTGTGCGCCCCTTGTTTTGCTGCAATTGGCGCAATTAAACGCGAAATGAATAGCAGAAAATGGACTTGGGCAGCAATCGGCTGGCAATGCGGTTTTGCGTACATAGTTTCGTTTGTAGTTTACCAGTTTGGCTCAATGTTCAGCGGAAAAGGAAATATTGTTGGCTTTATTTTTGCAATTGCAGTTTTAGCCGGATTCTTATGGGCAATGCTCAGAAAACCAGGCAAAGCTCAAGCCTAAAAAAACAGGAGATTTTGATTTATGGGAACAATTATTGTCAGTATCATTTTAATTGCAATTATAGCTGCTGTGATTTTTTCTATGATAAAATCAAAACGCTCCGGCAAACATTCTGCATGCAGTTGCGGTTGCAGCTCGTGCGGAAAAAACTGCCATTGCAATAATTAATTTTTTGCAAACAAATTAGCCCTCGATTCATAATATACAAAAATAATTGTGTTACAAAATATCTATGGTATAATAATAGATAGAATCGGGGGATAATAGAGTTTGGAAGAGTCATCTAAAAAAGTAAAAGAAAAAATCCTCATAGCTGATTATTCAGGCAAAATTTTTGAAAGCCTTGAACCAATAGTTTCAAAAAAATACAACGCAATCTACAAAACCAATAAACAAGAAATTCTTTCGCTAATAAAAGATCATTCAGAAAAAATTTCTGAAGCTATGATTGAAATTGAAACCGCAAAAGATTTGCTCCCAAAAATCCGAGAACTTCCCGAAGGCGAATCACTTCCGGTTTTAATTACCACAGATTGTGAAGATGAAAAAACCGAAGATTTTCTTCTTGATTATGAAGTTTTAGATTTTCTAAAATCGCCATTCAACGAAAGACGAATTCTTAACCGCTTAAAAACTGCACTAAAACTTTCAGAAGCAAACCGCCTGATTTCTGAACTTGAACGCGACGAACTTACCGGGCTTCTTACCCGCCAGGCTTTTTTGCGCAAAATGAATCTAATGCGCGCGCAATCGCCAGACAAAAAATTCTGCATTATTGCTTTTGATTTTAATAATTTCAAATTATCAAACTCAATGTACGGCGAATCAAAATGCAATGAATTTCTGGCTTACACAGGAAAAGAACTAAACGAACGGTTTACAAAAGGCATTGCCGGCCGCTTTGGCGGCGACCAATACGTTTTATTTTTTGAATATGAACACGAAATAAACATTGAACGCTTAAGCAAAATCAGAGATTCAATTCTTCTTTCGGCGCCAATTCCACATCAAGTTGCAAAAGCCGGAATTTATGCGCCAATAGATTCAGAGCTTACTTCTGTAATTTGCTGCGACAGAGCTTTTCTTGCAACTCGCGAAATCCGCGACCAATACGGAAAAGATATTGCGTTTTTTGAAACTTCGGTACAAAACCTTCTTTTGAACGAACAGCGGCTCACAGAAACAATGGAGCGCGCGCTAAACGAAGAAGAATTCCAGATTTTTTATCAGCCGAAACACGAAGCAATCACCGAAAAAATCTGCGGCGCCGAAGCGCTTGTCCGCTGGAATCATCCAGAATACGGATTTATGTCGCCAAATCAGTTTATTCCGTTGTTTGAACGAAATGGTTTTATCACAAAACTTGATAATTTTGTTTTGGAACGCGTTTGCAAAGACATTTTACATTGGCAAGCCGAAGGAATTCCCATTGTTCCAATTTCAATAAATATTTCGCGCCTTGATTTTTTTGAACCTGATTATATCGAAAATCAATTTAAACTTATTGACCGCTACAAAATCGATCATTCACTTTTGCATATGGAAGTTACAGAATCGCTTTACACCGCAAATCTCGAAGTAATCATAAATATTTTGAATAAAGCTCGAAGTCTTGGTTTTATGATTGAAATGGACGATTTTGGTGCCGGCTATTCATCTTTGGGCTTGCTTTCAAGATTCCCGCTGAATATTCTAAAGCTCGACATAAGTTTTATTCGCAATATAAAAGACAACGAAATTATTATCGAAAGTATTATCAAAATGGCGCACAGAATGAAACTGCTTACAGTTGCAGAAGGCGTTGAAACACTTGAGCAGTTTGGCATTTTAAAATCTCTTGGCTGCGATTATATTCAGGGATTTTATTTTTCACAGGCGCTTCCAATCAAACAATTTGAATCATATTTGAAAAAAACAACCGTAATGTCTTGCGGAAAAATCGAAATTCAGCAAAAAAAAGACAAAGAAGTTCAATCTTTAACCGAATCAATGCTAATGGCAGCAAATGTTATTGCAGAAGGAATTCCTGGCGGATTTCTTACTTACCATTTTGACGAAAATCTTGAAATCATTTCGTTTAATCGCGAACTTTTAAATATGCTTGGCTACGAAACCGCAGAAGAATTCCGCCAAAAAACAGGAAATTCATTTCGCGGAATTGTTTACGAAAAAGATTTAGACGCAATTTTGCTTAGCATAGAAAATCAAATTAGCGATCAAAATGAATTTTACTTTGTTGAATACAGAATAATTGATAAAAAAGGCAAGCTAAAATATGTAAGCGCGCTTGGAAGACTCGTAAACACAAAAAAGCACGGAAGCCTTTTTTACGTTTTTCTAAACGACATTACAGAAGAACAGCGCCAAAAAGCGCGCCTTGAAAACGAAGCGCTTCAAATCATAAATAAAAAACGCAGCCTTGAATATTCTGATAATGCAAACAAGGCCAAAAATATTTTTATGTATAATATTGCGCGCGACATTCTTCCTTCAATGCAAACAATAATTCGTTACACGCGCAAAATCGAAGAAAATGCCGAAAACAAAAAAATTGTTTGCGAAAATGCTCAGCGCGCATTCCAGGCCGAAGAAAATCTTTTAGCCTTTGTAAATAATATTCTTGAAATTGCACGCTTAGACAGCGGCGAAATCAAATTGCACGAAATCGCAACCGATGTTTCTAACGCACTTGAACAAACCGCCGCTTTAGTTGAAGAAGCTGCAAAAAGAAAAAAAATCAAACTCGAATCCTGGTCTGAAATTCAATATCCATATATTTACCAGGATTTGCGCCACACAGTTGATGTTGTTTTAAATATTTTGCAAAATGCAGTAAAATACACACCGGTTGGCGGCACAATCAGATTTGGTTTAAAACAAACGCCTTGCAAAAATGGCAAAGAATGCACAATGGAATTTATTTGCGAAGACAACGGAATTGGAATGTCAAAAGAATTTATTCCGCACGCCTGCAAAACTTTTACACGTGAAGCCAATGAAATTAATGCCAAAATTGCAAGTTCCGGACTTGGTCTGAATCTTGTAAACCGACTTATGGAACTTATGGGCGGAACAATCGAAATCACAAGCCAAAAAGGCAAAGGCACAAAAGTTTGCACAAAGCAGCCGCACCGCTACGCAAACCCCGAAGATGTTATAAAAAAAGCCGTTTTAAGTTCCGCACAAAAATTTTAGTTTGGAACCTTATGATTTTTAATTGCGCAATTTTTGATTTTGACGGAACACTTTTTGATTCTATGCCGGTTTGGAAAAATCTTGGCGAAAATTACTTAAAAACACTTGGAATCACAGCAAAAAAATCTTTAAACGAAAGTTTACGCACAATGAGTCTTTCTCAAGGTGCAGATTTTTTAAAAGCTGAATATTCGCTCGATTTTTCGCAAAAACAAATTATAAGCGGTATTCTAAAACTCATTGAAGATTCGTATTTTTATAAGATTTTGCCGAAACCTGGCGTTTTAGATTTTCTTTGCAACCTGGAACAAAAACGCGTAAAAATGTGCATTGCAACTGCGTCCGACAAAACGCTTGTAAGCGCGGCGCTAAAACGCTGCAAAATGGAACACTTTTTTTGCCATATTTTTTCTTGCAATGATTTTGAGAACGGCAAAGATTCGCCAGAAATTTTTCGCGCAGCAATGAACTTTTGTGATTCAGACAGAAATTCAACAATTGTTTTTGAAGATTCGCTTCACGCAATAAAAACCGCAAAAAATGACAATTTTATAACCGCAGCCATTTTTGATGAAAACGAACAAAATCAAAAAGAGCTTCAAGAACTCAGCTCGTTTTACATTAAATCTTTTGATTTAGCCCAAAAGCTTTTGTTTTAAACAAAAAAACAAGCAAAAATCAAACGCGCTTGTAAATGCAGAAATTATTTAATTGACGATTTTTTGCTTTTTAACAAGTGCTTTGGAACAAGGGTTAAAAAAAACAAGGTTCCCAAACAGTAACACTAAAAGGGAACCTTGCCGTCCAGCGTTGCTGGACATCGGAGAGAGTTTATCAGCTTATTTACAAGCTTCAATTATAGTATCGCGAGTTTTAGAAAATGTCAACAAATTTAGCAAAAATTCACTTTTTTTTTGCTAAATTTCGTTAAAAAAATCATTTTTTTCTAAAAAATCGCAAAATTTTTATTTATCAGCCTTTTTTATCCAGGTTAAAAACTGAAGATTTGTTACAGAATCTTCTGGTAAAAAGTTTCGGCCATCTGGAAGCTCCATAAACTCGTTTTCGATTACGCCAAGAACAGCGTCAAAATCTTTATCATCAATTGAAACATCGGCAATCGGGCTGTTTCGGCCAGTTTTTTGGTATTTTTCTGAATAGCGCGCAAGCATTTTCAAATTGCCAGTTTTTTTGATGTAAGCATTCCAAATAAAACGAGCACAAAGTTTTCGGTTCAATTTTTGATTTAACACATTCGGATTATTTCCCAAAATATCGGCAGAGCTCAACTCCTGATTTGAAGCATCAACGGGAGCCGAAAAATAACCGCCTTTTTCAAGCGCAGAAACGAGAACCGAAGCTTTTTGTTTCTTTGTAGATTTGTAATTGTCCAAAAGTGTTGTGTTTTCAACAGTAAGTTCAACAAGTTTTTCTACTGTAAGTTCCTGCTGGAGATTTGTGCCATCTAAAACGGTAACGTCGCCCGCCTCGGTGATTTTGTTCATTTCCCAGGCGTTTGCGCGGAGCTCACTATAGGCTTCGCGGTAATCTTTTGAACCTTCTGAATCAAAAAGAATAAAAGCATTGTCCATTGCAGCAATAGCTTCTGCAAACTTATTTGTTTTGTAGTAAATCTTTGCTTTTTCAAGCTGAAGAACAGCATTTCGCGAATCTACTGCAAGAACACTTTCAATTTGCGCAAGGCTTGCCTCTAAAGTTTTTTCCATTCGGCTAGAAAGCAACTGAACATATCGGTCGCCTTTTTGATGACCTTTTGCTTCCTGCAAAGCAGTTGCCGCTTCTTTAGTTTTGCCAAGCATTTTATACAAAAGTCCTTCAAACGCTCTTAAACGCGCCAAAAGAAACGGCTCTGTAACCTTTGTAGTTGATTTATAAGTGGCAATTTCAGAAAGCAATTTATTAACTTCCGCAACTGGCGCTTGTGATTCAAGACAATTTTGTGCATCAAGTTTTATAAACTGATTTTCATAAACTTCTATAGAGCTATAAATAAAACTGTTTTCTTCGCTGGACGTAAATACGTCCTGCTGAAGCGTTGCACAAGAAGATGAACAAAGTGTCGCCGCAATCAAGGCGATTGAAGCAAACACAAGACGAATCTTTTTCATATTTCCCCCAAAAGATATTCGTAAAAAATATTCTTTATTTTAATACATTTGCCGCAGAAATTGTATTATCAAAGGTGATTGTAAGACAATCTTTTTTGTTATCACCATTCAAATCCATAAATACCGGATTTCCGTAGCCTGGAACTGGGAATGTCGGCAAAAGTTCAAGAGAAGAATTAAAGCCGTACAAAGAATTTCCTTCGCCAGAAACAAAAATCTCATCTGGGCCAGAACCATTATAATTGTAAACAGTTAAATTTCCAGATTTTGCAGTAAAGTATGGAATCTTTACGCTGGTTGATTCACCTTTCATATCAACTCTATAAAGTTCGCCTTCGGCAGAAAGGGCAAACAAATATTTGTCAGCAGCTTTTACGTTCAAATAGAAAATACCTTCAAGTTCAACCGGGAAGTTTGGCAAAATATTTCCTTCAAAATCATAAACATAAAGAAGACCAGCTTGTGTAATCATTGCAATATACTGTTTGCCAGAAATTGTAAATACACACGGAGAACCGTAAGCAATTCCGTCAAGTTCCAAAGGCTCGCTGAATTTTGCCTCAAGATTCTTATAAACGTGAATTCCACCAAAGAAGCCTTTTTCGTAGAATGCAAGAATATCACCATTTACGCTTGGTGAAGATCTTATTGCATCATCAACGCCAGTTTCTACTAAACTTACATTTCCAGAACCATTTACAAGATGAAGCACACCTTCGTTATCAGCAAGTCCAAAAGAATCTTTATAAATAAACGGCGCACAAGTTGGCACAATTCCTGTCAAAATCGGGAAGTTTGAAACCGGCTCTAATTTTGAATCCAAAAGGTAAACAATTCCGCTAGAAGTAAGCGCCCAAAGTTCGCCGCCAGTTGATTTTGCTGTACTTTCTGAAGCAGCTAAAATATATGCAATTTCAGAGAATTTTGTTTTTTGGCGCTCAAAAGTTGAACAATCCATAGAATTAATTGTTGAATCTTTTTCCGTCCAGAAAATCAAATTGCTCTTTTTAAGATTTGATTTTACAAGAACCGCATTAGATTTTCGCTCAAGCGAAATTGGGAAGCCTGGAATGTATCTTGAAGATTCAGGTTCCAAAGAAGAAGCCTGAAGCTGCATTGTGAGAGTTCCGTTATCAATTCTAAAATCAAAGCGGCCAGAATTATAAAGGGCCAGAATTTTTGAAACTGCAGAATTTCCTCGTACAAAGAAAGGAATGCTGCGCTCGAGATTGTAATAAAGCGAAACTGTACTTACAGCAGAATGCTTTGAAGAAACGCGCTTCCAGTTTTCGCTGGCAGAAAGTTTTTTAGACTTAGAAGTTGAATTTATTGCAATCAGATTTTCAGGCGATTTTGAAAAATAAATAAAATCATCTTTTACAAGATAATATGGCTTTGGAACATTAATTCCTAAGGCTTTTGTAATGCTAAGCAAGAAAGACGGAAGTTCAATGCAAGGAAGGCGAACGCCGTCAACCAAAAGACTGTCGTTTTCCTGAATTATGAATGAAGAAAAAATCATATCAAAAATTTCGCGGCGTTTTGATTCGCTTGAAACTTTGATTCCAAGAACTGGCTCGGCTTTTCCTTCAATTCCGAAAACTGCAAATTCATCTGCTGTCCAAGAGAACAAAAGCTCTTCAAGATTTTTGCTCAAAATCATTTTTGCAACTGAATCCGCTTTATTCCAAGTTTCCTTAAAATTCTTTTCAGGCGGAAGAATTACCATTGCGGCATCAATCAAATCAGAAAGAGAACCTGCGCTAAAAAGTGTGTAATACTGAACATCTTCCGGCAATTTTGGAAGCAAAGCCGGAACTTTTGAATTACGTTTTAACAAACGAATTACCGGCTGATTTTCATTTACCGAATCCAGTTCAAGCGGCAAATTCAAAGAAAAATTAAGTTCGTTTTCTGTGATTCTAAAATTAACGCTTGTAAATTCTTCTTTTGATAAAGAATCAATAATTGTAAGCAAATAAGGGCTATCTGCGCCTTCTGCCAAAAGATTCATAAGATTTTTGCTGTCTGCAATAATTCTAAGCGGGTCGCGCAATCTTGCGTTCATTGCTGCAATTACAGCTTTTGAATGCCAAGCGCTATTTTTATAATTCATAGCCTGCTCAAGAAGTGCAGGTTTTGACGCAAAAATTATAAGATTTTTATGAATTACAAAATAACCTGAATCCTGCAATTTATAATATTTTCCGTGACTGTTTTGGCAAAGTTCAACCTGATCGGCAAGCGATTTTATATGTGGCAATAAAAGCGGCACAAGTCTTGTAGCTCCCGCTAAGAATCCGGCATCTAAAACTGCAACGAATTCTGTTTTACCTTTTGTGTTAACCTGATAAACCGCTGCGTCAAGGCGCCTCTTAAGTGCCATTTTTACCATAAAATTCTGGCGAAGTTTTGATTTTTTGAAGTTCAAAAATGGGTCGCGATATTGCTTAAGCTGCGGAGTTGTTAATGCAATAAGTGTTGCGTCCAAATCAATGAGCGGCTCAACTGTATCCCAAATTTTATCTGTTCTAAGATAAACTGCATAATCCGGCGGAAGTGCATTCACCGGCTTTGTTCTGTCAATTCGGCAGAAAACAAACCAAACTAAAATTATTGCCACAAGCACTAATAAAATTTTTAGTGGCAAAAGAAGCAACCGCAAACCAAGCGGCAGTTTCTTTTTATCTTTTTTGATTTTTTTTGACGATTTTTTTTCCACCGTTACATTTTTATTTTCTGTTGTTTGTGTTTCTTCTTTGTCCATAATAGCTTCTTTACGACTCCATAAGAATTTGTATATGCAAAACAAAGATATTTTAAGGAAGTTTCAAAATTTCTTCCTTATTATGCAATAATCTTGTTTGCATATTAAACAATTATACAATCAATCTGCAGTAAAGGCTACATAAAAAAAATTTGCTTTTATGTTAAATCTGATAAATAATTATTGTTATGAGAAAGTTTGTCAGTTTAATATTCTCCTTTTTTGCGACGTTCTCATTAGTTTTTGCTCAAAACACTTTCTTCGATAATTACGTCTATCAATCCTGGAACGCAATTGGTGGCCTTTCTGGTGCCACAGCAAATGATATTTATCAAACAACAGACGGTTACATAAACATTGGAACTTACGAAGGTCTTGTAACTTTTGACGGTGTTGAATTTAAAACCTTTAATCGTGCTTCTGATTCTGATTTTGGAATTGTTTCTGTTCGAACTATTATTCAAGATTCTCGCGGCGATATATGGCTTGGCTCGAATGACGAAGGTCTTCAAAAAATTTCTGATTCTGGAAATAAACTTTACACTATCGAAAACGGTCTTCCAAATAATTCTATCAGAACTTTATGCGAAGACAAACGCGGCAACATTTGGATTGGAACTGCAGGCGGCGTAGTTTACCTTACTCCAGACGGAAAACTGATTACACCGCAATTTGACGCTGGAACTACTGCAAATGGCGTAATTGCTTCTAATCTTTTTTGTGATTCAGCCGGCCGGGTTTGGCTTACAACTTCCAACGAAAACGGGCTTTTTCTTTGCGTAGACGGGCTTTTTAAACCTCAACCAGGTTTTGACAAGTATTCAACTTATTTTGCAACTGCAATCCGCCAGGATCATCAGGGGAAATTTTGGGTTGCGCTTGGCGAAAAAGGCATTGCAACTATGTACAACGGAGCAATCGAGATTCTTCACACGGGAACAATTCTCGATCACATTCCAACCTGGTCAATTCTTCAAGATAAAAATGGAATTATATGGTTTGGAACTGAACGCGGCCTTGTTGTTTACACAGACGGACATTTTATTGAATACAAAGGCGCGCCAGAACTCGGTTCTTCAAACATAAACCGAATTATTCAAGACCGCGAAGGAAATATCTGGTTTGCAACAGACCGAAACGGCATTGGAAAAATGACGCTCGGAAAATTCAAAATGCACAAACTTGGCGTTACAGTAAATGCAATTGCCGAAACTTTAGACGGAAAAGTTTGGGCTGGAACCGATACTGGCGTAAAATGCTTTTTTAATGATGAACCCGAAGAAAATCAGCTCACAAGATTCACAAAAGGCCTTAGAATAAGGCACGTTGAAGCAACAAAAGACGGCAAACTTCTTGTAAGCTGTTATACAAAACCCGCACAACTTCTGTACGACGGAAAAACAATCAAAAGCTGGACAACCGATAATGGCCTTGCCGGAAACAAAGTTCGTGTTGCAATTGAATCTGCAACAGATGAATATTATGTTGGAACAACAACCGGCCTTAGCATAATCCACAAAGACGGAACAATTCGCTCTTACAAACAAACAACCGGCCTTGATACAGAATATGTTATGGCACTTTACAAAGATTCGCAGGGAATTATTTGGATTGGAACAGACGGCGGCGGAATTTTTCTTATGAAAAATGAAGAAATTGTCGGACATCTTACTTCTACCAACGGAATTGCCGGAAACGTAATTTTTAAGATTTCGCAAGACACAAGAGGCTGCTACTGGATTTGCACCGGAAGCGGAATCACTCGAATTACAAATTTTGATGCAACAACTTTTACAGCGCAACAATATGATACTTTGAATTCTGAAAATGGAATCGGAACTAATTCTGTTTTCCAGATTTTATTTGATAATTCACGAAATGCCTGGATTACAAATAATCACGGAATTGCAGCAATCAGTATGAACGAAATTGAAGAAGTATTTTCTGGAATCAAAAAAACGGTTAATACAAAATATTACAATAAAAACGACGGTCTTGATTCAGACGGCACGACTTCAACTGCACTTTCCGCAATCGATAAGCACGGCCGTTTATGGTTTACCCTTGTTGACGGAATTGCAGTTTTCGACCCGCTAAAAACTCACGACAACACAATAACACCGCTTGTACAAATTCAAACAATAACGGTTGATTCTGTAGAACTCAAAAATACAAACAATATGATTATTCTAAATCCGGGAACAAAAAGAATTGATATTAAATTTACCGGAATCAGTTTTGATGCGCCCGAAAGAGTTTTATTTTCGCATTTGCTCACAAATTTTGAACAGGATTATTCGATTCCGTCTCGCGAACGAATTGTTTCTTACACAAATTTAACACCGGGAAAGCATTCCTTTATGGTTTACGCAATAAACGGCAACGGAATTAAATCTAACAACGATGAAATGATGTTTTTCTATCAAAAACCGTACATTTATCAACGGCCGATTTTCTGGGTGATTTTTGTTACGATAATTATTGCAACGGTTTGTATAACTTTCTATCAACGCGAACGCAGAATCAAAATTGAAAATATGCGGCTCGAAGCTCTTGTGCAGGTTCGCACCGCAGATCTTGAAATTGAAAAAGATAAATCAGACAGACTTTTGCGTTCTATTTTGCCAGATAAAATTGCCGACAAACTTAAGCAAACTTCCGGCGTAAAATCTTTTGGTGAAAATTTCGAAAGCGTTACACTTCTCTTTTCTGATATTGTTGGCTTTACAAATGTTTCAAGCGGACATACCGCGCAGGAAATTGTAAGCGCATTAAACGACCTTTTTAGCCGCTTTGACGAACGCGCAAAAGAGCTTGGCGTAGAAAAAATCAAAACAATTGGAGACGCTTATATGGCCGCTTGCGGAGTTCCAGAAGAAAACCCGAATCATGCAAAAATTATGATTGAATTTGCAAAAGGAATTTACGAAGACCTTGCAAAATACAACGAAACTGCACAAATCAAATTGCAAATCAGAATCGGGCTAAATTGCGGGCCAGTTACTGCCGGCGTAATTGGAACTACAAAGTTTATTTATGATGTTTGGGGAAATACCGTAAATGTTGCAAGCCGAATGGAATCTCTTGCAAGTCCGGGCGGAATTAGAATCACAGAAGACCTAAAGAATCAACTTGAAGGCACTTCTTATAAATTCAGCGAGCCTATTGAATGCGATGTAAAAGGCAAAGGCCGAATGAAAACTTATGATGTAATTTTCTAAAATCATTTTGGAGAGTTTATGAAAAATAATCTGATTATTAAAAACGCAGCTTTTGGGCTATTTTTATGCACATTGATTTTTTGTTCATGTTCTAATAACAAAAATAAATTTGTAAAAGTTGGACTTTTGCATTCGCAAACTGGCACAATGGCAAGCAGCGAAATTGCAGTTCTCGACGCGGAACTTCTTGCTATAAAAGAAATTAATGCACGCGGCGGCATTCTTGGCTACCAGATTAAACCGATTGAAGAAGACGGAAAAAGCAATCCAAAAGTTTTTGCCGACAAAGCCCGCAAGTTAATCGAAGAAGATAAGGTTGCAACAATTTTTGGCTGCTGGACTTCTGATTCAAGAAAAGCTGTAAAACCTATTGTAGAAGAACTTTACAATCTTTTGTGGTATCCGGTTCAGTACGAAGGTTTTGAAGCAAGCCCAAATATTATGTATATGGGAGCTTCTCCAAATCAGCAGGTTGTGCCGGCAATCAATTATTGCATTGAAAATATAGGAAAACGCCTTTATTTGATTGGAAGTGATTATATTTTCCCGCGAACTGCAAATAAAATCATAAAAGCGCAACTTAAGAATCTTGGCGGCACTTGCGTAGGCGAAAGTTACGTTTCTATGCATGAATCAAACTTTATTAGTATTATTGATGAAATCCAAAGGCTAAAACCCGATGTAATTATAAACACGCTCAACGGAGATTCAAACCTTTACTTTTTTACGCAGCTAACTTACAGCGGTATTACAGCAAATGATATTCCGGTTATGAGTTTTTCGATTGCAGAAGGCGAAATTGCAAATATTGGCGCGTTAAAACTTAGCGGGCATTATGTTTCGTGGAATTATTTTGAATCAACTGAAACTGCAAAAAATAAAAAATTTGTTTCAGATTATAAAGAACAATTTGGCACCGAACGCGAAATTGGAGATCCGGTTGAAGCTGCTTACATTGCGGTAAATCTTTGGGCTGCGTCTTGCGAGCGAGCCGGCACTTTTGAAGTTGAACCAGTTAGAATTGCAGCAAAAGGTATGAGTTTTACAGCTCCAGAAGGAATTGTAACAATTGACGGCTCAAATCAACATTTGTACAAAGTAATCAGAATTGGAAAAATTAACGATGACGGCCAAATAGACGAACTTTACGCAACTTCAGCGCCAGTTCGCCCAGACCCTTATCTTAGCACTTACGCTTGGGCGCGCGGATTGTAAAACAAAATCAATTCGCGCAAACTCAAACCAGTCTAAAAACTTAATCGCCAAACTTTTTTAAAATATAAAGGCCTGCTCTAAAATAATCCTGCTGAATATCTTCAAGCTCTTTATAAAAATCATTTTTGTGATAGTAAAAAACGCTTGCTCCAAGCCACCAGTTTTTATAAACTTTATGCTCATAATCAGCCTGGCAGAAGAATACTAAAGCGCCGCCTTCTGAACCTTCGTCCTGAATGGCCGGCGGAATGTACCAAAGACCATTTACATTTGCAGCCAAACGCAAAAGCCCCGCTTTTTTATTTTCAAATTCGGCGTTAATGTAAGCGCCGCCGCCAAGTCCAAGATTGTAAAGCCGCTGCTCAAGCCCATTTTCTGAATAGAATTTTTCCTGCGAATTCAAATAATAGTTTTCCGAACCGCCCATGAGATTTGCGTTTACATTTGCATTCCAGCGGAGACTAGTTTCATCTGAAATAAGATTTTCCTGTTTTAAAGAAAAACCTAAACCAGTTTTTGCATAATTAATATCATTTGCGTAAATAAATTCATAAATAAGATTCATTCCAAACGACGTATATGTTTGCTTTGACGACGTAGTTCCTGCAAAAAGCATTCCGTCTGTAAAAAGCTCCGCTTCAAAATCACCAGGCATTCCATGCCCAAAAAACGTAACATTAAACTGTGAAAACGGCTCTGTAAAACGTTTGCGATAAGGCTCGCCGTAAATCAAACGCATTCCGCCGCCAAAAGAAGGCACAATATTATTTTTAGAACTCAAAAGCTCGCTGTTTGAAATCTTTCCGCCGCTAACGCCGCCACCAAAATACAAAGAAATATCGGAAATATGGTCGTTTGGCGCAACCGGACGATCGCCTGTTATAAAAAAGTTAAATCCGTCTTGAGGGCTAACAAAAAAAGCCAAAAACTGATTTTTATTGAGCACTTCGCAATACAATCTGTGAAAAATCTCTCCAAGAATACTTCCGGCAATTGGAGTTGTTACAACATCATTTAACGAAGGGCGGGAATTTTCCATTAATTCTTCCCAAAGAAACGAGCCTGTAAGTGAAAGCCCAAGTCCTTCGTAATAATTCATTCCATTAGCGCGGGCTGCAACGTGGTAAAACGAGCCTTGCAACGGATGGCCAAGCTGATTCATCAAAAATCTATCCTGATCCCAAACCCAGGCGTGCGTAATATTATCCCACATTGTATCAATATCGATTTTTGCATAATCGGCTTTCATAACCATTCGGCCATAAGCATTTACAATCAGATTATCGAGAAGCACTTCTGTAAAAGCTATTGAAATATGACGAAAATCCTTTTTGGTATAAGAATAATTTTCGGTTTGGTCAAAAATTTTCTCATTCTGATTATCATCTTCACAAAAAACAGGCGCAACAATTGTTAGCGCAAAAAGCAATGCAATAATTTTATTTAATTTCATATTTAGATTATTCCCAAATCGAAATTAACATATTTTTATTTTTTTGTGAATCTGTAAAGCATACTTGGGCGGCCACCAGTTTCATAATTTATGTTTCCGGTTACAATGCCCATTTCCATTAAAAAAGCCATATAATGACGCACGGTTACGCACGAAAGTCCAACGGCTTCTGAAATATCGTCGCCAGTAATCCAACCGGAATTTTCCTGCATATATTCTTTTAGTTTTTCTAAGGTTTTTCTTTGTATGCCTTTTGGAAGTTCGGCATTTGGATTTAAGAGTGAAGGCGCTGAGCCGCTGTTGGAAATTATGCTGTCGACATAGCTTTGGTCTAAAACGGAATCGGCTTTTGTGCGAAGCGCCTCTACTTTGGCCGCAAATTTTTCAAGGGCAACCTGAAATCGTTCATAAGCAAACGGCTTAATCAAAAAATCTATTACGCCAAGATGCATTGTTTCTTCGAGCGTTGCTGTATCATTTGCCGCTGTTACCATTATTACTTCGGAACTGATTTTTTTTTCGCGGATTTCTTTTAGCGCTTCTATTCCATTCATATAAGGCATATAAACGTCCATTATGATTAAATCGACGCTGTTAGAAGCCAGAAAATCAAGCGCTTCCTGCCCGTTGCGGCAAGTTTTTGTAACGCTAAAATTTTTGTTTTTGAGAACGTACTGTTCATTTATCATTGCAACCATTGGATCATCTTCAACAATCAGAACCTTATACATTTTCACCCCCGAGTGTAACTATAAAACAGGTTCCAACATCTTTTTCGGATTCAAAACCAATTTTACCGCCAAGACTTTCTATCAGCTGCTTTGTATGATATAGTCCAACTCCGCGCCCAGTTCCTTTTGTAGAAAAGCCTTTTTCAAATATTTTTTCGCCAATTTCCAAAGGTATTCCGCAACCTGTATCTTTTACGGTGATTAAAAGTGCTCCTGGTTTTGTAAAAACTCCAAAAACCAATTCGCGCTGTTTTGATGTATCTGAAATCTGAATGTTCATTGAATCTAAAGCGTTGTCTATGAGGTTTCCCGCAATTGTTACAAGTGCTTCGGAAGGCACATTTACTTCGCTGGATTTAAAGCGCGAATCTTCTTTTAAAATAAAGCGGACATTGCATTCTGAAGCGCGGGCAATTTTTCCAATCAAAAGAGCGGCAAAAGAAGCGTTATCAACTGCATTCATTACTGCGCTCAATGTTTGCCGCTGAATTATCGAAATATTTTCTATATAAGAAACTGCCTTATCATATTCGCCAATTTGAATGAGCCCCAAAATTACATGCAATTTATTTGTAAAATCATGATTATTTGCACGCATTGAATCTACCAGATATTTTGTGCCGGCAAGTTCTTCCATAAGTTTTGTGTATTCTGTGCGGTCGTGCAAAATTGCAACTGCGCCCGTAATTATATCATTTTCTTTTATCGGAATGCTGTCTATTACCAGCTCGGTTCCGCTTTCGGTTTCTTCCTGAAGTCCAAGACTCGGCTCGCCTTTTTCCATTGTGCTGGCAAGAAATTTTTCTGCAAAAACGTTTTCTTTTATTTGCGTGATTTTTTCATCACAATTTTCGCAATCTAATATTTTTTGTGCCGCTTTATTTATAAACTGAATATCTTTTTCGTTATCAACGGCAATAATTCCGTCGTAAATTGATTCCAGTATATTTTCGCGGATTCTAAACATTGAAGAAAAAGTGTCCGGCTCATACCCTAAAAGCCGCTTTTTCAACTTATGGGAAAACGTTCGGCAAATCGCAATTTCAATCAAAATCGCTCCAACGGTTACCGCCAAAAACATATAAACAATTCTATAAGTTACGGAGCGAATCGACGACTTTAGCATAATCGTCATTATAAAGCCTTTGTATTCACCGTTTTTATCGTAAATGGCCGAATATGTTCGGCGCTGCGGGCCAGAAGGGCCAATGTCGCTTTCGGTATAATAGTTTTTTTGGTGAGCCGCAAAATCAGGGTGCGTTCCGTCATACTCGGTATTTATTAACCGGTGATTTGTATGATAAATTCGCTGATTTTTTGTATCAACAATAGAAAGTACATCAACATCTGGCAAATCGCGCACAACTGAATCCATATAAAAACAAAGTTCTATTTGTGACGAATCAATCATAAAACTGTAAAGCCGCGTAATTAATTCTGCTGTATCCTGAAGATTCTGGTCAAACGCATTGTCGCTTGCATTTACATTTGTAAAAGCGCCGCCAACACTCAAAAGAATTGTAATCACAATAATCAAAATCAAATGAATGCGCTGGATTTCTTTGCGAATTACATTGAGTCCGTTATTTTTGCGATATTTTTTAGTCGGTTTTGAGCTTTCCATTCTATATAAATATATCATATTTATACCTTTCTAAAAACTTTTGAAAGTAAAAAAAATTTTGAACTAAAAAAACATTTTTAATTCTTTCAAAAAATTGAATTATTTTTTTAGAGGATTATGATGAAAACATTAAAAGACTAAGGAGTTATTGAGATGGAATTTGGACATCTTTTTGAGGCAATGATGCTCGTTTGTTTTGGTTTTTCATGGCCGTTAAATGTAATTAAAGCCTACAAAGCCAGAAGTGCAAAAGGCACAAGCCTTGCATTTATTATCTTGATAATTGTGGGATACGTTGCAGGCATCACCGCAAAATTTTTGAATCATCAATTGAATTACGTTCTTGCAGTTTATTTCTTGAACCTTGCAATCGTACTTACAAACCTTGCCGTTTATTTCAGAAATGTTGCATTGGACAACAAGAGAGAAAGCGAACTTAAAAAAGTGGAATTGGTAAGAACTCCTCTTGGAGCTTAACCAATATTAAAAGTTATAAAGGATTTGCAGGAGGATTAGTATGTTTTATTATGATTTTAAGTTTCCAAAGCCAACAGAAAAAAATGGAGTAATCTTATTCGGAGGCAATCTTGATAAGTCAATTCCTGTAGGCGAACTTGCCCAGTCTTTTGACTTCAACTTCAAAATTTCCAACAAAAGCGTTTCTGATTTATCAATTAAATCTGCGCAGGATATTTTTGAATCAAGTATTAAACCTTTGCATCCGGAAGCAATGATTCTTCATATCGGTGAAAAAGATCTTACAATGTTCAAAGCAAATTCGTCTGATTTTGATAGCTGTTATCTTAAACTTATTGAAGTCATTAAAAAAACTAATTCAAACTGTAGAATTGCGCTTGTATCTATTTACAATGCACATTCAAATCCTGCAATTACTGAAATGAACAGACACATTAAAGCAATTGCAGAATCAGAGCGCTGTGATTTTATCAATATTGAAAACGCAAAACTTTGGAATCCTGCTGCAACAAAAGCTGCAATTTCTTTTGCACGCAATCTCGGACTTTCTGTTAAGAAACCTCTCCGCGATGTTGCAGAAATCCTTTATAGCTACGCTTACAAAAACACTCAAGAAAACTTTATTGAAACCGGTCTTGCAGGCTAGTTAAAATCACACCAAAAAATACCTCCAACTAACCTGTGAATCTATAGTTTGCAGCCATTCGCAAAAGAATGGCTGTTTTTATTTTTAATCAAACAATAGCGTTTACGACATTGTTTGATTTTCAGCACTTTTAGATTTTCAAAATGTAAAATATTTGTTATAATCTATTAATCTATAAGGAAGGTAGATTTATGCTGATTTCAACAAAAGGACGATACGCACTTAGAGTATTAATTGATTTGGCTGAGCAAGACACAGAGGCTAGAACTCCCCTTAAAGAAATTGCTGAACGACAAAATATTTCGCAAAAATATATTGAAGCAATTATGACAATGCTTTCAAAAAACGGCCTTGTTGACGCTTCGCACGGAAAAGGCGGCGGCTACAAATTAAACCGCAAGCCTCAAGATTATAAAATTGGTGATATTTTGCGCCTTACAGAAGGAACACTTTCTCCTGTTGCGTGCCTTGAAAAAAATGCAGAGCCTTGCCCGCGCAAAAACGAATGCCGAACGCTTCCGCTTTGGACAAAACTTGATGAACTTGTTGAAAGTTATTTAGACAGCGTTTCGCTTGCAGATTTATTAAAATAAAAACTTAAATTTCTTCCAGCGAGTCTTTTGGAATTTCAATTGTTGCAATAGTTTCGTTATCAGAAGTTATAAATTTAAGATTTTTTGCATCTAAGCCAAGTTTTTTAAGCATAACAAGCACGGTAATTATTCCAAGCCCAGAGCCTTCAGTTTGATCAATATCAGAAACTGCATCGGCAAAGGTTTGGAACAACTTTGTTTTTTGTATTTTTTCCTGAATTCTCTTAAATTCTGAATCTGTAATTTTTGTATTATTTGTTACGGTAACTGTAATTACATCGTCTGCCGAAAGTAAAAGATGAACTCTAAGTTCGCCCGCTTCAAGCCTGTCTTGATAATACTGTCCGTTATCAATTAAGGTTTTCTTAAAATCTTTCATACCATTTTCATAATCAGTTTCATTATTAATATCCAGATTATGATCTTTAAAAAAGATTCGTTTTGCATTAGCTTTGCTTGCGTTATCGAGAAGTTCAAAGAGACAATATGAAAGATAATTATAAAGATGTAATTGATTACACTCTTTCAGAAAAACTGAAAGTATTTTGAGAAATCGGTCTTTCTGTTCGGGAGTTAATGTATAGCAAAAAAAATCTACGGGCTTACGCTCTTTAACAGAAATCCGTATATTTTCAATGTCTTTTTCATTCAAATTCACATTATCAACTTTCATTCTAACGCCTATTATAAAATCGAAATTTAGTTTTTACAAGAAAAAACAAAAATTAGCGCCAGGCGTCTACCATATTTTTAGCTGCGTCGTACGGATTTTGTGCTTGAGTGATTGCAGAGACTACAAAGAAACCTGTTGCGCCTGTTTTTTTTAAGAAATCCAGGTCGCTTAGTTTTACGCCGCCGCCGACCACTACGGGAACAGGGCTATTTTTGGCGACTTCGTAAAGATTTTCAAAAGTTTTTGTAACAACATTTCCAGATTCATCGCGGCCACTTTCTGGCTTTGTTGAAGTTGCATGAACTGGTCCAATTCCAAAATAATCAACGATAGAAGTATCAACGGTTTTTACATAATCAATATAATCTTTTTTTGGTGCTGTTAGTCCAATAATAGAATCTTTTCCAAGAAATTTTCGACAAACAGAAGCGGGAATATCATCTTGGCCAACATGAATTCCATCAACTTTAATGCCAAGTTCACGAGCAGCCAAAACTACATCTAAACGGTCATCAACAAGCAATGCTACTTTTTCTGATTTTCCTAAATCGGCAATAACTTTGGCAGAATCACGGCAATCTTCCAGCATTTCTTTTGCGCTTGCAATTTTAGAGCGAATCTGAATGCAAGTGAATCCTGCTTGTACAGCAGCTTTTACTATTTGAGCCACCGGACGCCCATTTGTATTTTCTCTTCCTACAACAAGATATGCACTAACATCAACTTTCATAAATTCCTCTTAAATCGCGGAAATAATAATTAATTGAAAACTTTTTATCAAGCGGGCTATTGACAAAAATCTAAACATAAATATTATGATTTCAACAACGGGAGCTGGAATTGACCGGCTGAGAGGAAGTTATTACTTCGACCGAACCTGATTTGGATAATGCCAACGTAGGGAAATCATAGCGAACTTTGCGCCGTATTTGCCTTTTGGTAAATACGGCTTTTTTTTTCTTGGGGGTAAAATGAAAACTGCACTTACAATCGCAGGAAGCGATTCTTGTGGTGGCGCCGGAATTCAAGCGGACATCAAAACAATGACTATGAATGGCGTTTACGCAATGAGCGCTATTACAGCATTAACTGCGCAAAATACAACCGGCGTTTTTGGCATTATGGAAGTTACACCAGACTTTCTAAAAAAACAGCTGAACGCCGTTATAAGCGATATTTTTCCAGACGCAGTAAAAACCGGAATGGTTTCATCTTCAAGTTTGATAAAAACTATAGCTCAAACCATAAAAACTTACTCGCTAAAAAATCTTGTTGTGGATCCAGTTATGGTTGCAACAAGCGGCTCAAAACTGATTTCTGAAGATGCAATTCAAACCCTAAAAACCGAATTACTTCCGCTTGCAACTTTGATTACGCCAAACATTCCAGAAGCGGAATGCCTTTTAGAAAATTCAGGACTTCCTTCTAGTGAAGCGGCCAAAAATCTTAAAATCACAAGTGAAAAACTTATGGAAGACGCTGCAAAGAAAATTTACGAAATGTTTGGTTGCGCAGTTTTGGTAAAAGGCGGGCATAACGTAAACGACGCAAGCGATTTTCTTTATGGGAAAGATTCGCAGGGTAAAATGATTTCAAAATGGTTCAAAGGCCGCAGAATCGAAAATCCGAACACGCACGGAACCGGCTGCACCCTTTCAAGTGCCATCGCGGCGAATCTTGCAAAAGGTGAAACACTCGAAGTCGCAGTAGAAAAAGCAAAAGAATACATTTCAGGCGCGCTCGAAGCCATGCTCAATCTTGGAAAAGGCAGCGGCCCGCTTATGCATAATTATAAAATCGTAAAATAAAAATCAAATAAAGGAATCAAAAAAATGCAAAACGAAAAATCTTACACAACACAAATGGACGCAGCTCGAAAAGGCATTGCAACACCGCAAATGAAAATTGTTGCCGAAAAAGAAAAAATGCCGCTCGAAAAACTTATGAATCTTGTTGCACAAGGAAAAGTTGCAATTCCGGCAAATAAAAATCACAAATCGCTGAATCCGGAAGGCGTTGGCTCAATGCTTCGCACAAAAATCAATGTAAACCTTGGAGTTTCGCGCGACTGTAAAGATTACAATATCGAAATGGAAAAAGTAATGAGCGCTGTAAATATGGGTGCCGAAGCAATTATGGACTTAAGCAGTCACGGAAACACACAGCCGTTCAGACAAAAACTTACATCTGAATGTCCAGCAATGATTGGAACAGTTCCGGTTTACGACAGCGTAATTCATTATCAGCGAGACCTTGCAACGCTTACAGCACAAGATTTTATTGATGTTGTTCGACTACACGCACAAGACGGAGTTGATTTTGTAACACTTCATTGCGGAATCACAAGAAAAACAATCGAGCAAATTAAAAATCAAGGCAGAAAAATGAATATTGTAAGTCGCGGTGGAAGTCTTGTTTTTGCCTGGATGAGTATGACCGGCAACGAAAATCCATTTTACGAATATTACGATGAAATTCTGGATATTTGTGAGCAATACGATGTAACTGTTTCGCTTGGAGACGCGTGCAGGCCGGGCTGCCTTGCAGATGCTACTGATGTTTGCCAAATTGAAGAGCTTGTTCGGTTGGGCGAACTTACAGACCGCGCCTGGAAACACAATGTTCAGGTTATGGTGGAAGGACCAGGCCACGTTCCGCTAAATCAGATTGCGGCAAATATGCAGGTTCAGCAAACTATTTGCAAAGGCGCGCCTTTTTATGTGCTTGGCCCTTTGGTTACCGACATCGCTCCAGGCTACGATCATATCACAAGTGCAATCGGCGGCGCTGTTGCCGCAATGAACGGAGCAGCCTTTCTTTGTTATGTAACGCCAGCAGAACATCTTGCGCTGCCAAATGTTGATGATGTAAAACAGGGAATTATTGCTTCTAAAATTGCAGCTCATGCAGCCGATATTGCAAAAGGAATTCCTGGCGCCCGTGATATTGACGATAAAATGGCTGACGCACGACGAAAGCTTGATTGGGAAGCACAATTTGCCTGCGCGCTTGACGCTGAAACTGCAAGAAAAATCCGCGACTCAAGAAAGCCCGAAGATGATCATAGCGAAGCCTGCTCTATGTGCGGAAAATTCTGCGCTGTTCGCAGTATGAATAAAGCACTTTCTGGCGAATATATTGATATTCTTTAATTGATGTATTTTTGATTTGAAAAAGGCGCAACATCAAACAACGTTGAAAATGGCATTTTTAATTCACGCATTTTCAATTAGCAAAGCGTACAAAAAAAGGTGGCTTTTATAAGCCACCTTTTTCAACTTTAGCAAAGTTTTTTCTTGCCCCAGTTTTGTATTAAATCTTTTGGTTCTTTACTAAGAAGTAATTTTACAAGCAGCAGATTTGTCTGACTAAAAACATTTTGCATTAATTCCTGCTGTTCTTCTGTAAAACGACTCAAAACCCAATCTGCAACGCCGATATTTTCGTTGTCTGGGCGGCCAATTCCAAAGCGCAGCCGCCAAAAATCTGGAGTGTTTAAAACGGCTTTTGTTGAACGAAGTCCGTTATGGCCGCCCAGCCCGCCACTCCATTTTAAGCTCACGAATCCTGGCGCAAGTTCGAGTTCGTCGTGAACTACCATTATTTCAGCGGGCTGAATTTTGTAAAAGTTCGCAACCTCGATAATGCTGTCGCCACTCAAATTCATATAAGTCATTGGCTTAAGAAAATAAATGTGAGGCGGAGCTTCTTCTGGCACAAGAACAGGCGAGCCGTCTTTTTTTGAACAGATTTTTGTATCGCAAGCCCATTGCGAAAGTTCCGCTGGCGTAAACGAAGCAATTTCGCCTTTAAATCTTGACTGCCAGCTGAGTTTGTTCGCAAATGGCAAAGAATCTTCAAAATACCAGCTTACATTATGCCGTGTTTTTTCGTATTCTTTACCGTAATTTCCTAAAAATGCTACAAGTTTAATCATTTTGAAAGTTCTTCCAAAGTTTTAAGATACTGTTTTACAGAACTGTCACCAATCTTAAACAAATAAGGTGTTTCGCTGCATTTGCCATAATACTGAGTTACATCATCTTTATTTGCTTTTGGAAGTTCAAAAAGTTCAACATTTACAGTTTTATTTGCAGTTGTGATTTTTGCAGAAACTATTAATTTTCCTTCAAGAACTTCATCATCAGCATACCAATCGCGAGCAAAAAGATTTGCAAAAGATTCAAGCCACTTAGTTGCTTTTCCAGCATCAAGCTTTTCTACATCAAAAGCGCCATTTGTTCTGCTTGCATTCCAAGAAATTTCTTCGCCGCTTCCTGTTCGAGAAACTTCCCAAGAATTATTTGAGTTATAATCTGTTACAGTAACCGCTGAAATTTCTTCGGCCTTTAAATCAACAACAATAGTTGAGCGCGCAGCCGAAACACTTGTATCAAAAGTATCTTTTAGTCCGCCGGAAACAAGATAAATATCTTTTGAAGCGTCAATTGTTGCATAACATTGCGAAGAAGAAACCGCAGTTTTTCCAATTTCTACAGTTCGCAAAACTTTTCCGCCAAGTTTAGCAACAACCATAATCTTTTTTCCGTCAACAAATTCATAACGCTCGGCATTATTGCCAGAATTATACGAACCAACTTTATCCAAAGCACGAATATTAGAAACTGCATCAATAAAAGAATCAACAGTTGCAAGGTTTGCAGGATATTTTTGTTCACCAACAAACCAGTTTTCATCTTCTTTGTAAAGAATGACTTTTTCCTGCGGAGTAATAATTTCCAAAGCGTCAGGTTTTTCTTTCAAAGAAAAATATTTTGTTGTGTCGCGCGAAGAAATCACAAGCTGAACAATAAAAATTGCCAGCAAAATTATATCAGCCGCTATTAAAACTAATTTTCTCGTTTTCATATAATCACAAGTTTAACCTATTTATTAATTGTTCTTGTATCATCAGGATTGTATTTTTTGTTGATTGCACGGCGGCGCACAACACGCATTCGCCATACAATTATCCAGGCAATTGCTACAAGCAAAACAAGTCCATATTGATTAAAGAGCTTCCAAAGTCCAGCTGCTAAACCTGATTTTACAGTCAAATTATTTGCTGCAAGAGTCTTTGTACGCATTGTGCATAATTCTTCGTTTCCGTTCATATAATCAATAACATTCATTACAAACATTGAAACCGGGCTGCTTCCTTCTTCGTCAATAACCTGGCTAGTTGTAATTGCAGAAGAACCTGAAACAAAAAGTTTTCCAGGAAGTACACTTGATTTTATATGATTTGATGTTACAAACTGATTTTCTGCTGATGATTCGGCGCTGTTTTTAGCAAGCGGAGAAACATCAAAAGCACTATCAAATTTTCCTTCAAGCAAAACGGCAAGATCATATTGACCAAACGCAGAAGAATCTGTTGGCGGCTGAAGATAAAGCGGGTGCAAAGTAATTCCAGTTTCAAGCGCCCAGCCTTCTTCCGAAGATTTTGCAATTTCCGTAACCGTAAGATTTTTGTTTTCCTTTGCAGCGGCTGGGTCAAGCGAGCCACTTTCCAAAAAGTAAACATAACCAAGATTGTTCGTAATCGGGTGCTTTTTAGCAAGCTGCTTTTTATGCAGCGCTGGAACCCAATAATAATTCAATTCGCCGTATTGAGGATTTATGTTCTTAAGAGAATTTTTGTCCATTACCATATTTTTGCCGCGATTCACACCATATTTTTCGAGCAAGCGCTCCAGGTTTGATTCATTGGCAACGTAATTTCCAATTCCATAAGCCTGATTTCGTCCGTCATCAACAACACCGTCCAAAAAAAGCATTACGTTTCCGCCACGAAGCAAAAACTGGTCAATTTTGTAAAGTTCTTCTTCTGTAAAATCAACTTTTGGACCATTTATGATTATAGAACTCATTGCAGCCGGAATATCAGCCGAATTCAAATCAATATCAGTTAGTTCATACATTCCAGACATCAATTTTTCAAGATTTGCAGCCTGAGCTTCTGAATTATGATCAACTTCGTCGTGACCAGTAATATAACCAATTGCAGTTGTATTTGAAAAAAGCGTTTTAAGCCCTTCGTTAATCAAAGAAGCAACATCATCAAGCCCAGAAATCGCATAACCAAAGAATGAACGCTGAACTTCAAGTGGCAAAGCATAAAAATCTTCGCCATGCTCAAGAACAAGACCAAGCACCGCTTTTGTAGAAACACCTTCGCCATTTTTATAAGCGATTGTCTGAATGCCATATTTTTCAGAAAGCGCTTGCGCATCATCAGCAGCAGGATTTACCGCCTTAAAAACAAGCCGGTCGAGATTTTGTTTGTTCACAGAATCAAAAGCAGACCGAATAATCTGCTCCGCCTGATCTGCGCCGCTGATTCCAAGTTTTGTAAGATCCTGGCTCAAATACAAAGTCAAATTGATTTTTTCATCTTTTTTAAGGCCTGAAAGCGTATCGTTCATAGCAATCATTTTTGACATTTTTGTTGTAAGATTATATTCAAAACCGTCTGTATTCTGAATTGGATTCATAACTTCAACACTTTCGCCATAAGTGATTGCAAGTCCCATATAAACCTGCTTTAAACCAACTTCATAATTTTTTACTTCCTGAATCTGAGTCTGATAAATTCCAAGCTCGTGCGCCAAATCTTCATTTTCAGCTTTTGACATATCCATAAACGAAACTGAAAAATTCTTGTTTGCAGCACCTTTATATTCAGTAAGAATATCTTTTACATATTGAGAAACATTTGCAGCAACCGGCGGAATATTGTCACTAAAGAAAACACGCACCGAAAGCGGCGAATCCAGATTTTTTACAAGAGTTTTACTTGCCTTTGAAAGAGAATAAGATTGAGGCGCAGTAAGATCTAAACGAACAAAAGCCTTGTGCCCAACAAGATTTAAAAGCACAAGAAAAATTACAAATAATAGAAAATCTGATTTTGGGCTTTTAAGCCATGATAATAATTTTTTCATTTTTAAACCTCAATTAGAGTTTCGCATTTTTCTGAACTTTTACAGTTGCCGTTAAGAAAAGCGCTGTAAGCGAAATAAAATACAACAAATCGCGAGTATCCAAAATTCCACGCGAAATAGAAGTAAAATGTTCGCCCGCAGAAATCAAATTAAGAAAATTTGCAACCGGGCCAGGCAAAAGAACTAAAAAGCGATCCATTCCTGCAAGAACAATACAGATAATTGCGCCAGTAAAAAATGCCACAATCTGATTTTTTGTAATCGAAGTTGCAAAAACGCCAATTGCAGTAAAAGCTGCGCTTAAGAAAATCGATCCAATAAAACCGCCAACAATCGGGCCATAATCTGGAGAACCAAAAATTTCTACAGGAATTATATACAATAAAGTTGGAGCAAGCATAATCAAAGTGCTCAAAAACGAAGCCAAATATTTGCCCGCAACAACATCAACTTCAGTAACAGGAAGTGTCATTAAAGTTTCAATTGAGCCAACGCGGCGTTCTTCTGCAAAAATTCTCATTGTCAACGCTGGAATCACAAACGAAAGCATTATTGGCAAAAGCGCAAAAAAGCGGCGCAACTCAGCTCTATCATAAAGGAAAAAAGTTGAATAAAAAACGAATCCGGTAATCAAAAGAAAAAGTCCGGTTACAATATAAGCAACTGGAGCAGTAAAATATGATTTTAGCTCGCGCTTCATAATAATAATTGCTGCTCTTTTTTTTGATGTCGGAGAAATATTCTCGCTCATTTATTTTGCCTCCGTCAAAGTATGGAATACATCTTCCAAAGAATTTTTCTGAATTGCAATTTCGTAAATACCAAAACCTTTTGAAACAAGATTTTTTACAAGTTGCGGACGGATTTCAACATCACCTTTGATAGAAATTACAAGCTGATTTTTGCCGCTTTCAGAAACTTGCGTTGAAACGTTTGAAACACCTTCTAGTTTTTTTGCAATTTCGCAGGCTAAAGTTGAATCTTCGCCGTCAAAAGTTACAAAAACAGAAGTTGTAGAGCCAATGCTGTTTTTAAGATTTTCGATTGAACTGTCGGCAACAAGTTTTCCGCCGCTAATAATAATTGCGCGGCTGCACAAAGTTTCAACTTCACTAAGAATATGAGTTGAAACAATAACCGTTCGGGTTTTACCAATTTCGCGGATAATTGCACGAACATCTTCAACCTGATTCGGATCAAGGCCAGAAGTTGGCTCATCAAGAATTAAAATTTCAGGGTCATTCATAAGAGCATGAGCAAGAGCAACTCGCTGGCGGTTACCGCGCGAAAGTTCAGAAATATTTTTGCTCATAACTTCTTTTAAGCCACATTCTTTGCAAAGAGCCGGAACTTTTTCTTGCGGATTTTGATTATACATTTGAGCAATGTAACAAAGATAATCTTCTACAATCATTTCGCCATAAAGCGGCGCCGATTCCGGCATATAACCGATTTTCTTTTTTGCTTCAACAGGATTTTCGCAAATATCAATTCCGTCAATTTTTACAGTTCCAGAAGTTGGCGAAAGAAATCCTGTAATCATTCGCATAGTTGTTGTTTTGCCAGCGCCGTTTGGGCCAAGAAGTCCTACAATCTGTCCAGTAGGAATTGAAAAGCTGACATCATTTACCGCACGAAAGTCCCCGAAGTTCCGGGAAACGTGGGAAACCTCTATCATTTTGTCCTCCAAATTTTTTGATATTCTTATAATATAATACTAAAACGATAAAAAGTTAAATAAAGTTACCAGCAAAATCAGATTTAAAGATGAAAGCGCAAATCAAGATTTAAAACATAACCGTTTGTGTCAGGGAAATATGAGCCACGAATTCCGGCATTAATAGGAATTGAAGAAAGCGCGCCAGCCGTATAATTTAAATCAAAATTCAAAACAAAAAAGAAATAATGCGTATATTTTACACCATTAAAAACTTCAGCAAGATAATTATCATTTCTAATATCAGGAAGGCGGACTTCGGCAGTATCGTAAATCAAACTCATATCATAACCAATGCTAAAACCAACACGGCGGAAATACAAAAATATCGGCGATATTCCTTTGTGAATTTCTTTTCCAATAAGAAGAATTTGCGTTCGCGATTCAAGAGCAGTTCCCGCTTTGTTCATAAATTCAACAGAAACAGTTGCCGGCAAACTTAAAATCCAGCCGTTTACAGAATTAAGCGGATTTAAGCGCGGAATTGCAACCGTTGCAAAAAGAGCAACGTTGAGCTGCGTAATATCCATCAAACTGTCTTGAAAAAGATTTTTAAGCTGCGCATTTGAAAGATTTCCATTGCGTTCTTCTTCGGGAATATTTTCCTGCTTAGCTCTTTTTTCTTCTTCGCGAGCCTGCCTTAACAAATTGATTTCGTAAATATCCCAAAGAGCAAAAAGTTTTGCACCAATAGAAAGACCGCGTTTTTCAAAAGGCGAAAAACCATATTGATGAATGTTGTTATATTCAACAGAAACCGAAGCCTGAACCAACTCGTAAGCATTATTAAAATTCGGCCAGTTTGAAAGAGAAGGATGAGAGTCAATCAAAGTTTGATCATAATAATCAGTTGAAACTTTGTACGAAAACTGAACATTAAAAATCAGTTTGCGAAGCGCAAAACCAATTGGCATTTTCCATTGGCCGCCAGCAAGAACAGAAAAATCATATTCGCCGTCCAAAGTATAATTAAATAAAACACCGCCTTTTAAATTTACCGGAGTTGAAGAATTTTCGATGAAAAATGCAGCCGATTTATCTTTTTTAAGATCTTCGGAAGCAAGGCGAAGCCGGCGCAAATAAGCAGAAGGCAGATTTTTTGACCAGGAAAAATCAAGCGGAACATAATTCCAGCCAGCAGATAAAACCGCACTCGTATTCATACACGGGTCAGTTTGAGTTTTTACAGAAACACCAAGTCCAGGCCAATAAATAATTCCAGTATCCAAATCAATTGTTTTGATTGGAAGAAACGGCGAAAAAGAAACATCGAGCAAATATTTAAAAGGATTGTACAGTTTTTTAGGAAGCGAAGTTTCAGAAAAAAGCTGTTCCTGCGATTCAGCTTCAGCAAAATCAGCTTGAGCTAAATTAGAATCAGTTAAATCAGATTCAGCTAAAGTGACCGGCTCATAAAAAGATTTTTCGCGATTATCGTTCTCATCAATTTTTACCAGCTCGCCAGGTTCCCCGCTAAGCGCCGAAAGCGAAATCTGGCGCAGCTCGTTTATCTGAAACTTTTTTGAAGTATAAAAAAGAGAATCGCCATTAATTACGCTTTCATGAATTCCGCCCGAAACATCGTCCCCAAAAAACATCAGCGCGGCGGGTTCCCATTCTTGATCCAAAGAAATCATACCAAGCCGAGTAAAACCAGGTTCGTTTGGTTTTGCAAATTCAAAAGTGTAAGCTGGCGCATTAGCTCGCTGAAAATTCAACTTTCGGATTTTCACAGAATTTTCAACGGCCAAAGAAGCTGCGGTTTTCAAAAGCCATTTTTGTTCAAAATCTTTTTTTTCACCGTCAAAAACAAGGCGGCACAAAGTTTGCGAAGAACCTTCATCGAGAATATAACAAACAGCACCTTTTCCAGAAAAAACCGGCGAAAAAGGAATCTGATTTTGCTCAAAGGCTTTTTCGTAAAGCAGCTTCGCATTTTTGTCTTTTTGCGGAATTGAATAAATCTGCAAAACCGGCGTAGATTTTTTGTGAGTTACGCCCGCGAGCACATTTTTTCCGTCCGAAGTTTGAACAATCGCCGCGTCGCGCAAAGAATATTTTGGTTCCAAAAAGCGACGTTCAATTAAATCATAAACGTTCGTGTAATCTGAATAAAGCGACTGCATTGTGCGCGGCTGAGTGTGCGAAACGCTGATAAAACGGCTGTCGCACGAAAGCGTCATTCGTTCGATATTATCCGCCAAAAAAAGCAGCTGGCGGATTTTGCGCAAATTGTTTTCGTCGAACATATCCACTTCGTGACGAAGGCGGTCGTACCAGACAAAACCGTAATCCGACAAAAGTATATGCTCGTAATTTGCTTCTTTGTCTTTTGGGAAAACTAAAGCGGATTGTGATTCTAAGTTTTGGAGCTCGGCTAGTTTTTGGGGCAGCGGAACCGCCTCTTCAAAAGCGGCCCACAACTCATTTAGTGGAATTCCGTAAACGTTTTTGAACACGCCGTGCGTAAGTAGCGGGTTTATTTTTCCGCATTCTTGCCAGAGCGCGGCGTATTTTTCGGCGCCGTAAGTGCTGATTAGAAACGCGGCAAAGCCGGAACCCGCTGCAAGAGCAAGCTCTTCGCCCGGATAAACGTCGATTACTGAAGAAACGGTTATCCATTTTGGGAACTTATGTTCCAGCTTTGCCTGCGACAAAAGCTGAAGGAAATAACCGTCGTTTAATCGGCCTTCGCCCTTCTCGCTTTCTGCCAAATATGCAATTCCCTGCACAAACGAATATGGCAAATTAAAGAGTGCAACCGGCTGATACGAATCTCCGGCAAGCCATTTTGAAACAAACTGATTAAAAGGGCTTCTTATTGATTGCGCAAGCGCTCTGTAAATTTCTCTATACAAAAGTGAAATCAAAGCGTCTTCAAAATTTTGCGTTTTATCATTTTTTATTGAATCAAAAATTACAATTCGATTATATGGCGATGATGTATAAGTTACAGAAAGCACATCTGAATCTGAAGAAATTACAACCGGCATTTTAAGTTCTGCGTCATAATTCAACTGATTTACCGCGCGGCTATAAAGTTCTTCTATTTTTTGTGAAACATAAGTTGCGGTTTCTTTGCTTTGTTCTGAATAGATTAATTCAAAATGTTCTGTTTTAAAAGAAAAAAGTTTTCGCGGCTTTGAAAAAACGTTTGCCGCTAATTCCTGTGTTAATAAAAAAAACAGGAGTAATGCAACAATAAAAGATTTTCTTTCAAAAAAATTCTTTTTGCTCATTTCTCCTGCTTCCTTTTTTTTATTTATTGCAGAATTCTTCAAGAACACTCTTGTAAATTGCAAGTCCTTCGTCTATTTCCTTGTCGCTGATGTTTAGCGGTGGCAAAAAGCGAACTACATCTGAACCGGCTGTTGTTGTACACAAACCTTTTTCCAGACAGCGAACTTCAATATCAAAAGGCTTAATACTTGAATCTATCTGTGTTCCAATCATAAGACCTTTTCCGCGAACATCTTTTACAATCGGAAGATTCCAGCTTGCAATTGCACCGCGAATATAATCGCCTGCATGATTTACTCTGTCTAAAAATGCTGGGTCACTTACTGTTTCAAGAACAACAAGACCTGCTGCGCACGCAAGCGGGTTTCCTGCAAATGTTGACTGATGATCACCTGCTACAAAAACATCGGCTGCTTTTCCGCGGAACAAACAAGCGCCCATTGGAACACCGCCGGCAATTCCTTTTGCAAGTGTTACAACTTCCGGCTTAAAACCAAGCCAGTCGCTTGCAAGGTAAGTTCCTGTACGGCCAACGCCAGTTTGAACTTCATCCGCCATTACGATTGCGCCAGCTGCACGAGCTGCATCGGCGGCGGCTTTTGCCCATTCTGGATTAATCAGATTTACTCCGCCTTCTCCCTGAATACACTCTATAAAAAGAGCCGCTGTTGTATCATCAAAAGCCGTTTTAATTGCTTCAAAGTCATTTGCTTTTATTGTTTTGAATCCTACTGGATATGGTGCAAAACAATCCGGGTGAAAGCGCTCCTGGCCAGTTGCAGTAAGTGTTGCAAGTGTTCGGCCATGAAAAGAGCTTTCCAAAGTAACTATTGTTTTTCTCTTATCGCCGCCGTTAAGCTGACCATATTTGCGTGCAAGTTTTATTGCAGCTTCGTTTGCTTCTGCACCTGAATTTCCAAAATATCCGCGTTCAAAACCTGTAACTCGCAAAAGATTTTCTGCAAAATCCAAGCCAACATCAGAAAAATAATAATTTGAAATATGGATCTGACGGGCAGCCTGTCGAGAAATTGCCTTCACAAGCGGTTTATAATTATGACCAAGACAGTTAACTCCAATTCCGGCAATAAAATCAATATACTTTTTGCCGTCGCTCGCCCACATTGTTGCGCCTTTTGACTTTACAAAAGTTACATCAAAAGAACCATAGTTGTTTACGATTTTCTTTTCCATATTCCAAGCCTCGTTCTGTATAAATATGCAGGAATTATGCCATTTTTGATATTAAATTGCAATTGTGATTTTTTCTAATGTGATTATCCTAAAGTTATTTTTCTAACGCAGCTTTTTCTGCAGCGCGCTTAGCATGTTTTACTTTCTTTTCTTTGTACATATTTTTGTCAGCTTCTTTTAGCAATTCCTGAAGATTTGATTTTTTTACTGTAAATTCAACAACGCCAATACTTATTGAAAGTGTAAACGGAAGATTTGCGTCTTTTGAAAATTGCTCGTTCAAATTGCTAAGCCGCTTTCGTAAATCCGGCAATTTTGAAATTGGAAAACGCGGCGCAACAACACCAAACTCATCACCACTAAGGCGACCAACCATATCTGAATCACGGAAAGCCGCTCTAAGCGCCATTGATTCTGTTTTGATTGCAAGGTCGCCTGTTTCGTGGCCCCAAGTATCGTTCATTTGTTTTAAGCCGTCCAAATCACAGAAAAAAACGCAGCCATTTTCGTTTGAAACCGCCGCAATATCCAAAAGCTGCTGGCCATATTCCATAAAACCGCGTCTATTAAACAATTTTGTAAGTTCATCAGTTTTTGATTGAAAATTCAAAGTCTGATTTTCTTCTGCAAGCTCTGCGCGTTCTTCTTCTTTTTTAGAATAAGTATAAGAATGCACAAACGAATTAATGAGCAGTTTCAAGAAAATTGTATAAACCGGATATTTATGATTTGGAAGTTTACAAATCAAATAACCGTAATTTTTTTCCTGCAAAAAAATCGGCAAAAGCAAATAATCGCCCGAAGATAAATCTTCAAGCCCGTTTGGCAAAAGCAGTTTATTCGGGTTAAATTCTATTCCGCCCTGATTATAATAATTATTTTCAATGCCTTTTTCTTTATCAACAAACATCAAAAGTTTTGCTTTATCTGGTTTTTCAAAAGTATCAACTGAAGAAAGATAAACGGCCTCGTCGTAAACACAAATTGCAAGCATTTTTATGCCATTTACAACATCAAGATTTTGAACAGCAATCGAAAAAAACTCGTTCATCAGCGTAACAGAATCGGTTATATTCAAAACGTGATATATTGTCGCCAAATCACTCATACTTCCGTTTCCAAAAAGAGCAAGCGCGTCTGTTACGCGAGCTTCCCGTTCGTGATACTTTCCAGATGCATCATAAGCACCACGATAGCCCAAAGATTTATCCATACAACCGCACGATTGCCTGTACAAAGGAATTGCCTGAATTGTCACAGATTTTGGCGCTTCATTTCCGCAAATTACATTGTAAGCAAGTTCTGCAGCTTTATAACCGGTTTTTATAACTTTCTGATTTATTGTAGACAAACTTGGTGTAGAATTTATTGCAACTTCAGCATCATCAAAACCAAAAACGCAAACCTGCTCTGGAATCTGAATTCTATTTTGCCTAAAGAACACTTCGGCTCCAGCGGCCATATAATCATTAGCGCAAAGCAATGCATCAAAAGGAACTTCGCTAGCATCGCCAAAACGATTTTTAAAACAATCATAAGCAGAACCTGGAGAAAAATCGCCGGCAAAAATCCAATTTTCATTTACTTCAAGTTTATGATTTTTCATTGCTTTTCTAAAAGCAGCTTCGCGCTCTTCGGATTCGGGCGAAGTTGTTAAAGAAGCTGAAAGAAAGGCAATTTTTGAACGTTTGTGTTTATTTTTCAAATGCCCAACTATTTCGTTGTACGCGTCTTCGCAAGAAATGCAAGTATATCTGTTTGTTGGAAGTTTTAATGGCACCGAAACCGAAATCACCGGCTTTGGCATAAGGCATTTGAGTTCTTTTGCAAGCTGTTCAACTGTCAAATTGTGACAAAAGGAATTTGAAACAACAATTACAGCGTCTACATTATCTGATTTTAAAATTTCAAGGCCGGTCCAATATTGATAATCATACTGAAATTCTTCATTATGAGGAGCGTTTATAGTGGATATGATGACGTGCACATCTTGTTTTGACTTAAAAAAATCACAAATTCCATCAACAACAACAATGTTATACTCAACCGTTAAGTCAAAAACAAGCACGGCGATATTTATCATAATTATAATTATAAAATAGAATTCGCCGATTGTAAAAAAAAAACGGCCGCCGCAAAATTATTTTTTGCAGCCAGCCGCTTTGATTTTTGAGCATTTTTTGCAAAGAAAAAATGCGTTAATCAAACAATGCATTTTCGACGTTGTTTGATTTTATCAACTAATCTGATTCAAATTAGTCTTTGAACATTCCAGGTTTTGCAACAACTTTTGCAATGTTAGGACGCTTTACAAGGTCGCCTTTCAAACCTTCCTCGCGAGCTTTGTTTACATAATCTGCGCTCTGGAAGCTGTATTTGAAGTTTGTGTGAACGTCATAAGTTCCTTTCATAAGAGCGTAAGCATCTTCTGTCATTACAAGCTCTTCGTCTGTTGGAATTACAAAAATCTTTGTTTTTGAATCATCAGCGTGAATGTATGTTTCTGCGTTTGTTGTGAAAGACCATTCGTTGCGCTGAGCGTCAATCTTAATACCGTAGTTTTCAAGACCTGAACAAGCCTTCATACGAGTAACTGGTCCGCGTTCACCAACACCAGCTGTCCAAACAATTGCGTCAACGTGGCCAAGTTCAGCCATAAATGCACCAATGTATTTTTTAATGCGAAGTGATTCCATTTCAATAGAAAGCTGGCAAAGTTTGTCGCCCTTAGAAGCATCAATTTCAATGTCGCGGCGGTCTGAATATTTACCTGTAATACCAAGACAACCACATTTCTTGTTAAGAGCCTGATCCATTTCGTCTGCGCTCATACCAGTTTTGCGCATAATGTAGAATGGAAGAGCTGGGTCGAGGTCTCCAGAACGAGTTCCCATTACAAGACCTTCGAGCGGAGTAATACCCATTGTTGTATCGTAGCAAACGCCATTTTTAACAGCACACATAGAAGCACCGTTTCCAATGTGGCAGATAATAAGATTGCAGTCTTTTGGATCTTTTCCAAGAAGAACAGCAGCGCGTTTTGCAGTATAAAGGAATGAAGTTCCGTGGAAACCGTAGCGGCGAGCTGCATATTTTTCGTACCATTCGCGTGGAATTGCGTACTGGAAAGTTTCTTCTGGCATTGTCTGATGCCAAGCTGTATCCATAATAGCTGAGTGAGGAACGTTTGGCATTACCTTCTGAGCAGCTTCAATACCCATAATATTAGCTGGCATATGCAAAGGTCCAAGATCTACAACCTTGCGGAAACCTGCCAAAACTTCTGGAGTAATAAGAACAGATTTTGTGAACTTTTCGCCACCATGAAGTACGCGGTGACCAACAGCTCCAATTTCGTCCATAGATTTAATTACACCAACTTCTGGATCTGTAATTTCTTTGATAATAAGTTCAATTGCTTCTTTGTGAGTTGGACAAGGGCTTTCGATTTCTGTTTTCTGTCCTTTTGCTTTGTGAGTAATGCAGCTTCCTTCAATACCAATGCGCTCAACTACGCCGTTAGCCATTACTTCTTTGTTGTCCCAGTCGTAAACCTGATACTTTGCAGATGAAGATCCGCAGTTCAATGTAAGAATTACCATATTTATTTCCTATAAAATATAAAATGAAAATTTGAATGCAAATATTATAGAAAAAATATGCTTTTTTTTCAATGGACTCAAAGTTTTGGAAAATAATCAAAAAGTCCCGCCAGGTAAAAATTGCACAAATCATAACCACCCGTCAAACGGGTGGTTTGCTCTTAGCCTATAAGGCTAAGGGTCTCAAGCCGAGACTTAAGTCCCACGCTTTCACTTACGTTCAAGCCTATTGCAGCTTGTCACCCGCAGCCCCTTGAAAGGGCTTTG
>JAGCVK010000034.1 GCA_017962415.1 Treponema sp. | reverse complement strand
TCAATGAATTTAAAACCTGAGTCCGTCAGCTTTTTACAGAAATTTCAGGATCTGAATTTTGCGGGTCTTCTGCTTGGAGTTTTAATCGGAACTGGTTTTACGGCTTTGATTCATTCTTCATCTGCCACTACAGCAATTGTACTTACACTGTCTGCCAACGGTTCTCTTCCCTGGGAGCTTGGGGCTGCAATGGTGTTAGGAAGCAATATCGGTTCTACAGTTGATGCAGTTATGTCTTCATTTGGCGCAAGCGTGAATGCAAAACGTACTGCAGCTGTTCATGTGGCTTTTAATGTTACGGGCACTCTTTTAGCCTTGATTTTCTTCCAGCCCTTTTTAAATCTGATTGATTTTATTGTTCCTGGTCAGCCTACGCAAAACATCACAACTCACATTGCCATGCTTCATACTGTCTTTAATATTTCTGCCACAATCCTTTTCCTGCCTTTTGTAAAGCAGATTGCTTCCATTACAGAAAAAGTGATACATGAAAGTCAGAAAGAAAAAGATGCTCATTATAAAATCCCAATCATCCTGCCAAAAAATCATGTCAGTACAGACTTGTATACTTTTCAGGTCCAGAAAGAAATTACAAAAATGGCCGGCCGCGTAATGGAAATGATGGATTGTCTGAATCAGGGGCTTAATCAGAATAATGATATGGATAATTTAATTGAAGAAATTAATGCTCGGGAAGAATATGTTGATGAAATGAATCATGAAATTTCCTGGTTCCTTCAAAAATGTTCCCGCCTTCCAACAGCAAATCACAGCGACCGGAACAATTATGCCAACATGATTTCGGTTATTCAAAATCTCGAAGATTTGAGTGATGAATGCTGTTCAATTATGCATTCACTGTGCAAGTTCAAAAAGGAATCGGAAGTGTCTGCTCTTGAAAATCAGAGTAAGGAGCTGGTTGAATATTTTAATCAGGTATATATCTTTTATGAACAGACTTGCACTTACATAGCCCTTGGTCTTTCTGAAATTGACAAAGTTCTTCTGTCTGATGTGGAAGATAAAATCGACAGGACTAAGCGTGAACTTAAAAAAGCCAGCCGAAAGCGAATTGAAAACGGCAGCAATGTAAAAGCCGAACTTAATTATATGGATTTAGTCCGTAAAATTGAAAAAGCCGGTGACTGCATTTTTGGCGTAATTCAGGCAATCCAGCCAAATCCGGGAGACTCAGTCCTTGATGATGGTTCTGAAAAAAAACTGATTAGTGCACAGAATGTAATTATCAATACAAAAAGCAGAAAGGCTTTTGTTTCAGGTAAAGAGGTTCAGCTTGCAGTAAAAGAATATGAACTGCTCGCCCTTCTTATGAAAAATAAAGGTCAGGTCCTTACCCGTGAGCAGCTTCTGGAATCTGTATGGAATTATGACAAAGAAATAGAAAGCCGTACTCTGGATGTTCATATCGGCCTTTTGCGTCAGAAATTAAATAACCAGAAACTGATTGAGACTGTACGCGGAGTAGGCTACAGGATTCTTTAATTCCAGGGACTTTGGAAGTAGTTGAAGAAATCATTCTGAAGCAGGAGAGAGCACAAGTTAAATTTTACGACTCATTCACTAGCTTGCCCGTCATGTGTTCAATTTCAAGTTCAAGGCACTGAACACGTGGCAGGGCATTTGTCAGTTCTTTCTCAAGATAAGCCTGATCGTCTGTAAATTTCTGGGTAAGTTTTGTGCAGATTTTGCGGGTAAGCTCAGGGTCGGTCACAAGGCGGATTTTTCCAAAGACAATTACACTGTTGATGTTCAGAGCCCATTCACCTTCTTTGCGGTAACCTGAATCGTAAACACAGAAGCTTGCTTTATCGTAATTTTTGATGGCATCGATTTTGTGACCTTCTTTTGCGCAGTGAAAATAAATCTTGTTGTCTTCTTCGTTGTAAAGGTGAGAAAGAGGAAGCCCGTAGGGATATCCGTCATCGCCGAGAAGCGACAAAACTGCACGCTTTTCATTTTTCAAAATCTCTTTACATTCGCTATCCGCAATCTGCTGTTTGAATCTTCTCATTGGTCTGAACATATAATTACCTCTTACTTTCTATTTATAAAATACAATCCCACAAGGCAGATTGCAACTCCCAAAACCTTGCTCCAGGTGATTGATTCATGATAACCGATAAGCCCCACAAAAATCAGAATGACTGCAAGAGCTGCGTTTGAAACTGTTGCCAGCGTACTGACTTTCCAACCTGCTTTGTATGCAAAAATGAAACCGACCTCAAGTCCGGTAATCACAATTCCAAGAACGATTGTAGCCCAATTGGTATGGGAAAATTCCTTGATGATATTCCCACCCTTTGTAGTGACAAAAAAGGCAAGAGCCGAAAAAAGTGTTGCCACAGCATAAGTGATTGTCATGCTTGCATAGGTGTTCATTTGCACTGGGATTCCCTTTGCGCAAATCTGATAAAGTGTGTTTGCAAAAATAATGATTAAAAGAGGCCAGATGTAATTGAACATATGATGATTATAGCGGAAATTGTTTTTAAACATCAACTTCTTATAAAAGTTTTATCCTGTTCAGGAATTTTATCATCAGAAATAAATCGTTCGATTGTCATGTGCAGGTCGTATTTTTCACGGAGTTCTGCGATGGTTTTCATCATTGGTGTGGCGTGATGTAAATCAATTGCCTCTTGATTTTCCCAGGAGTCAATTAAGAGAATGGTTTCACTGTTGTCTTCTCCATCTGCTTCTTCTCCAAAGGGCAGATAATATTCATAGCGAAGATTTCCCTTCTCTGCACGAATTTCTTCGACGGTTCCGCTTGAAATCATTTCGCGTGCAAAGGCCTGAGCCGCTCCCTTTTTTCCTGTGTAACGAAGATTTACTGTAATTGCCATTTTAGTCCTCCTGTTTCAAATACCGCTGTCACATCGCCTTTGCCCAAGATTTTTTTAAGCTCGGTCTGTGTCACTCCATCCACCTTACCAAGACGGGTGAAGCTCCAGCTGTTTGTGTCGTAGTAAATAGTAATTTGATTTCCCTGATATAAGATTATGTCACCAGACTCGGTTGTAATCTGCGTATCATTGCGTGGTAGAGAAGTTGGAAGAGAACCAACCTTCTCAAAACTTCCGTAATCGTGCATGGCAACCGTTATGCTGCCTTTTTGTAAAAGCTCATAAAAGGCAAGGGCGGAAGAGTTATCAGCGAGCGTTGCGGTAAGAGTGTGACTTCCGCTGTCATTTGTAATTTCGATTTTGATTTTCATATCGGAAAGCCCTCGTGTATCTGGTACTTTTGAACTGCTATTCCCATTAGCGCATGCACTTGTTGCAAAAAGAATCAGGCAAGTTAATAATATAAAATACTTTTTCATACGCGCTCCTTATTTCAAATACTTAGAGAAGAAATCTGCCAGCCGGTCAAAAGGAATATAATTTTTATCTCCACCATCATAAAGATCTGTGTGATTTGCATCTGGAATAATCAAAAGTTCCTTGTTGCTTCCTGTAAGACGCTTGAATGCATCTTCAGAAAAATATCGCGAATGGGCTTTTTCACCGTGCATTACAAGAGCTGCGCTTTGGATTTCATCTGCATAAGCAAGAAGCTTTGTGTTCAATAGTGAGGTACCTGCACTGATAGCCCAACCGCCATTTGAGTTCAGACTGCGTTCGTGGTAACCGCGTGGAGTTTTGTAATAATCATAATAGTCTTTTACAAAATACGGTGCATCATCAGGAAGCGGATCAACAACTCCACCAGCAAGTGCATAAGTTCCGCCAGACAAAAGGGCTTTAAAGTCTGTTGTTCGTTGTGCCATAAGAGCTTTGCGCTCTTCGTGTCTTGCCTGTGCGGAATTGGCGCTGTCAAAATATCCGTTGGCGGTAACCCTACTCATGTCGTACATAGTTGAAGTAACGGTCGCTTTGATTCTTATGTCAATTGCAGCTGCATTCAAAGCCATGCCACCCCAACCGCAGATTCCAAGAATTCCGATTTTTTCGCTGTCAATGTTTTCGCGTGTTGAAAGGAAATCCACAGCTGCCATAAAATCTTCCGTGTTGATGTCCGGGCTGTTCATGTAGCGGGGCTGCCCTCCAGATTCACCACAATATGAAGGGTCAAAAGCAAGAACTATAAACCCACGGTGTGCCAGCTGATTTGCATAAAATCCGGATGACTGTTCCTTTACTGCACCAAAGGGGCCTGAGATTGCTATAGCCGGGTTGCCTTTTTCGGCAGCGTTTTTTGGAATATAAAGATCACCTGCCAGTTCAATTCCAAAATGATTTTTAAAAGTTACTTTACTGCGTGAAACTTCTGGTAAAAGTTCAAATGTGTAATGCTCGTTCATAGCGTCCTCCATGCTTAAAAAGATAACGCATGTTTTCTGATATTACCAATACTTTGTTTTAATGACTAGAAATGCTTTTTATGAATGACTGATTTCTCCTATTGTGTTATACTAATCTTATGGAACTTCGTGTTTTAAAATATTTTCTTGAAGCTGCCCGCTGTGCCAACATAACAAAGGCTGCTGAAAATCTGAATGTTACTCAGCCAACCATGAGCCGTCAGATTAAAGACCTGGAATGGGAGCTTGGCGAAAAGCTTTTTGAACGAACCAACTATGCAATAAAGCTTACACCAGCCGGTGAACTTTTACGCGAGCGCGCCGAAGACATTCTTTCGATGGCGGATAAAACGCTGCTTGATTTTAAGGCGCTTAAAGAAGACGAGATTACCGGAAACATCGCAATTGCCTGCGCAGAGTCCAAAAATATTTCTTTTCTTGCAAAGTGTATAAATCATCTGAAAATTGTTCATCCCAAAATCCGCTATCATCTTTATGCAGGAGACAGCGAACGAGTTCTTGAAAAGCTTGATAAAGGTCTTTTTGATTTTGCCGTAATCGTAGAAAATGTAGACCTTGAAAAATACAACTGCCTTACTGTTCATGCCGTTGACCGATGGGGCGTTGTAATGAGACGCGATGCAGAGCTTGCTGACCGTGATTTTATTGAGCCTAAAGATTTAATTGATAAGCCGATTATGATATCCCGTCAGTCACTTGTGGCCGATCTTCCAAAATGGATGGGCGATGATATTTCGCACGTCAATGTTGTAGCTACTCTTGATTTGTCTTATAACGGCTCTGTTCTTGCCCGCGAAGGAACTGCCTATCTATTAACGTTTGAAGGGCTTGTAGATACGAGCGCAGAAAGTCCTCTCTGTTTTAAACCGCTAATGCCAGAACTTACAACAGCAATGTATGTGGTCTGGCGAAGAGGTCAGCAGTTTACCAAGGCTGCCGATGTATTTTTGGAAGAGATGAAGCGGGTGATTGAAGGGTAAGGTTGAAACTGAAAATCATAAACTTCTCTTCGATACAAGCCCAAGTGCTGTTGTGCTTCGTAATGCCCAGAAACTTGGCGTAGATTTGACTGCTGTTGATACAGTAATATTGAGTCACGGGCATTATGATCATTCGGGCGGGATCTTGCCGTTTGTAGAGCTTAATCCAAAAGCAAAGATTTACATGCAGCATAATGCCGGCGGTGAATATTATTCGTATCATGGCGCTGAGGAAGGTTTTTGCTATATCGGAATTGATAAAAAGATTCTCTCTTTGCCTCAGGTTCAGCTTTTGAAAGGTGACACAAAGCTTGATGATGAGCTTAAGGTTTTTACTGTTGATCAGAGGGCTTATCCGCTTCCTTCTACAAACAAGCGTCTCCGCGAGCTTTGCGGCGGCGAATATATTCAGGACGAATTTCATCACGAACAGAATCTGCTTTTAACGGCTGGCGAAAAAAAGATTCTTTTTTGTGGTTGTGCGCATAACGGCATTTTGAATGTAATGGATACGCTTGAACGTAAGTTTGGCACGGGCTCACTTCCAGACCTCGTAATCGGCGGCTTTCATCTTATGAAGCGCACCGAGTTTTCCGAAGCCGACACTACCGAAGTCACAGAAATCGCAAATCGGCTTAAATCGTACAAATCTCACTTTGCAACCTGCCATTGCACCGGAGTGCCTGTTTTTAATCAGATGAAAGAAATTATGGGCGAACAATTGACTTATGTTCGCTCAGGCGATGAAGTTGTTGTAGAGTATTGAATTGATCAAACTGCTTAATTGATATTATTGTAACACATAACATGCACTAAAAATCAGATATCGGCTCAAGTCTGCATTCAGGAAGACAAATTGAATTATATCTTTCTTGATGAACTTCTGATTGTTGAAAAGTTTGAAAAAATTGCATATTCTTTTTTTTGGCGTTCCCGCCCGCTTCGCGGTCGGTCGGGCTTTTCGGGGTTACGCCCTTCGGCTCCATTCCTTCGGAACAGCCCTTTCAGGTCTGCCCCTACAATCCCTAACGCGGTTTTCAAAAATATTTTCTGAGAATTATGATATAATAAATTTACTATAAATAAAATGCACAAAGAAAAAAACTGGAAATACATCAGCAAAAATACAACCAACTTTCTCAGTTTACATGACTGCGAGTGCAGCCATATTTATTACAAGAATGACAAACTGATTATTGAAGTTGTGTGGATGGATGTACTTGAAGACCATCCTCAAAATCCATTCTCCGAAGCTCATGAATCAGGGAACGCCATTATAGAATTAATTAATCCACAGCTAATCAATTGTGATTACTGCATAAACAATGAAAAAATTACAACAGAGGACATAACACAAATTGATTTTAAGGATATTTTATTTTTAAATTTTGATGAAACGCAAAAAGATGAACTTTTCGTAAATAAAATGTTTTTAATAGATAATGGATTAACTGACTATGATAATCTCGCTATTGAAATCAGTTATGCATCATCTGTTGTAAAATTCAATGAGCTAAAAAAAGAATCATGGTTTGTAAATTGGAAAAATCGTTTTCATTATTTACAGGAAAGTGAAGATTTAGAAGAAGATTTATCCTCTGTTTTGAATAAACTTAAAAATAAAGAACTCACAAAGAACGAAGAAGAGGATTTGAATATAATCATTAAAACGATTATTGCCAGAAAAGACGAAACCTCTGAAATCTGTGAAAAACTAATTACTAAACGATAAATGAATAGTTAATAGTGGAAATTAAAGGATCTTAGAGGAAAATTCCCCCTATTTTTTGAACCAGAACTTTATGCCTTCTTTCCGCTCACCAGCCCATAACTTTTTTTTGTCAGCTCGCACAGTTTTTCAAAATCTGTTGCGGCGGTGAGCAAAATTGTAATCCAATGTTTTTTATTCATATGCCAGGCGGGGAAGATTGATTTTTTATCAACGAGATTTTCTATTGCGTCCTGCTCGGCCTTCATGTTTACAACCCAAACTTCTTCGTCGCCTGTGAGGCCAAGCTGTCGGTATTTGATTTTCATCACGAGCGCAAACCATTTTTGATTCGGGCAGCGGAAAACGCAGTAATCGGGAGTTTCTGGCCACGGAAAATCAGGCTCGGCGCCAAAATTTGTTTTTATCCAGGCAACAAAATCATCTTTTAAATCTTTGCTTTCAAAACATTTTGCCTTGAGCTCATCAATAATCTTTTGAACTTCTTTGCGGAGAGAAGCAACAAAAGCGCCGTGAGAAGTCATATCAAAAAGTGCGTATTTTTCGCCGGTTGCAGAATCAAAAAGCTGAACAGTTAAAGTTTGCTTGGAAAGAACGAGCGTAATTTCTGCATTAAAAGCGCCGTTGTAAACAGAGCGTTTCATTTTATAAGAATTTTCGTCGCTTGTTGTAAAGCCCGCGCCTTTTAGAGAATCTTGTTTGATTTTTGCTGTTCTAAAAATATAGCTGTAGTCCATTTTATGCTTTGTCACTTATTACTGCAAATTGGATTGGGCGTTAAAAGCTTTATTTTCAAAAAGATTTTTTAACCGCGCTTTTGCTTCTGGTGTTATAAGTCGATTGTGCTCAATGTAGGAATTCAGATTTTCTTTTCCAAATATTTCAATTTCAACTGGCATTTCTTTGATTCCGTCAAAAAAGATTTTTCCATTATAAGTATTGTAAAAATCTGCAATTGTGTAATCATTTTGAAATGTGTTGAAAGTAAACGGCGCTTTTTCTCGAATTACATAAATCTGTAAATACTGTTGATAATTTGCGCCGGTTTTTGTCTTTGATTTTGTTATTCCAATTTTTGCAGAAGCAAATGATTCTACCGAAAAATCGCTGTAGCTTTTAATTCCGTTTTTTGTAAGATAGTCAGAATCAAATGCAAGCCACGAAAAAAAGAAAATCAAAAATGCAAGAATTGCCAAAATTGCAATATTTACGGCAATTCTGAATTTTTTAAAAAACAGCGATTTAAAAATAATAATTTTAATCGACAAAAAATATAAAATCAGGCTAGGTAAAATCAAGCACTTTTCCTGGTAATAATATCCTAAAATTTCAGGGTGCCAGTTAAGAAATTCATAATGAAAATAATCCATTAATGTCGCATAAACAATTACTGGAATAAAAATTGCGATAGCCTGAAAAAAATTAATTTTCTTATTCAATTCTAATCTCCAAAATCGTTTTGTAAACTTATGCCCAAAGGAAAGTAATGAACAATGCGAATCGTTTATGCTTTTACAAAGCATAATATTTTTTTGAGAAAAATAAAATATGAATTGATTTAAGTTTAAATGATTTTTTGAAAAATCATGCCCGCCGTTAGCTGCGTGTTTTGTGCTTTTTCCAAGCCGCAGATTTTTTATTTTGCAAGCACCAGTTTTATATGCTATCATTGAATTAATGGAATTTGGTGCTTCAAATTACTATATTATTGGAGAACTAATTACCTGTTGGGTTTCTTTGCTGCTCTGCGTTAATATAGTTCTTTCTTTTTCTCTATATGATAAGCGGCAAAGACTGTTTCTTTATGCAACAGGCGCAACTTTTCTTGCTGCACTTTTTGATATATTTTCCGTATTTGCAATTACATTTTATGAAGATATTCCGATTCCGTTATGCACATTAGTTTCTACTATATATTTTATTTTTTTGATAGTTTGCCCTTATGTAATGTCCGAATATGCGCTTGATATTGCGGCGGAACATTCAAAATATAAAAAAGTCTGGTCAACAATTTCTACATCAGTTTATATAATCTATTTATTAATAATTTTGATAAATACAAAAACCGGCTGGGTTTTTCGGTATGATTTTTTTCAAGGTTATATTCGCGGGCCTTTAAAATATATGACGTACTCGCTTTCGGCATTTTACGGCGGTTTTATAATTTTGACGGTTGTTATATATAGAAAATCGCTTGCCAGAAGGCTCTTTTGGGTTTTTGTAGCATATCCTTTTGTTTCTTTGTTCTTTGTTGGAATACAGTTTTTTTATCCGCATGTGATTTTAACGGGAATTGCGTCGTTTACTTCGGTTTTGTTTGCTTATGTTACAGTTCAGTCTTATCTTATGGAAATGAATTTTGTAACCGGTCTTATGACAGAAGGAAAGTTAAAAAAAAGGCTTTCAATGCAAAAAAAAGGCGGCGTGCTTTATATTTTTACAATCGATAACATCAATATGGTTCAATCCTGCCTTGATGTTGCAGAATTGAATTTAATGTTTCACAAAATCGGTTCAATTTTCTTAAATTATTATCCGCGCGATTCTTACATAATTTCAATAAACAGACTTGCTGCAATTGGCCGAACTATAGATGAAGTTTCTGAAAAAGGAAATTTGATTTCTGAAGAAATAAAAAAGCTCAGTTTAGATATAAATTCGTTTATTCCAATTCCTATAGAATCTTATTCTGCCGCAATTGAATTTTCAAAAGATGATAATGAATATGATTCAATGATTGATTTGGTAAATAATATGCTCAATAAAGCAAAACTAAATCAGTTGCATAAACTTCAAATTTGTGATGAATCAATTTTTGTTGACCGCGAACGAAAGCGCTATATTTACAGGATTTTGCGCCGCGAATTGAATCTCGATTCTGAACAATTTCAGGTTTGGTTTCAGCCGATTTATTCGATTGAGAAAAAAAAGTTTGTTTATATGGAAGCACTTTCGCGTTTGCAATCAACCGAGCTTGGCGATATTCCGCCGCAGGAATTTGTTCAGGTTGCTGAAAATCGAGGCCTTATAGAAATGCTTGGTTTTGTTGCGTTTGAAAAAGTTTGCAAATTTATTTCTGATAATCGCGATACAGTTGATGCAGTTTCTATAAATTTTTCGGTTTATCAGATGATGAATCCGAATGTTGTTGCAAATGTGCTTGATACAATTAAGAGATTTTCTTTAACGCCTTCAAATATAATCATGGAAATTACAGAAAGTATTTTTATAGATAATTATGAACTTGTTATGAAAAATATGCTTGAACTCACAAAAGCTGGTGTAAAATTTTATCTCGATGATTTTGGAACCGGCTATTCAAATTTAACAAATGTGATTTCTTTGCCGTTTTCTACTATTAAAATGGATCGTTCGCTGGTTTTGGCAATGGAAGAAAGTCAGCGCGGGGTTAGTTTGTTTTTTGATTTAGTAAGTACATTCAAAGGTGTTGGTTTTAAAATTCTTGTAGAAGGCGTGGAAACAAATAATCAAAATTATCTTGTGGAGCGGGCTGGCGTTGATTATATTCAAGGCTTTTTGTATAGTCGCCCGCTTCCGGCACAAGATTGTATTGAACTTTTTAAGCGTTTAGAAAATCAAAAAAAGCGCAGTTAATCAAAACCTAAAAAGTAATAATTTCTTCGTAAATCTGAATGGCAAACTGATCTGTCATACCAGAAATAAATTCAATTATACATTTTGTAAAAGATTCGTTGTCGTGAAGATCAAATACCGGTTGAGTGTTGTATTTTAGAATCTGTTTGCGGTCTACAAAACTGTGTCGTTCAGAAATAAAAGGTTTGTAAGTTGTGTATTTTACAAGCCAGTCTTCAAAGGTTGTGCAAAGTTTTGGATACAATCTAAGTGCTTGAGAAACGCGGCCGGTTTCTGCGTAAATTTTTGTTTTTTGAAGCGTGCGGAAAATAGTTCCAATAACATTTTCTGCGTAAATTGCAAATTCTCCGAGTCTCCAATGGCGGTAAATATGTGCAAAATTAAATTTTTTGAGCTCTAAAATAAAGCGGAAATATTCATCAGAAAAACAAAGACCTTTTTCGGGTCTGCTTTGTTCGCAAAGGTCAACAATAAGATCATTTATAAGAGTTGTGGTATTTACGGCTTTACCGCTTCGTAATGCCCGCGCTCCTTTTCTCTCAAAACCGAGCGTGCTTCCTACAATTTCACGGAGTTCGCGGTACGCTGCCATATCCAAAATATGGTAAGCGCGGGCATCTTCTATGTCTCGCCCAAGATACGCAATTTTATCTGCAATTTTAACAACGCAGCCTTCCCAAGTAAAAGGTTGTGTAAAACCTGGTCGCTTCATCGAATATAAATCAATTGCTTCCGGGCGAGGTTTAATTCCCTGCTGGTCGATTTCGCCGCAATGGCAGATAAGTCCGTCTCTTACTGCATAAGTAAGATTTAGCGGCTGTTCAACGCCGTTAGGGTCGGGGAGTGTTTCAATATAATCTGCAAAAAAAAGACTGTTTCGTTCGTGCCAGAATTTTTTTGGTGCATTGTGGCCTTTTTTTTGTTCCAAAAGATTATTCAGACAGTCTTCGCCGTGGTGGCCAAACGGAGCGTGTCCAATATCGTGGCCCATTGCAATAGCGCCGGCAAGCTGTTCATTTAACCCAAGATATTTTGCAATTGTTGTTGCAACAGAAGCAACGTGCATAACGTGTTCCATTCGTGTACAAATATGATCATTATGCGGTGCAAAAAAAACTTGCGTTTTATGCTTTAGGCGGCGGTAAGCCTGCGAATGCAAAATTCTTGTATAATCGCGTTCAAAATCGGTTCTAATATCGTTGCCGCGTCCGTAAATCGGAATTTCGCGTTTTATACTTTGCTGCCATTTTTTGTTTTCCGGGCAAGTTCGTTCATTGTAAAAAGAATTTTGCATTTTCTACCTCAAAATCAGTATAAGAGAAAGTTTTACTATCAGCAATATTTATGCAAAGATTTTTTTAATAAGCAAAATCGCTTTTATTTTGATAATCTACATAATTAATGGTATAATATTTTGATATGCTGAAAGATAATAAAATTATCAGAAGAATTTTCAGAGAACAGTACGATATTCAGCACAGACTTTTGAATGTTATTCTCATATCTAGCATTCTTGGGGTTTCTGTTGCTTGTATTGTTACTTTTGTTATGCATCAGCCATTTTTGTCTAAAGTGCTTACTGGCTTTTGCCTGTTCTTATTTCTGATAATTTATTGCCTTGCAAACTTTTTTGAACGTTCGCAGCTTGCAATCATAATTTTTTCAGTTCTGTTTAATAATTTTATAATGCCGTGTTTGTTCATTTCTTCTGGTGGAATTGAAAGCGGAATGCCGGTCTGGTGCCTTTTGGGCTTTGCGCTTCCGTTTCTTTTGATTCGCGGCAAAAAATCAGCCTTTTTCTTTGTAATTAATTTTTCGGAATTTACGGTTCTTATTGTTTATACTTATTATCATCCTGAAGTTATTCATAAAATGGACAGCCTTAGTATGGTAATGGTTGATATGATGGTTGCAATGTTTGTTGGCGTTGCTTTAATTGGTATTATTTTTAAATACCAGTCTTATATTTATGAAAAACAGCAGAAAATCATCATAAAATCAATTCGCGAGGCAAACGAAGCAACAACGCAAAAACAGGAATTTCTTTCAAATGTTTCGCACGATATTCGTACTCCAATGGAATCGATAATTGGTTTTACCGAGCTTGCAAAAAAGAATGTTGAAAATCCCGAAAAACTTTCTGATTGTCTTTCCAAAATTTCGCGCGCTTCGCTAAATCTTATGAATCTTGTAAATGAAGTTTTGGATATGTCCAAAATTGAAAGCGGCAAAACGGTTATCGAAGAAGATTTGTGCAGCATTCATTCAATTATTGATAACGCAATTCAGATTTTGCAGCACGAAATTGATCAGAAAAAACTAAAAATCGAAACTGATTATAGTATGCTCGACGAAGATGTTCTTTCCTGCGACCGAACAAGATTAAATCAGATTTTGATGAATCTTTTGAGCAATGCGGTAAAATATTCTTACGAAGGCGGAAAAATCTCCGTTTCTGTAATTCAGCTTTCTACAGATGATGAAAGTATCATTTTAAATGAATTTCATATCAAAGATGAAGGCTGCGGAATGTCACAAGAATTTTTGGAGCATATTTTTGAACCTTTTGCGCGCGATAAAACTTCGCCAGTTTCTGCCGAAGGAACTGGTCTTGGTCTTACTATTGCAAAATCGCTTGCCGGAATTATGGGCGGCGATATTGAAGTTTCGAGCGAAGTTGGAAAAGGAACGGAATTTACCGCAACCATTCCGCTTAATATTCCGTCTCTTACCGAAATTGAAGAAGATCAGGATATTGTTCTTTATGACTTTAAAGACCGCCGAATTCTTGTTGTTGAAGATAATCAGCTTAACCGCGAAATTCTTGTTGAAGCTCTTAAAGACGAAGGCTTTATTGTTGATGAAGCAATTGATGGTTCGTTTGCTATTGAAAAACTTCGCGATGTTGAACCGGGAACTTATGAGCTTGTTATTTTGGATTTGCAAATGCCGGTTATGGACGGTTATGAAACCACAAAGATTATTCGCAATTTTAAGGATCCAAAAATTGCGGAAATTCCAATTGTTGCAATTACAGCCGATGCTTTTCCTGAAGAAAAAACAAAGGCTTTTAATGTTTGTGTAAATGCATATCTGGTAAAACCAATAAATGTTCCGGCTATGCTTAAGGTTTTAATGCTTTTCTTTAGGGAAAATAAGCGTTCGTAAAAGGGGTTGAGTAATGGAAAGATGCGTTGTTGCTTTGACATCAAGTACTGTAAACGAAGAAGCTTATACTGAAATTCAAATCAGCTGGATTCTCATGACGCAGCTCCTCTTCTTTTGATTATTTTTTCTGAAGTTGATATGTTGTGGTTTTTTGCAGCAAAATTAAAAGCAAGATATCCTGATGCGGTTGTAATTGGTTCTTCGACTTATGTAAATTATTCTTCGGAAGGTTATAGTCATTGTGGGGCTTCTGTAATGGCTATAAACGAAGGTGTTGAAATTTCTGAAGGAATTATTTTTGATGTTGACCGGCACCCTGCAATGTATAAACGGCATATTACTGATGCGCTTGCGAAAGTTTCTTCTTTTAAAAATACCTGTTGTCTTGAATTTGTAACTTCGTTTGGAAAGGGCGAAGAGCTTGTGCTTGATACTTTTGAAGAGGTTTTGGAAGGAACTGGAATTCGGGTTGTTGGTGGTTCTGCGGGAGTTACTCCAGAGCGAAAAGAAACTTATGTTGCACTTGGCGGCGATATTTATAAGCAAAGCTGCGTTTTTGTTTTTATTCATAACTTAAAAGGGCGAATTGGAATTTATCGCGAAAATATTTTTAAGCCAACTTCATATCGTTTTGTTGCAACTTATGCAGATTGCGAAGAACGTCTTGTTATGGAATATGATGAAGAGCCGGCAACCGAGATTCTTTCGCGCACTTTAAAAGTTCCGCCGGAAACGCTTTCGGAAGTTTTGTTGACTCATCCAATGGGACGAATTGCCGGCGGCGATATTTACATTACTGAGGCCAACGAGATTTTTCCGGACGGCTCAATTTCTTATTATTCAAGGATTTACAATCATACAAAAATGCTGCTTTTGGAATTGGATAATGTGCAGCGCGTTTGGAACGAAACTGTGCAGCGGGTTTTGAATGATATTGCAGCTCCTTCTTTTACTATTTCTATTAATTGTATTTCGCGCTCAAGGCTTTTTGAAAAAGACGGGTGTTTTGGCGAATTCGTTAATGTGCTTCGTAATTATGGTAAATATATTGGCGTTTCAGGCTACGGCGAGCAGCTTGATTTTATTCATCTGAATCAAACTATGGTTTTACTGGTGTTTGAATGAGGAGCTTATGGGCAGATATAATAACGGCGTAATTTTTACTAATTCTCAATGCATTGCCTGTAATAAATGCGTAAGCAATTGTGCGCTTATGGGTGCCAATGTTTCTGTCGTTCATAATGGCAAAGTTCACATGGAAATTGATTCCAGAAAATGCAGCGATTGTGGAAAGTGTATCGATGTTTGTATTCATAATGCCCGTGATTTTAGAGATGATGCCGATAAGTTTTTTAAGGATTTAAAAAAAGGTGTAAAAATATCTCTTATTTTGTCGCCGGATTTTTTTGCAATTTACAAGGAAAATGCTACTGAAATTATAAAACGACTTCGTACCGCTGGAGTTGATAAAATTTATGACGGCGGATATGGCCGTGAAATTTGTGCATATCTTACTGCAAAATATCTAAAAGAAGCTAAAAAGCGGCCAATTGATGACAGAGCCTTTATTAGTAATTCGTGTCCTGCTCTTATAACGGTAATTCAAAAATATCATCCTTTTTTGTTGCCAAAACTTATGCCTATTCAGCCGCCTGTAATGTGCAGCGCAATTTATGCAAAAAAATATCTTGGTGATGAAAATAAAATTGCGGTTCTTAGTGCTTGTATTGCAAACAAAGATGAAGTTGAAAGCCAAAATACAAACGGAGCGCTTTCTTATAATCTTACTTTTGCACATGTTATTAACCGGCTTCCAAAATTAAAAGATGATTCTTTAAGCGGCGAGCTGGACTTAAAGGCTTTGGGTTTTGGCTCTATTGTTTCTGTTGGCGGAGAATTTTCTGATGTGGTTTCAACTTTCTTTCCTAGAACTGAAACTATAATTTCACTTCATGGATTTTCTAGTGACGGAATTGATTCTCTTTATCTTTCGTTAAACGAAAAATTTAAAGATATGCAGCCGCTTTTTGCAGAACTTTCTGCTTGCCGAAGCGGTTGTATTTCTGGTCCTGGAATTGATCGCGAAACTTATAATCGTTCTGTTGCTTATTCAAATGCAATTGCAATCAGAAAAGATGCTTACAATTCATTTTCTGATATGGATAATCCGGAAAAATTCTGGAAACAAATCAGTTCGCATTTTAAATATATTAGGCCTGATGATTTTGGCCGAACTTATACAGATTATTCAAGACAGCAATTTAAAGTTCCGCAAAGTGCTTTTGATGAAATCTTTATTGATATGCTAAAAGATAATGAGCAGAAGCAGAATATCAACTGTGGCTCTTGCGGTTATAGTTCTTGTAAAGAGCTTGCGCAGGCAATTGCTTATGGCTACAGCCGAAAAGAAAACTGTATTCATTATATGAATGATCTTTTGATAAAGCGCTATTATACAGATGCGATTACAGGGCTTATGAGCCGCGAGGCTTTTATTCGCGAAGGTAATCAGCTTTTTATGCGCAATCAGGATAAAAACTTTATTGTTGCTGTTGGTGATGTAAATAAACTCAAGATTATTAATGATTTATATGGTTTTGCAACCGGAAACGATGCTTTGCGGCAAATTGCAGCAACCTTGCGCCAAATTGCAGGAGAAGAAGGAATTGTTTCGCGACTTGGCGGCGGATCTTTTGCAATCTGTATGGAAAATAATGTTGATAATCTTCAAAAGCTTCAGTCTTGCAAGTTTTTTGATAGTGCTGCTTTGCATATTTCATTTCCAATTACAATGCATTTTGGAATTAGAATTGCAAATTATGAAAACGGAATTGGCTCTGCAATGGATCAGGCTTCTGTTTGTATGGATTACAGCATATCTTCTTTGCAGAATACTTACACCGCGTTTACGCAAAAAAATATTGAGCGAACGCATTTAGAGGCGGAGATAACTTCGCAAATGCAGCCGGCGCTTGATAACGGTGAATTCAAAATCTGGTTTCAGCCGCAATATTCCTCGTCCACCGGCGAAATGGTCGGGGCGGAAGCCCTTTGCCGCTGGATCAAAGAAGACGGCACTATAATTTCGCCAGCCCTTTTCATTCCAATTGCCGAAAAAAACGGCTTTATCCAGCTGCTAGACCGCGAAATCTGGACAAATGTGTTCGCCGCCGTTCGTTCCTGGCTTGATGCTGGAATAGAGCCGGTACCAATTTCTATAAACATCTCGCGTGTAAGTCTTGAATCAGACAAGTTGTACTATTATATAAAGCGCCTCAAAGAAAATTACAACATTCCAGAGCATTTGATTCATTTTGAAATTACCGAAACTGCCGAAATGAATTCTCAAGGCCTTTTAAACGAGCGGCTTGGAAAAATCCGAAGTCTTGGCTACAGCATTGCAATGGACGATTTTGGAAGCGGCTATTCTTCGCTCAATTCGCTAAAAGATATGCCAATTGATATTTTGAAGCTCGATATGGGCTTTATGCGCGGCGACGACAGTATGAATCGCGGCGGAACGATTATCAATTATGTTGTGCGAATGGCTCAAGGTCTTGAATACATAACTGTTGCAGAAGGTGTTGAAACTCATGAACAGGCAGATTTTCTTAGAAGTATTGGCGTAAATGTATTTCAAGGATTTTTGTATGCAAAACCAATGCCAGAAGATGTTTTTGTTGATTTGCTAAAGTCTTCTGATGTTCGGGTTACAATTCATCGGCCAAGAACTTTTGGCCAGATTGATGTTCGTAAATTCCTTTCTCCAGATTCGCCAGAAAGTCTTATGTTTGAAGATTTTACGGACGCAGCTTCAATTTATGAATTTGATGATAAAACCGAATCAATTGTTCTTATTCGTGCAAACAAGAAATTTCTTACAATGTTTGAAATGGAAACGCTTGCCTTTGCAGATGTAAAAAAGAATCTTAGAAAGGTTATTAGTAAACAGTCTTTTGCGGTTTTAATTGATTCTATAAAAAAAGCCTTTAATGAAAATACCGAAGTAATTTGCGAATCTGAAGTTAAAACTTTTGTAAAAGAAAATCCGCGCTGGCTTAGAAGTCATGTTTGGGAATTCAGCCGAAACGAAAACCGGCATTCAATTTACATTTTAACAGAAGATGTTACAAACGAAAAAATCACAGAAAATACGCTTGCAATTTCAAATAATCAGCTTGGAATGATGCTCGATAATTCGCAGGTTGGAATGTGTCTTATGCACGTTAATGTGAATATGAAACTTATTCCTTGGATTGGAAAAACAAGAGTTCTCAGGGTAAATCAAATGTTTACAGAACTAAGCGGTTTTTCTCGCGAAACTGTTTTAAACTGGACGGAAAAAGAAGCGCTTTCTGTAATTCATCCTTTGGATCGTCCGGGCTTTATGGCAGTTTCTTTTAAGGCTTTTGTTACAAAATTCAAAAAGCCTGTAAGTTATGATTACCGCGCGCTCACAAGTGAAGGAAAGTATGTAAAAGTTAGAATTTATGCAACCGGCGTTCAGCAGCCAGATAAATCTTATATGATAATCACAAATTATGTTCTTTTAGATAAAAATCCAAAAACTCCAAACGAATAAAAAAAGCTGGAAGATTTCGTAAAATCTTCCAGCTTTTTTTTATGTTGCTATTTCTTATTTATAAAAATTAGCTGTTTTTTGAGGTTTTGCTTGGGCGAACAAGGAAGCAGCTCAAGCACATTGCAACAGCGTACAAAATAGTTGTTACAATAAGTACATTCTGATATCCAGCAGGATTTGCCTGAACTCCGTGAACATCAATAATTTCACCTGTGTGCTTTACGATGAACGAAGCCATCTGATTTCCTGTCAAACCTGCAAATGCCCATGCAGAAAGTGTAATTCCGTGAATTGCAGAAATATTTCCCATTCCGTAATGGTCTGAAAGTAGGGTAGGAACGTTAGAGAAGCCGCCGCCGTAACCTGCGTTTACAATGAAAATCAAAGCGAGAACGAAGATTATAAGTACTGTGTTACCAGCACCGTTTGCAATTCCTTTTGAAAGAAGAACAATTAATGTTGAAACAATTGAAAGTGTGAAAATCAATTTGTAAACTGTGTTGCGGTCTTTCATTTTATCTGCCCATGCAGAGAATCCTAAACGGCCACCAGCGTTGAACAAAGCAGAAACTGTAGAAATAATTCCTGCAAATGCACCAAGTCCTACGCACTTTACAATCATTTTTTCCTGGCTGATAATTGCCAAACCACAAGTGATGTTGATATAGAACATAAGCCAGATTCCAATGTAAGAAGCAATTGGTTCTGTCTTAAGAGTTGCAATGATTCCTTCGTCTTTTGATTTATTCTGTGGTTCAACCCAACCTGCAGGTTTTGCAAGAATAAGGTGACCAACGAACATCATTACAAAGTAAACACAAGCAAGAATATAGAACATCTTGTAAACTCCGCCTTCTCCAAGACTGTTGAGCATACGGCTCATAATAGGAGAAGCGATAGCTTTAGCTGCACCAAAACCTGCTACTGCAAGACCTGTTGCAAGGCCTTTTTTATCTTTAAACCAGAGCATAAGTGTTTTTACAGGAGAAAGGTAACCTGTTCCAAGTCCAACTCCCATAATAAAACCGTAGCTGATGTAAATTCCAACGAGTGAAAGAACACTATGTGGGTGAGTTCCACCGTACCAGATAAAGAATCCTGTTCCGGCCATACCAAGTGCAAAGGTGATTGAAGCAATCAAAGAAGACTTGTGAATATTTTTTTCTACAAGGCCACCGAGGAAGGCAGCTGACATACCAAGGAAGAAGATTGCAAAGCTGAAAGCCCATTCTACAGCGCCTTTTGAAAAGCCGATGTAGTCTGCAATTTCCTGGCTGAAAATTGACCAGCAGTATACAGTTCCGATACTGCAATGGAGAAGAAGAGCCGGGATAGCACCGCGGATCCACTTGTTCTGAATGTTTTTCATTTTTTTTTATTCCTTAGAATATAGAATCAATTGTTATATTCTATCAATCTAAGGCTTGTAACTCAAGTGCAATTTCTTCCATTTCGCGGTCTGTCATTGCGATTGTTTCGGCAACGCGGAATAATTCGCGCCTTACGCTGTCTGGAACTTTTGCGGTATTTTTATAGCGTAGCTGATGCTCAAGGCTTGCCCAAAAATCCATGGCAATTGTACGAAGTTGAATTTCAACCCGCACGTTGTGCGCAGTTTTAGAAAGGTAAACAGGAATTTCAACTACAATGTGAAGACTTCTGTAGCCGCTTTCCTTTGGATTTTCAATATAATCGCATTGTCTTATAAGTTTTAAATCCGGTTGCTTTAAAAGCATATCGCGCATAGAATAAATATCAGAAATGTAAGGGCAAATTACGCGAACGCCTGCAATATCGTCAAGATTTGACATCATCGATTCAAAAGTAACAGGCAGATTCTTTTTTTCAAGTTTTTTTGCAATGCTGTCTGGTGCTTTAATGCGGGACTTTACTGTTTCAATTGGGCTTCGCTCTCTATTGACCTGATTTTCTTTATTTAAAATATCTAGTTTAGTTTCTATCTGTTTAATGGCGCTTTCATAAATCATCATAATCTGCTGAAATTGAAATGCCATTTTATAAAAGTCATTTGGATTTGCGAGCTGAGAACCAATTTCTACAGGAAGTGCTGGCATTGTCAGTTCATCTATTATAATTTCATCTTCATAGCTCATACTCATATAATAGAATTTACTGACAAATGGTTACAGGCGGCAAGTTTTTTTTAGAATTTTGTTCTGTAGCCTAAATCTACAGAAATTCCGCGTCCGGCGTTTCCATTAATAAACTCTTTGATTCTTAAAGTTCCCTGAAGATGAAGTTCTCCAGAAAGGAATGTTGTAGAAAAATATGGAGTTATATTTAAATTGTAGCCGTTGCTGTTTATGTTTTGAATATCCTGCAAATCTTCGAAGTTTTTGTCAATAAATGAAAGACAAACGTGTGTTCCAAAATTTACTTCTTTTGAGCCAGAAGTAGAAGATTCTCCGTAAATATTTACATCAACGCCAAGAGTGTCATCAACAAATAAAAGTTTTTTTACAGTTTCTGGTGGAAGACTGAAAACGCTTATGTTTAAATGACCTTTGCCAAGCAAAAATCTTGGTTCAGCCAAAAGATAGATTTCATTTGGCGAAATAACCGAAGAATCCTGCTTTTTTGTAAAACTTGCGTTGTAAATTCCGGCCTGAAGGAAAAGCGAAGTGGTATAATTGTTTCCAAGAAGCATTGTTGTTCCTGCGTGCCAATAGATTTTTTCGATTGCAAGAATAACTTCTTCGCCTTTGTATTTATCAGAAAGAGGAATTCCAATTCCGCCGGCAAAATCAAAAGTCAAAAATCTAAGTACAGTAGCAAAGCGCAAATCTGCGTTGAAAACATAATTATCTTCATCTTCGTGATTTACATAAAGGTAGCCGCCAAAAGCAATTGGTTTATTATAGAATTTGATAATATCAGAAATTCCAATTCCAAAATGCGGATAAAGAATGGAACCTGCAAGTCCAAGATAGCTTTCTGTGATTTTTGAACTTATAGGTTTGATGTTAAAATATCTTTGCAAAAATACATCAGAACCAATTGGATCGTAAGTTCCCATAAACATACTAAAATAATTTGCGCAGCTGTACATATTTGCGCGCATAATAAGCGAAAGTTCATCTACCTGGAACTTAGAATCAGTTTCGTGAAAAAATGATTGCGCAAAAAAATCACCAGTATTAATAGAAAATTCCAGGTGACTCCAAACGTTTTGTGAAAAATTAAACTGGCCTGCAAAAAAGGCCTGAAGTTTCAAATCAGGATCATAATCTTCTGATTCAGGATTTGGCGAATAATTAAGCTTTGCGCCTGCATAGCCCGAGAAGGAGGTTGCAGCAAAAAGTCTGCTTGAAATCAAAAAAACTGCTGCTATTAAAATAAAATGTTTTCTGTTCATAGTATAAAACTCCTTATTCATTATCGGCATAAATATAAACCAGCATTACAAAAAAATCTATTTGCATAGTTTATTATAAGGAAGATTCTTAAAAAATGCTCAAAAAATTTTTCTTTCTTTCAAGATAAGTTTTCGCTTGAAATATGTGATTTTCGCGTTATAATATTTCTATATGAGTGATTATCTTGACCCGAATAACGAAGAGTTGCTAAAGGACTTCTTCGCGGAAGCAGAACAGCAGGTTGAACAGCTGGAAAGTAATATTCTCGTTATTGAGAATGATCCTTCGAATCATGAAGCAATAGATGAGATTTTTCGCGCTGCGCATACACTCAAGGGCGGTTCTGCAACTGTTGAAATGATGGAACTTTCTCACTTCACGCATACTGTTGAAGATGTACTTGATGAAATCCGTTCAGACAGACTTACGGTTGATGAAGATGTAGTTGATATTCTGCTCACTTCTATAGATGTAATCAAGGCAATGCTTGAAGCCAGACAAAATGGTAGTGTTTACGAAGAAAACATTGATTCTATTGTTGAAAAGCTTCATGGTTATATCCCTCAAAAAGGAGAAAAAACTCCTAAGGCTAAAGCGGCTCCTAAAAAGGCTGCAAAATCAGCGCCAGCGCCTCAGCCGGTTGCTGCTCCAGCCGCACCTGCAACTCCAGTGGCTCCTCAAGCACTCATTTTACCTTCAATTTCCGAAGAAGATTTTGCTGAACTCAAGCAAACTTGTGAGGGTAATCAAAAACTTTGGTGTATTGCAGTTAAATTTGATGAAAATAATCCAATGAATACTGTTGGCGGTATTCAGGTTTTTGCGGCTCTTAAAAATGTTGGAAATGTTCTAAAAACGGTTCCTGATTTTGATGAGCTTTATGAAGATCAGTTTTATGAAAATGTATTCTATTATCTGGCAACAGATGCCGAAGGTCCAGAAATCGAAGATTGTGCGTTCTTAAGTGATGTTACTTTAATTACAGACGCACATCTTTTGGAAGATTATACAACTGGAACCGAAGCTGATCCAAATGTTGTAAAAGCGGCTCCGGCTCCTTCTCCGGCTGCAAGTGCTGCTCCGGTTCAAGAAGAATCTTCTGTTCCAATTACACCTTCTGATGAAGTTCCACCAGGAAATATGACAGAAGCTCAATCTGAACTGCTTGGCGATATTTTGAACGACAATGTGCTTAAACCTGAGCCAAAAGCAGAAAAGAAAGCTGAACCTAAAAAAGAAACTTCTGCGCATGCACAGCAAAGTTCAATTTTGCGTGTTGATTCTCGCCGAATTGATAATCTTTTGAATCTTGTTTCAGAAGCTGTAATCAACAAGGCTTCGTTTAACCAGCTTGCAATGCAGAATGCGGCTGAACTTTCGCGCTTCCAGTCAATTGAAAATGAATATAAAGAAAAACTTCATAATCTTTTTGATAGACTTCCAGAATATATGGAACAAATTAAAGATGGAGTTTCTTCTGTTGATATTAGAAAAAATATTATCAAAGAATATGGTTCGTTGAGTAATATTTTTGATGAATATGAATCTGAAGCAAAAACAATTTCAGGAAAATTCCGTTCTTATACGCAAAATCTTGGTACAATTGCCGGCGACCTTCAGGAAGGCGTAATGAAAATCCGAATGGTTCCAATCAATCAGATTTTCAGCCGTTTCCCACGCGTTGTTCGCGATTTGCAGCGTGATCTTAATAAGAAAATTGATCTTGTAATAGAAGGTGAAGACACAGAACTTGATAAATCGGTTGTAGAAGATTTGCTCGATCCGATTATGCATTGTGTTCGTAACTCTGTAGATCATGGTATTGAAACTCCAGAAGTTCGTACTGCGGCTGGAAAGCCTGAAACAGGAACAATTCTTCTTAAAGCGTCAAACGAAGGTAACCAGATTGTAATTGAAATCAAAGATGATGGTGCTGGAATTGATGTTGAAAAGGTTCGCAAAAAGGCTGTTGAGCGCGGGCTTATTCACCCGGATAAAACTGTTTCTGAACAAGATGCCTTTAATTTGATTATGCAGCCAGGTTTTTCTACCGCAGAAAAAATCTCGAATATTTCGGGACGCGGCGTTGGACTTGATGTTGTAAAAACAATGATTAATAACCTTAAAGGAACAATTTCTATAAACTCTGCAAAGGGCAAAGGAACTTCCTTTATAATTAAGCTGCCGCTTACGCTTGCAATTATTCAGGGACTTTTGGTTCGTGTTGGAAAAGAAGTTTACTCTATTCCAATTGCAAACGTAATTGAAAGTCAATGTATTAATATTTCTGAAATCAATTATATTGATAATTACGAGATTTTGAATGTTCGTAATGAAGTTATTAGCGTGCTTCGTTTGTCACGATTGTTTGGAATCAAAGAATCGGTTCAAACTGATGAATGTTATATTGTAATTGTTGGTACACAGGAAAAGAAAATCGGGGTAATGGTTGATGCTCTTATCGGAGAAGAGGACGTCGTTATTAAACCTCTGAAAGACCAGTTTACTAGTTCTCCTGGAATTGCCGGTGCTTCAATTCTTGGTGATGGTTCGGTTTCGCTGATTATTGATGTTAGCCAGCTTGTAGATCTTGGGGTTAAGCAGGAACTTCTTGCACAATCTAAAGATCAAGTTCAGTTTGCTCAGTAATAGAGGTGTTTTTATGGGTGCAGAAAATGAGACTGTAGTTGCGACAGAAGTTCTTACACAGCTTGAAGAAAAAAAAGAAAATGCCGCTGTTGTTGATTTTAAGATGGTAACTTTTTCGCTCGCAGACAAAGATTATTCAATAGATATTATGCATGTAAAGGAAATTGCAAAAGCTGGTCGATTTACATTTGTGCCAAATACGCTTCCTTTTGTGCTTGGTGTTTATAATCTTCGCGGTGAAATTATTCCGATTCTTGATTTGAGAATCTTTTTTAATATTGAAGTTCCAGAAAGAGTTGAAAATAAACTTGAAAATATGTTGATTCTTTCTGTAGATGATCAGAAATTTGGTGTTGTTGTTGATAAAATTGACAAAGTAATTGGTGTGCAAAAAAGTACAATTCAGCCGCCGCATCCTTTGTTTGGCGACATCAACATAAAATATATTGACGGTGTTGTTGAAAGTAATAACAGACTTTACGTTTTGCTTGATATTACGCGTATTTTTTCTTCTAAAGAATCTGCTGAAGCTATTTCTCCGGGAACAAATTTTGATAAAGCTCCTAAGGTTTCAATGCAGACTCAGCAAACTCCTCAATTTCAGCAGGCTCCTGCTCCACAAGCAGCTCCTAAGCCACAACCTCAGCTTCAGCAAAAACAGGCTGAAGCTCCAAAAACTCAAATGGACGCTGTTGTTCAAAGTGGAATGGTAAAATCGCCTGCTGATATTGCAAAGGGAATTGCTGGAGTTGCAAAACCTGCAGAAGAAAGCAATGAATCTTCGGCAGATATTAAGTTTATTAGCGAGAGCCTTCTTACCTTTAAGAATTTTACTGTTTCATCAGTTAATTCGTCTTGGGTTAAGCACAGATATTCAGAATGGACAAAAGAAACTCAGAAAAATCAGCTTCAGGATTCACAAGAGGCTGATGAATTTCTTAAACCGTTCTGGTCGCCATTTACTGATACATGGTGGTCTAAAGAATATGCTGATGCTGTATCTAAGGTTCTTCCTGATAATTCTGCAAAGCAGATTATTGTTTGGAATCCGGGCTGTGGAAAGGGCACGGAAACGTACTCTCTGGCATGTATACTTAAGCAGCGCTATCCTGAAGCAAAAATTCGTATTTATGCGCAGGATATAGATTTGCTGACTGTATCAAATGCAGGGCTTATGTCTATTCCAGCAAATCTAGCTTCAGACTGGTATGCTCCGTATTTGACAAAAAAAGCAAATGAAGAGTATACTTTTAATCAGGAAATAAAAGACAGCATTATGTTTGAATATCATGATTGTAAGCATACAAATGCGCTGCCACCGGTAGACATTGTTTTTGCTCGTGATATTCTTTCTCTGCTGGACGAAAATTCACAGGAAGCGGTTGTTTCTGACTTCATTGAAAAAATGAAAGGAAATGCAGTTGCTATTATTGGCGAGAACGAAGAAATGCCGGATTCCTTTAGTTTTGGTGAGAATGCTGTTGGTACGCTTGTAGCGTATACAAAAGATTAAATAGTGAATAATATAGGAGATTAAGATGCGAGTAGAGTATATTAACCCGTTCGTTGAAACTTCATTTCGTGTACTTCAAGAGGTGCTTGGTGGTGCAGAGGTAAAGCGCGGTGATTTGTATTTGAAATCAACTGCTATGCCTGTTATGGGTGTTGCTGCATTGGTTGGTCTTGCTGGCGATGTAGAAGGTCGTGTTCTTTTTGATATGACTATGGAAACTGCATTGAATATTGCATCTGCAATGAACGGTGAGACTCTGCCGGAATTCGATGATTTGGCTAAAGCTACAATTAGTGAGTTGGCAAACCTTATTACAGCTCAGGCAGTAACTAAACTTCACGAGCTTGGTTTTAGGTTTGACCTTACGCCACCAGCTCTTTTTGTAGGACAAAAGATGGAGATTGCAGCGCTTGGTGGAACGACAGACAGCGTTGAGGCACTTATTGTTCCTCTTATTTCTGACTGTGGTAAAATTGAAGTAAACGTTTCTATCAGGGAACGTGCATAAATATTCTAAAGGAGTAAGCAAATGAAAACTACAC
>JAGCVK010000033.1 GCA_017962415.1 Treponema sp. | reverse complement strand
AGATGAAGCAGTTGCAGTTGGTGCAGCCATTCAGGGTGGTGTACTTGGCGGAGACGTTAAGGACGTACTTCTTCTTGATGTTACTCCACTTTCGCTTGGTATTGAAACAATGGGTGGCGTATTCACAAAGCTTATCCCAAGAAATACAACAATTCCTACAAAGAAGAGCCAGATCTTCTCTACTGCAGCTGATGGACAGACTGCTGTATCAATTCACGTACTCCAGGGTGAACGTGAAATGGCTGACCAGAACCGTACACTTGGCCGCTTCGACCTCGTAGGTATTCCAGCCGCTCCTCGTGGTGTTCCACAGATTGAAGTTACCTTCGATATCGATGCTAACGGTATCGTTCACGTATCTGCTAAGGATCTTGGAACTGGTAAAGAGCAGCACATTCAGATTACTTCTTCTTCTGGACTTTCTGATGAAGAAATCGAGAAGATGGTTAAAGATGCAGAAGCAAATGCGGCTGCAGATAAGGCAAAACGCGAAGGTGTTGATGCTCGCAACGAAGCAGACAGCTTGATTTATGCTACAGAAAAGACACTCAAAGATCTTGGAGACAAGGTTGACGGTGGCGAAAAGCAGAAGATTGAAGATGCTGTTGCAGCTCTCAAGCAGGCAATGCAGGGCGACAATGTAGAAGACATCAAGGCTAAGACAGAAGCTTTGAAGCAGGCTTCTTACAAGATCGCTGAAGAGCTTTACAAGCAGCAGTCCGCAGCAGGCGGAGCTCAGCCAGGCGCTGACGGTGCCGCAGGAGCTGATGCTGGTGCTTCAGCCGCAGGTGCGGAAAACAAAACTTCTGGCTTCAACAAAGGCTCAGCAGACGATGTTGAGTATGAAGTAAAGGATGACAATAAATAAGCCTAAAATCGAAAATCCGTTAAAAACCGGGCTGCGACAGCGGGCCGGTTTAGGATTATCGAAAAAACGGCTCAAGCGGCGAGACTAGCGAGCCGCAATTACGGTCTTGCCCGGTAGAGCAGGACTATTTTTTTTCACGATGTCCTGTTATTGTAGACAGGACATTTTTTTGATATATTTTATTAATATTTTTGATTTTTATTGATGGACATACGATATGGCAAAACGCGATTATTATGAAGTATTAGGTGTTGATAAATCAGCTGATCAGGATACGATTAAAAAGGCTTACCGTAAGCTTGCAGTAAAATATCATCCGGATAGAAATCCGGGCGACAAAACTGCCGAAGAAAAATTCCGAGAAGCTACAGAGGCTTACGAAGTTCTTTCTGATGAGCAGAAAAGACCGATTTACGATCAGTACGGTTTTGCCGGCCTTGACGGAATGGGCGGCGGTGGCGGCGCTCAGTACTCACACGCATTCCACGACTTTTCTGACCTCTTTGGTGGAGCTGGTGGCGGCTTCTCTGATATTTTTGACAGTATTTTTGGTGGTGGCTTTGGCGGCGGTTCACGTTCTTCTCGTAGTAGTGGCCCGGCAGCTGGTGCAAGTCTTCGCTATGATCTTCATATTCAGTTTAAAGACGCTGTTTATGGAACTACTGCAGATATTCACTTTAAGCATAATGAGCCTTGCGAGGCTTGTAAGGGAACTGGTGCTGCAGCAGGCGCTTCTAAAAAAACTTGTCCTACTTGTAATGGTATGGGGCAGATTCGTCAGGGTAACGGATTTTTTACAATTCAGCAGACTTGTCCAAAATGTGGTGGAAAAGGAACTATTATAGATAAGCCTTGTCCAAGCTGTCGCGGAACTGGTATTCAGGAAAAATCAAAACAGATGTCTCTTAAGATTCCAGCCGGCGTTGATAATGGAAAACGTATTGTAATACGCGGAATGGGCGATGCTGGTGAAAACGGCGGCCCTGCAGGAGACCTTGTAGTTGTATTACATGTAGAACAGCATCCGTTCTTTGAGCGCGACGGTGCAGATCTTTACTGCGCTGTTCCAATCAGTATTGCGCAGGCTGCTCTTGGTTGTGAAATTACAATTACTGCTCTCGACGGCAAAAAACTTGCTATTAAAATTCCAGACGGAACTGCAAACGGAAAACTTTTGCGCATAAAAGGCGAAGGTGTTCCAATTTCAGGTTCTTCACGCAAGGGCGATCTTTACGTTAAGATTATGGTTCAAGTTCCAACACATCTTTCTACAAAGCAGAAAGAACTTCTTAAGCAGTATCTTGAACTTGAAAATCCGCCAAAAGAGCCAAATCTTATGAATCTTTCTAAATTAGGCGAATAAATCAAACAATTTTGAAAACACTTTGTTTATGAAAATAAAAAAAAGACTATCCAAATTGGATAGTCTTTTTTAGTTTTGAGCACCTTTTGCGAAGCTAAAATGCGTTAATTAAACATTAAACTTAAAGAACAGAACATCGCCGTCTTGAACAACGTATTCTTTTCCTTCCTGGCGGTACTTTCCGGCAGCTTTGATTGCAGCTTCGTCTTTGTACTTGCGAAGATCGTCTATAGTGTATGCTTCGGCTTTAATAAAGCCTTTTTCAAAGTCTGTGTGGATTACGCCGGCAGCGCGTGGAGCCTTGTCGCCTGCGTGAATTGTCCAGGCACGGCATTCGTCTGGTCCGCCTGTAAAGAAGGTTCGAAGTCCCATAAGATGATAAGTTTTGCGAGCCAAAACTGCAAGTCCGCTTTCTGTAAGACCAACGCTTTCCATAAAGTCTTTGCGGTCTGCTTCGTCTGTGATTTCAGCAAGGTCTGCTTCAAACTTTCCGCAAATTACAACAACGTCTGAGTTTTCTTCTGCTGCGTATTTTTTTACGATTTCAACGTATTTGTTTGTTTGCGCTTCGATCGATTCTTCGTCAACGTTAGCAACATAAATTGTTGGCTTCATTGTAAGCAGGAACATATCGTAAAGTGCGTTTTTTTCGTCGTCTGTAAGATTTGCTGTACGGGCACATTTTCCGTCTTGTAAAAGTGGCTTAATTTTTGCAACGGCAGAAATCCAAGGAGCGTATTTTTTTTCTTCTTCTTTTCCAAGTGAGCGGATTGCGCGTGTAACTTTGTCCTGGCGTGCTTCGATTGTGTTTAAGTCTGCCTGGCAAAGTTCCCAGTTGATTGTAAGAATATCAGTTTCTGGGTCGATTGGAGCTGCTTCGTTTGCATTGTCGCGAACGTGCATAATATCAGGATTATCAAAACAGCGAACAACGTGAGCAATTACAGAACACTCGCGGATATTTGCAAGGAACTTGTTTCCAAGCCCTTCGCCGTTGCTTGCGCCTTTTATCAAACCTGCAATATCAACAAATTTTACTGAAGCCGGAGTCTTCTTTTTAGGATTGTGAATTGAAGCTAAAAAGTCCAGGCGTTCGTCTGGCAAATCAACAATACCGATGTTTGGGTCGATTGTACAGAAAGGAAAATTCTCAGCCGCAGCAGGAGCCGCTGTGAGAGCCGAAAAAATAGTAGACTTTCCAACGTTAGGAAGTCCAACAATACCACATTCAAGTGCCATTTATATTCTCCAAAATTATTTTAAAAAATTGTATCTATTAAATATAACGAAAAGTCTAAGTTTTAACAATTGTATATATTGAAGGATTATGGCTCTGCAAGGCTTTTGCATTATTAAAAGCAATGTTGAAAAGCAAAAAAAAAACGGAGCGGAAGCATTGAGAACGCTTAAACCGGTTAGCGATTGGAGCTGCGCCGAAGGCGGCCACTGGACTGAGCGAACTAACGCAGTTAGTGAGCGAGGGAAGCGGCTGGAGCGCGAGAGCGCGGAACAGCGCAAAGCGCGACCGGCCGCGAAGCGGCCGGGAACCGCCGGAAGAAAAAATTAGGCTTAAGCCTGTTCAACGGCCTTTGCCAGCTGATCTGCGCAGCTTGTACTTTTTGCGCCACAAGTGTTGCCTTTGAGTTTTGCAACAATTTCTGAGGCTTTCATTCCGTTGCAAAGTTTTGAAATTGCTTTGAGGTTGCCGTTGCAACCGCCTTCAAAACTGATATTTGTGATTGTTCCGTCATCATTTTTTGTAAAAGTAATTGAACGCGCGCAAACGCCCTGTGTTTTATAAGTTGTTTCCATATTTTTAATATAATGAAATACGGCGCGTTTAACAATAATTTGATTTTAGATTTCTTCGAGTTCTTCAAGCTCTTCGAATTCGATTGGTTCTGAATCTGATATTATGGAATCGGCAATCTGGCCGGCGTCATTTAAAACGTAATTGTTATAACTGTTGATAACTTTGCTAAAGTCTACGCTAAGCAGGTTTCTAAAAATATTTTGTTCTTTTAATAGTGATTTAAAATCTTCGAGTATGAATTTTGTGATGTTTTGGGCAAGTTCGCCGTTTTTTGTCATTTCGCCGATTATCGAAATTGTTTTGTTTTTTGAAAATTCGCCTTTGTAGCTGCGGCTGTCGTTTAGTGCGCTTGTTATGTCGGCAACGGTTAAAATCCGCTCGGCCAGACTTAGTTCTTTGCTTTTTAGTTTTTTTGGATAGCCTTTGCCGTTTAGTTTTTCGTGATGGCGGTAAACTGCATTCAATATTTCATTTGAAACAAAGCCGTTTAATATTCGCCTTGAATGATTTACATGATGACGCATTATTATCATATCTTTTGGCGAAAGTCTTCCCGGATATTCCAAAATTCTTTGCGGAATTGCAATTTTTCCTATGTCGTGCAAAAAGGCGCTTGTAAAAAGTGTGGAAAGTTCATTGGAATCTAGCCCAACCCGCATTCCAAGCGAAATTGCGTAACTTGCTGTGTTTATTGAATGATTCATTGTGCTTGTACTTTTAAAATCCAAAAATTGTACAAGTATTTTTTGCAGCTGGCGGTTTTCTTCTTCTGTAAAATTGATTTTTTTTATGTAAGCCGAAAGTGTTTTTCTGTATTTGTTATTTTTGATTTCTTTGATTAAAGCATTATTTTGATTTGCCTGTTTAAAAGCTTTTACATAAACTGGATTAAAATAGCCTGGCGAAAGTTCATTCAGATTTTTTGGCAAAGGCTTGCCGCTTTGTTTTTGAATAAAATCGCTGATTCTTGCGCAAAGGTAAATTACATCTTTGTATTCCTGTTGATAAAGATATTTGTTCATTTCTTTATTGAAAGGCTGTACAAAGGTTTCTAAAGCTATTGCTTCTGTTTTGAGCGGCGTCATAAATTCCAGATAATAGCAGGCAAAAACATATTTGCTTTCGGTAGATTTTTTTGTGGAAAAATAATCTATTTGATTTATGTTTGGCTTGTAATCAAAAAATAAATCTTCGCGGAAAAAGCCGAGTGTATGAAAAAGGGCAAGAAAAATCAGATGATCAAATGAGCAGCGCTTGTTTAATGGATGTTGGCGTGCAACTTCTGCAGCCAGATATGCGGTTTGAATGCTGTGCAAAGTAATTTCTTTGTTTATGCAAGCAAGCATTCTTAGCGCTATATTTATTATCTGGTCAGTTTTCAGAATTTGTTTAATGGCAGGTAAATCTTCTGATAACCTCTGCATATCTTATATTATCGTCCTCTCTCCGCGTTTTATGAATATTAAGAAGGAATCAGCCGGTTTAGCGTGTAATCGCGCTGACGCCAGTTTTTGTCAACTTTTACTTGTAAATCCAGGTCGATTTTTTGTATGTAAATTTCGCTGAGCTTTTTTATGGCTGCCATTCTGATTTCTTTGATTTTAGCAGCGCCTTTTCCTATTACTATTCCTTTTTGGCTTTCGCGTTCAACGCATAAAAAGGCGCGAATCCAAAGTTTTTTGCCTTCGTTGCGGTGTTCTACATCTGCAACTTCAACATAAACTGCGTGCGGAATTTCGTCTTGCAGGCGATTTATTGCTTCTCCGCGAATTACTTCGCAAACGCGGAAGGTTAAATCCTGGTCGGTGTAAAGTTCTTCATCGTAAACCGGATTTCCTTCTGGTGAAATGCTGTAAAGGCCTTTTAAAACTTCGTTAATGCCAATATCTTTTTCGGCAGACATTTCAAAAATCCGCTCACTTGGAATCTTGGGAAGCTGTTCGCTTATAAACTGCCTGATTGGAAGCGGGCGGCTTGAAGGTAAATCGGTTTTATTGATTGCAACTACTGTTTTGCTTTGAAGGTCTTTAAGAAGTGCTGCTGTGTGAACTTCTTCTTCGCCAAGTGCTCTTGTTGAATCAATTATGTAAAGTACGCAGTCAATTCCTTCGAGCTGTGTTTCTGTAACGTTTTTTAGTTTTAGATTAAGTTTTTTTTCTGAATCGTGATAACCGGGTGTATCTATAAAAATCAGCTGGCCAAGACTTGTGTTTACAATTCCTTTTATGGCATTGCGCGTTGTTTGTGGAATTGGTGAAACTATGCTAACTGGTTCCTGGCAGGCGGTATTTAAAAAGGTTGATTTTCCGGCAGACGGGCGGCCAATTATTGCTACAACAGCTGTGCGGAGTGTTTCGTTGTTTTTGTTTTCTGTATTTAAATTTTCCATATTATTTTATTATAGCACGAGTTTTTGATAATGTCTAAAAGTGGAAAATCATATATTTTTAAATGGCATTTCTGATTTAACTGTGTTAAAATTATTAACTATGACTGATATAAAAGTTCATAATGGAAAGCCGCTCGGGTTTGGTGCAGTTCTGACTTCAGAGGGCGTGAATTTTTCAATTTACAGTCGTGATGCTCAAAAAGTTAGCCTTGTTCTTTTTGATTCGGATAAGGCAGAAAAACCTTCGGCTGTAATTGATTTTGATAATGAGAAAAATAGAACGGGCGACGTTTGGCATATTCTGATTGAAGGGCTGGGCGAAGGCGCTCTTTATCTTTATAAAGTTGACGGACCTTATATTCCGCCAAAAGGTTTGCGTTTTAATCCTCATAAATATCTTTTTGATCCTTACGCAAAGGCTTTTACTTCGGGCTCGGTTTTTCGTTCCTACAATAAGCAATGGAAAGAAGGCTTTGAGGGAAATGCCGGCGGTGAACTTCAAAATCTTTCTGATTTTCCAAAATGTGTTGTTGTTAGTGATGATTTTGATTGGGAAGGGGATAGACCTATTAATAGGCCTTTGGAACATACTGTAATTTACGAAACTCATTTAAAAGGCTTTACGGCGTCACAAACTTCTGGTGTTTCGCGTGAATATGCCGGAACTTACCGCGGCTTTGAACAAAAAGTTGATTATTTGCGCGAGCTTGGAATTACGGCGGTTGAGTTTCTTCCGATTTTTGAATTTGATGAAAATGAAAACGCGAATACGAATCCTCGAACGGGTGCAATGCTTGTAAACTATTGGGGCTACAGCACTATCGGATTTTTTGCGCCAAAAACCAGTTATGCTTTTGACCGCAACCGCGGCGGGCCTGTCCGCGAGTTTAAGAGTTTGGTAAAAACGCTGCATAAGGCCGGCATTGAGGTGATTTTAGATGTGGTTTATAACCATACGGCGGAAGGGAACGAGCGGGGGTACACTTTTGAATTTCGCGGATTGCAAAATGATGTTTATTATTCTCTTCCTGCAAGCGACAAAAATTATTATATGAACTTTAGCGGCTGTGGAAACAGCTTGAATTGTAGTCACCCTGTTGTTATGCAATTTATTCTCGATAGTCTTAGGTATTGGGTTTTACAAATGCATATTGATGGATTTCGTTTTGATCTTGCTTCTATTTTAACGCGTGCTCAAAATGGTGCTCCAATTCCTTTTGATTTTCCGTCTCTTACAGAAGCAATTAGTGCAGACCCTATTCTTTCTAAAACAAAGATTATTGCAGAGCCGTGGGATTGTGCCGGTTTATATCAGCTTGGAGGATTTCCTGGTGGTTCAAAAAATCGCTGGTGTGAATGGAACGGGCGTTTTCGCGATGATATAAGACATTTTATGCGCGGAGATGAACATTCTGCAACTGGTGCTGCAACAAGAATCTGCGGCAGTTCGGATTGTTATAATCACGACGGGCGTTCACCGCTTTCTTCTATAAATTTTATAACTGCGCACGACGGTTTTACTTTGAATGATCTTGTAAGTTACAATTGCAAGCACAACGAAGAAAACGGCGAAAATAACCGCGACGGTTCGGAAGATAATTTCAGTTATAATTATGGTTATGAAGGTGAATGTACAAATCCTAAAATAGAGCAGGCTCGCTTAAAATCAATTAAAAACTTTCTTATTTATCTTATGGTTTCGCAGGGAGTTCCAATGCTGCTTGGTGGAGACGAAATGCGCCGAACTCAAAACGGAAACAACAACGCTTACTGTCAGGACAATGAAATCAGCTGGTTTAACTGGAATCTGGCAGAAAAAAATAAAGGCCTTGTTCGCTTTACTTCAAAACTTATTGAACTTAGAAAATCCCACAATATTTTTAGCCGCATAAAATTTTTCCGCGACAATTATGAGAAGAGTGCAATTCCAGAAATATCGTGGTATGATATAAGCGCAAAAGTTCCTGATTGGGCAAAAATGCAGCGTTTTCTTGCTTTTAAGCTAAACGGGCTTGAAGTTGATAATGATTTTTATGTTGCTACAAATATGGATCAATATGATTTGACTATTACAATTCCAACTTTGCCGGGAAACAAAAAGTGGTATCGTGTTGCAGATACTGCTTTTGAATCTCCTGAAGATATTGTAGAAAAAGGAAAAGAAGAGCTCCTCGCAGAACAAAAAAGATATGTTCTGATTTCTGGAGCAACTGTTATTTTAATAAGTAAATAAAATCCGGAGGTACTTAATTATGGAATTCAACAAAGAAGAGTTTAAGGCAAATCTTTCTGCACGACTTCGTCGTCAATATGGAAAAGATATTTCGCAAGCTAATAAGCACGACCTTTTTGATGCAGTTTCGGCTTCTGCGCTGGAACTTATAATGCCAAAATGGATGGCAACTCGCGCTGAATACGAAAAAAAGCCTGTTAAGCAGCTTTATTATCTTTCTGCAGAATTTTTAATGGGCCGTGCCCTAAGCAATAATCTTATTAATTCTGGTATTAAAGATGCTGTAAAAGATGTTCTAAAAGAAATGAACGTAGACTTTAATATGATTGAAGATGAAGAGCCTGATGCAGGGCTAGGTAACGGTGGTCTTGGCCGTCTTGCAGCCTGCTTTCTTGATTCTCTTGCAACTTTGGATTATCCGGGACACGGTTACGGCATTCGCTACGAATATGGTATGTTTGAGCAGCGCATTGAAGAAGGCTATCAGGTTGAATATCCTGATAACTGGCTTCAGCACAGAGACCCTTGGGAAATTAAACGAAGCGACCTTGCGGTTACTGTAAAGTTTGGTGGAAATATTGCTTATGGCAAAACTCCAGATGGGCAGCCGCGCTTTTTTATTGAAAATGCCGAAGAAGTTACTGCGACTCCTTATGATATGCCGATTATCGGTTTTGATACTCAGACTGTAAATACACTTCGTTTGTGGCAGGCTTCCAGCCCAAATGGTTTTGATTTACAACTTTTTAATAATATGGATTATAACCGCGCTGTTGAACGCCAAAATAGTGCAGAAAATATCAGCCGCGTTTTGTATCCGAACGATAATGGCCCAAGCGGAAAAGCGCTTCGCCTTAAGCAGCAGTATTTCTTTAGTTCTGCTTCTTTGCAGGATTTGGTTCGACATTATGTTGCTGATTATGGCACAGATTTTTCTAAATTTTCGCAGCTTCATGTTATTCAGCTTAATGATACTCACCCGGTTGTTGCAATTCCAGAACTTATGAGAATTCTTCTTGATGATTATAATGTCAGCTGGGAAGATGCCTGGGACGTTGTAACTCATACTTTTGCTTATACAAATCATACAATTCTTGCAGAAGCGCTTGAAAAATGGCCTATTGAAATCTTCCAGGGCTTGCTTCCTCGCGTTTATCAGATTGTAGAAGAAATTAACCGCCGTCTTGTAATTGAACTTCGCCAAAAATTCCCGAACGATTATTACAAACACGAGCATATGTCGATTATTCATAATAATATGGTTTATATGGCATGGATGGCAATTCACGCCTGCTTTAGTGTAAACGGTGTTGCAGCTCTTCATACTGAACTTTTAAAAACTTCGGAGTTAAAAGACTGGTATTCGCTTTATCCTGAAAAGTTCAATAATAAAACTAACGGAATTACTCAGCGTCGCTGGCTTTTGAATGCAAATCCGCAGCTTGCATCTTTTATTACCGAGCGAATTGGGCACGGCTGGGAAAAAGATTTAACTTTGCTAAAAGGGCTCGAAAAGTTTATTGATGATGATTCTTCTATAAATGAACTTATTAGAATCAAAATGGAAAATAAGCAGGCTCTTGCAGATTATCTTAAGCATACTCAAAATGAATTTCTTGACCCGGAAAGCATTTTTGATGTTCAGGTAAAAAGACTTCATGAATACAAACGTCAGCTTTTGAATATTCTTCATGTAATGTATATTTATAATCGTCTTGTTGAAGATCCAAGCTACAATCCGCCTGCACGAACTTTTATTTTTGGTGCAAAGGCTGCAAGCGGTTATCGCCGTGCAAAATCAATTATTAAATTGATTAATACTGTTGCAGAGCGAATTAATAACGACCGCCGCGTGCGCGGAAAGATTCGCGTTGTTTTTGTAGAAAATTATCGCGTTTCTGTTGCAGAAAAAATCTTTCCGGCAGCTGATGTTTCCGAGCAGATTTCTACAGCCGGCCTTGAGGCTTCTGGAACTTCAAATATGAAGTTTATGCTAAACGGCGCTTTGACTTTGGGAACAATGGACGGCGCAAACATTGAGATTTTTGAAGAAGCTGGAAAAGAAAACGGCTTTGTATTTGGTCTTTTGACTGAAGAAATCAAAAAAATGGAAAAAGAACATTCGTATAATCCGCAGGAATATCTTGACCGAAATCCGGCTCTTGCTAAGGTTGTTGAGCAGCTTGTTGACGGCACTTACGATCCAACTCATCAGCTTTTTAAAGAGCTTCATGATTCTTTGATTTACGGTGTAGAAGGCCAGCGCCCGGACGTTTATTATGTTCTTGCTGATTTTGATTCTTACAGCAAAGCCCGCGAAAAAATTGCTGCTGCTTACGCAGACAAAAAGAAGTGGGCAAAAATGGCTCTTAAAAACATTGCAAACGCCGGCAAGTTCTCTTCAGACCGCACTATCGAAGATTACGTTCGCGACATCTGGCATTTGAATAAGGTTGAAGTAAAATAAAAGTTTACTACCGAATGCAACGACAGCGGGCGAGTTCAGAATCTGAACTCGCCCGCCGTCGTTTAGTATGCTTAAAATTCAAGAGTTAAAAACTATCTTATTTTGAAAGTTCTTCAAGTCGTTCTTTAATTACAGGTTCCCAGGCAGTGCCTTTGTATTGTTTTAGGATTTTCTTTAAGCAGGCTTTTTCTGTATTTTTGCAAACATTCTGATACCAGGTTTTATGTTCTTCTTCTGTTTTTGGAAAACCAATCATTACATTTCCCGGTTGTTTTCTTAATTCTTGAATACCTTCCCAAGAATAAATGTTATTGGTTTGAATAGAATGAATGCCCATAAAATGAAGCGATGTATTTTTAGGAATATTTACATTCCATTCATCATTTTTAATTTTATGTTCTGTATTGACTACATCAACGGTGTATCCCATTTGTGCGTTTCCAGACTGTACCTGATGACTTTCAAAATAAGATGAGGCTTTTACCTTTAGTTTTGCATTTTTGTAAACAGGTGGCAAACAGAAGTCTCCTCCAACTTTCTGAATTGTTTCCCAATCGTTATTCTGGTCTGCATAATAAATGTAAACATAAGGTTCAATAGACCAGCCATATACCAGAACTGAATTTTCAGGAGTTGAATTTTCAATCATTCCTGAATCCCCTGTATAACCTGATTTTTGTGCTTCTAAGAGAACTGAATCATATCCAGGTCCTTTTATATCTGTTGTTGCACAAGAAGTTGCAAGCGTAGCAACAAAGAACACTGCTAAACATTTTGTAATTTTTTTCAAATTTGATTTCATAGAAACCTCCAATAATAAAGCACTATACAAAAAAAAAAGTGACGCGTCAATTTTGCGGTTTTATGACTAACTTGACAATATTTTTGTTTTTCTTAAATATTCTTTCATATGAATTCAAAAATTACATCTTTTTTTGCAAGTGCGGGGCTTTTGCTAACAGCTGCAATCTGGGGCTTTGCTTTTGTTGTTGTGAAAGACAGTCTTTTGTATATCGGTTCTTTTTATATGGTTGCAATCCGCTTTACTATTGCGGCAATTGGGCTCGCGCTGATTTTTTTTAAGAAGCTGAAATTCATAGATAAAAAGCATCTTTTTATGGGCGCGGTTACGGGCTTTTTCTTGTACGCAGGTTATATCGTTCAGACTGTCGGCTGTTTTTATACAACAGCCGGAAAAAATGCATTTCTTACTACAATATATGTAATTTTTATTCCTCTTATAAGCTGGCCTCTTTATAAAAAACGTCCTGCTCTTTTTGTATTTGTGGCAGCTGTTATGTCTTTAACCGGAATTGGACTTTTGGCGCTTGTCGGAAATGATTTTTCTGGCAGCGAGGGAAGCGGTTTTAATCGCGGCGATGTTTTGACAATTATCTGCGGGCTTTTTTATGCGCTTCATATTCTTTGGACAGAAAAGTGTAACCGCGAAGGCTGCGATACAATGATTATGACTTTACTGCAGTTTGTTTTTGCAGCGATTTTTGGCTGGCTTACTGCGCCTTTTTTTGACGGAGCATTTCCGGTTGAAGCCTTAAAAAATTCAAAAGTAATAATTTCAATGCTTTATCTTGGAATCTTTAGCTCTATGATTTGCTTTAGTCTTCAGAATATCGGGCTAAAATATGTAAATTCATCGCTTGCTTCTTTGTTTTTGAGCTTTGAATCTGTTTTTGGAATTCTTTTTAGCGCTTTATTTCTTGGTGAAAAGCTAACGTTGCGAATGGCAATTGGTTGCGCTTTGATTTTCTTTGCGGTAATACTTGCAGAAAACGGCTGTAAAATTTTTAGAAGAAAATCAAAAATATAAAAAATCATTAGGTTAAAAAAAATAATTTGACTCCTGCGAAATTTGCAAATACACTAGTATTCTAGTGATAGATTAAAATTTTATCAGGAGGAAAAAATGAAAAAACTATTTAGAATTTCGGTGGCTTTGACAATTGGGTGCGCTTTTTTGTTTTCATCATGTTCAAAAAAAGCATCTTCTGGTTCGTCAAAAAAAGTTCAGGTAACTTTTGCTGGAACTGAAGCTGCAACTACAGGTCAAAGCCGTATGATGCAGGCTGTTGCCGACAAACTTAATGCAACTGGCCGCTTTGATGCTTCTGTCCAGGTTGCTGGCGCTTTGTCTGGTGATACAGATGCGCTGGTAACTCAGGCAAAACTTGGTGTTAGCCTTGTTGTTCCAAGCGATCCTGGTCGCCTTGCAAGTCAATTTAATATTCCGGATTTGAATATTCTTATGTCGCCGTATATTCTCACAGATCCAGCGGTTTTAAAGAAACTTCCGGATACACAATTGTTTAAGGAATGGCAGCAGGAACTTGAAAAGCAGGGAATTGTTTATATCACAAATATGTATAACGGATTCCGCTGTTTTTATACAACAAAACCTGTAAAAAGTGTTTCGGATTTGTCTGGCCTTCGCATAAGAGGTTTTGGAAATGCAATTGGAAACGGTCTTGCAAAATATTTAGGCTTTGCAAATATTGGAATTTCTTGGGGTGAAGTATTCCCTGGAATTCAGCAGAAAACCCTTGATGGTTGTGAAGTTCAGGTTGCAACAGCAGACGGAGCCAGACTTTATGAAGTTGTAAAAAATATTGCAATGACAAGACATTATATGCTTCAGTCTGCTTTTGTATGTTCTGCTAATTTCTATAATAGTCTTTCTCCAAGCGACCGCGATTTGTTTGTAAAAACTATGCGCGAAGCTGCTTTTGAGTATGGCGAAATAATCAGAAATGAAGAATCATCATATTATGATAATATGAAAGCTCATGGCGTTACAATTACCGATGTTGATATTTTAGAATTTCAAAAAGCAATTGAACCTTTGTATGTAAATAATGATTTAGGATTTTCAGCTGGCTTAAAAGACAGGCTCTTTAAAGAATTGACTGAATAATTTTATTTGAGATTTAAGAGAATGCATTTGGAAAAATGCATTCTCTTATTTTAGCATTATTCAAAGGTGTTATTTATGAAAAAAATATTAAAATATTTAGATTGTGCAGAAAAATGCATTTGCGGCACAGGTTTTATACTTCTTGTGATTCTTGTTTTATTATCTGCGATATTAAGATTTTTTAGAGTTTCTATGTCGTGGAATATTGATTTAGCTATGCTTTTGTTGGCTTGGACAAGTTTTTTGGGAGCTGATATTGCATGGCGTTCTGGACAGTTGATTGGAATTGATATTTTAACCAGACATTTTCCAATAAAAGTGCAAAAAGTTCTTTCTTTGATTATTTATTCAATAATATTTGTTTTGACATGCGCAATTTGTGTGTATGGTGCTCGTCTTGTTTGGGTTGAGCGGCTTAGAACTTATCAATCTATGCCAATTCCTTATTCTGTAGTTACGTTGAGCCTTGTTGTTGCTACTTTTTCTATGTCGGTTTCTACAATTGGTAAAATCAAAAATGTTATAGTTTCTTTAAAAAATAACGAAGATTTTGCGGAGGCTGAAAAATGACACTCTTACTAATCTGCTTTGTTATATTTCTTATTGCCGGAATGCCAATTGCTTATGTTATAGGACTTGCAGGCTTTGCTTATTTTTTAACACAGCCTGTTTTGCCGTTTGAAGCTGCTACTCAAATGGTTGTTTTACAAAGTCAGTCTTTTGCGTTTTTAGCAGTTCCATTTTTTATTTTTGCTGGAAATTTGATGAATGTTTCGGGAATCACCGAACAGCTTTTGAGCCTTGCCCGCTTGCTTACAAGAAGAATGTATGGCGGAACAGCGCAAATTTCTGTTGTAATGTCTACAATGATGGGCGGCGTTTCAGGTTCGGCTACAGCTGATGCTGCAATGGAAACAAGAATCTTAGGACCCGAAATGCAAAAACGCGGTTATACAAAAGGTTATATTTGTTCTGTAAATTGTCTTACAGCACTTATTACTGCAACAATTCCGCCGAGTCTTGGTTTGATTATTTTTGGATTTGTTGGCGAAGTTTCAATTGGCCGTCTTTTTGCTGCTGGAATTATTCCTGGTATTATGATGATGATTTTTCTTATGGCAACAGTTTCAATTACAAGCCGCATAAGAAAATTTGATCCGCCTGCAAGCGAAGCGCCAAAATTGACTATTAAAGAACTTTTGCAAAATCTAAAAGTTTCAGTTTGGGCTCTTTTGTTTCCTATTATTCTGATTGTTGGAATTCGTTTTGGAGTTTTTACACCGTCAGAATCAGGGGCTTTTGCAGTTCTTTATGCTTTGATTGTAGGAAAGTTCGTTTACAAAAAACTTAACTGGGAAAATTTTAAAGAGGCGTTGCTTACAAGTATAAAAGATACTGGCGCAATTATGCTGATTATTGCAATGTCTGGGCCTTTTAGTTATGCAATTACCTGGGTAAAACTTCCTGCTGTTCTTTCAAATTTCATTTTTGGAATCACGGAAAATCCTCAGCTTTTGACTTTACTTATGCTTGGCTTTTTGTTTATTTCTGGAATGTTTGTAGACAGCAATGTAAACTTTTTGCTTTTGACACCGATTTTTCTTCCAATGGTAACAAGCGTTGGAATGGATCCGGTTCATTTTGGTGTTCTTATGGCTACAATTGTAACACTTGGCGTTATGACTCCGCCGGTTGGTTCTGCGCTATATACAGTTTGCGGAATTATAAAATGTCCGCCCGAAGAATACACAAAAGAAAGTCTTCCTTTTTTTATTGCAATTTTGCTTGAACTTGCGATTTTGGTATTCTGTCCAAAACTTGTATTGTTTATACCAAACCTCATTTTTGGTGCATAAATTATAAAAATGCATAAATATTGAATTAATATACAAAAAATTGTATATTAATTCATAAGAGGTGTTTTATGAAAAAGATTACCCTAATTTCTGCTGCAGTTGCAGCTGTTCTTGCACTTTCAGGTTGTTCAAAATCAAATGTAGAAATCAATACTGTTGCTGACCTTAATGGAAAAAGAGTTGGCGTTCAGGCTGGCACAACAGGTGAAGCTTGGGTTCAGGAAAATGTAAAAGATGCAAAAATTTCTTCTTTTAAATCAGGTATGGACGCAGCTTTGGATCTTAAAAATCGTGCTATTGACGCTGTTGTTCTTGATGAACTTCCTGCAAAAGCTATTGTTGAACGCAATCCAAAGCTTACAATAATTCGTGATAATGTATTTGCAGAAAATAAAGAAGCTTACGCAATTGCTGTAAAAAAAGGCAATACAGAACTTCTTTCTGGCATTAATAAGACAATTATTGATATGAAGGCAAACGGCGATTATGAAAAACTTGTAAATGCTTATATGCCAGCTGACGGAAAAATTGTTGTTCCTGAGGTTTTGGAAAATGCTGCTACAAAAGTTGTAAAACTTGGTACAAATGCTGCTTTTCCACCGTTTGAATATGTTGACGGAAAAACAATCGTTGGCTTTGATATTACAATGGGACAGAAAATTGCTGCTAATGCAGGCATGAAACTTGAAGTTGTTGATATGGCTTTTGACAGCCTTATTCCAGCTTTGCAGTCTGGTACAATTGATTTTATTGCAGCTGGAATGTCTGTAAACGAAGAACGCAAAAAGAATGTTGACTTCTCTGAAACATATTTTGAATCAGAGCAGGTAATTATTGTAAGAAAAAGCCGATAGTTAAAAATCCGTTAAAAACGGCTAACAGACAAGCTATGCTTGCTACTTTTTAATTCCCGCAGTTCGTTGCGGGAATATTTATTTAGCAGTTTTTGTAAATAAACGCCATTGTTTTTTAAGGACATTTATGTTTCAATCATTTTATGACACTATGATTGCCGGCCAGCGTTATATGCTGATTGTGCAGGGACTTGGAATCACAATTTTGATTGCCTTTTGTGCAATTTTAATAGGAACGGTTCTAGGTTTTATTTTTGCTTTAATGAAAGTTTCCGGCAATAAGATTTTAAAAGTAATTGCAGAAGTTTATACAACGGTTCTTCGTGGAATTCCGCTTGCAACCCAGCTTATGATTTTTTATTTTGTGATTTTTTCACCGCTGGGCTTGAACCGCCTTCTTGTTGCAATACTTGCTTATGGTTTTAATTCTGGCGCTTACTGTACAGAAATTTTTAGAGCTGGAATTCAGGGAATTGATAAAGGACAGACAGAAGCTGGCCGTTCACTTGGGCTCAGCAAGTGGCAGACAATTTTTAAGATTGTTCTTCCGCAGGCTGTAAAAGCTGTGCTTCCAACATATACAAGCGAATTTATTGTTTTAATTAAGGAAACTTCAGTTGCAAGTTTTATTGCCGTAATGGATATGACAAAAGCCGGTGACATGATTCGTAACGCAACTTATAATGCCTGGATTCCGCTTTTGACCTGCGCTGCAATTTATCTTGTTTTGACAGTTGGATTAACAAAACTTTTCGGCATGCTCGAAAAAAGGATGGCAAAAAGTGATAGAAGTTAAGAATCTTAAAATCAGCTTTGGAAAGCTTAACGTTTTAAAAGACGTTTCAATAAATATCAAAAAAGGCGAAAAAATAGTAATTATCGGGCCTTCTGGCTCTGGTAAAAGTACATTTTTGCGCTGCTTAAACAGGCTCGAAACTCCAGACGGCGGCCACATTCTTTTTGAAGGAAATGATTTAACTGATTCAAAGGTTAATCTTGATTTGTGCCGCCAGAAAATGGGAATGGTTTTTCAGCATTTTAATCTTTTTCCGCATTTGACCGTTTTGAAAAATATAACTTTGGCGCCTGTAACTCTGAAACTTAAAACTCAGGAAGAAGCCGAAGCTGAAGCAATGCAACTGCTTGATAGAATCGGGCTTGCAGATAAAGCAAACGTTTATCCTTCAACTCTTAGCGGCGGCCAAAAGCAGAGAATTGCAATTGTTCGTTCTCTTGCAATGCACCCAGATGTAATGCTTTTTGATGAGCCAACTTCGGCGCTTGATCCGGAAATGGTAGGCGAAGTTCTTGAAGTTATGAAAGACCTTGCAAAAGAAGGAATGACAATGGTTGTTGTAACTCATGAAATGGGCTTTGCCCGCGAAGTTGCAGACCGCGTTCTTTTTATGAATAACGGATATATTGAAGAAGAAGGCAGTCCAAAAGAGATTTTTGAAAATCCAAAAAGCGAGCGTTTGCAGCAGTTTTTTAAATCAATTTTGTAAAAAAAATCAGATAAACTAAAAAAATGCAAAGTGTACAAAAGTTTTAAAATGAGACTTTTGTACACTTTTTTTATCAAATTTTGCAAAAAAGCGTTTTTTTTAAATTAACTTTGGTTATTTTTTCAATAACTTGGGTTAAATCGAAAAAAAAATGTTGACGATTATGGAAATTCGATATATTCTTAACTTATAAATTAAAGTTACATTAAAGTTATTAAAGTGAGTTATGAAGAAGTTACAAGATACATATATACTAGAGCGTTGCTTTAGAGAGAGTTTATTATTTTTTTTCGGAGAGCCGTTTTTATCGGTGAGAGAGTTGTCGGGCCGTTAGTTGGAGAGCTAACTGCTTGACAACTTTTTTTTTGCCCTTGTATAATCTGTCCGATGATTAAGGAAATATCCATTACAATTAAGGCTGAAGAAGAAAAAAATCAGCAGCTGCAAAATAATCTTATAAAGAAAGAGCTTGAAAAAGTTTGTAAAAATACTGGTTTTGGTGGTTTTGAAAAAGAAATCAAAGCAGGGAATTTTAAATCAGTTTTTGTAAAAAAATCAATTGATGCAAGACACGGACAGTTAAAACTTCATTTACGTTTTAAAGTTTTTATTGGCGAAGAGCCTTCGGCTCAAAATGAATGGAAACCGGCCTGGAAGAAATCTTTTAGTGATGAAAATCGAAAAAAAACTGCGGTTATTGTAGGCGCGGGCCCTGCTGGACTTTTTGGCGCACTAAAACTTTTGGAAAATGGAATCAAGCCGGTAATTATTGAACGTGGTGCTGAAACTTCAAAGCGAAAAAAAGATATTGCGCTTATAAGTACAAAAGATGATGTAAATGCTGATTCTAATTACTGCTTTGGCGAGGGTGGAGCTGGAACTTTTTCGGACGGAAAATTGTATACTCGCAGCAATAAGCGCGGTGATATAAGTGGTATTTTGCACATTTTTAATTATTTTGGCGCAGATAAAAAGATTTTAACAGATGCACATCCACATATTGGAACTGATAGACTTCCGCAAGTTATAAATGCAATGCGTGCAAAAATTATTGAACTTGGCGGTGAGTTTTATTTTAACACCAGAGTTACAGGCTTTTTGACTAAAAAGGATTCTGACGGAAAACTTAAGATTTATGGTGTTGAAGCTGAAAATGTTTTGACTGGGGTAAAAAATCATTTTGAAGGAGCTGCTGTTTTGCTTGCAACCGGGCATTCTGCAAGTGATATTTATAAGATTTTTGCGGCGGTTGCTCCAAATGCACTTGAAGCAAAAACTTTTGCGGCGGGCGTTCGTGTTGAGCATCCGCGTGCTTTGATAGATGAAATCCAGTATCATGGAAAACGAAATGAAACACAATTGGGCGCCGCCGAATATCGTGTGACAATTCAGGTTGAGGGGCGCGGAGTTTATTCATTTTGTATGTGTCCTGGCGGTTTTGTTGTTCCTTCAAGTTCAGGGCCAGGCGAAATTGTTGTAAATGGAATGTCGGCAGCTGCACGCAATTCAAAATGGTCGAATGCGGCTATAGTTGTAGAAATCCGCCCAGAAGACGTGCCCCCCCAATACCTCGCCGAGGCGGAAAACTTACGTTGCCCACAGCTTGCAGGACTTCTTTTTAGAACGGCCGTTGAAAAACTGGCCTTTGCCAACGGGCATGGTCAGGCGGCTCCAGCGCAGCGCCTTACAGATTTTTTGGCTGGCAAAAAATCAAAAGACCTTCCGCCTTCAAGTTACACGCCGGGCCTTGTTTCTTCTGAGCTTTCAAGCTGGCTTCCACCGCACATTACTGAGCGATTGAAAAAAGGTTTTGAGCAAATTGATAAAATGATGCACGGTTTTATTTGCCGCGATGCACTTATGATTGCTGTTGAAACTCGCACAAGTACGCCGGTTAGAATTTTGCGGGATAAAGAAACTTTTGAATGTACTCAAATTCGGGCATTATATCCGGCGGGCGAAGGTTCTGGATATTCGGGCGGAATTGTTTCCAGCGCATTAGATGGCGAAAATGCCTGCGCTAAAATGATTTTGAACGGCTGCTTTAATTAATTTTTTTTACTTTCAATAGTACAAAATATATATGAAAACTTAAAATTGTGTGATATAATAATATTATGCAGAGGAACAGAATCAACCAGGAGAGAGTTGTTGCTGTTGTCGGATTATTTTTTTTATTAATTGCAACATTTACAAGTATTGTACTTTTTGATGGCGACAAAAAATCAATTATTGAAAAGTTTGCAGATACAAGCCTTGTCATTCCGATTGTTCATTCAATCTGTGTGGTTTTAGCAATCATAATAATTATAAAGCCTTCAAAATATTTGATGCTCTGGCTGCTGTTTATTGAAAGCGAGCTTACAATTTTAACTGATTACGAAGAATTAGGGATTTTCTTTTTTTACGCGGGAATTATTTTGATCTTAAGCCGTAATCTTATGATTAATAAGCGCCCAAAAAGACTTGTTGCAATGTTTATTATTCATTTTATTACAATTTGTT